>JBMFIF010000039.1:0-17329 GCA_049976445.1 Thermoprotei archaeon | reverse complement strand
TTTTCCAACCCCAAGTGTAGGCTACTAAATTTATTGATTCTGTCGTATTTCTTGTGTATATTATTTCTTCCCATCGTCGAGCATTTATAAATTTTGCAACTTTTTTCTTTGAATCTTCATAAAGTTGTGTTGCTTCTTCACTTAAGGCATAAATTCCTCTATGAATGTTAGCGTTTTGTTCTTCATAATATTTCCTTATTGCTTCAATTACTTGTTTAGGTTTCTGAGATGTTGCAGCATTATCAAAGTATATGAGCGATTTACCATAAAATTTTCTTTTAAGTATTGGAAAATCTTCCTTGATTTGTTCTACATTTATAACTTTACTAATGCTACCCATTATACAACACCTCCTAGAAATATTTGAAGAAACCATTCGTTAAATATAGTTTCAGAATTACATCCCATGCATATCACTATTAGATAATATAAGTTCGAGTTAAAGAATTTATCTCTATCAAGATATATTTATTGATGATTTTTTGAATATTTTTCTTATGCTTTGATTTAATTAGTTAAAAATTGTTGCGTAAGCCATCCATAACCCCTTGCTTCTAATTCTTCTGCTAATTTGTAATCTCCGGATAGTACTATTTTACCGTTTAAAATTACATGAACATGATCCGGTTTTACATACTTCAAAATTCTTTGATAGTGTGTTATCATTAGTATGGATCTGTTTCCATCTCTTAACGAATTTATGGCTTGTGCTATAATTTTTAATGAGTCTATGTCAAGACCTGTATCAACTTCATCTAAGATTGCCAATTTTGGTTTGAGTATTAACATTTGCAAAACTTCGTTCTTTTTACGTTCTCCACCAGAGAAGCCCTCATTAAGATATCTTTTTACGAATGACTCGTCTAGATTGAGCATAGCTATTTTTTCTCTGATAATCTTCATAAATTCCATTGGGGATACTTGCACGCCACCTGATTGTGTTATCATCATGTTATGTGCGGTTCTTAAGAAACCTGTGAGAGGAAGTCCTTGAATCTCTAATGGTGTTTGAAATGCTAGAAATAAACCTAGCCTTGCACGTTGGTCGGTTGTAAATTGCAAAATACTTTGACCATTAAAGAGTATATCTCCCTCTGTGATCTTATATTTTGGATGACCCATTATTGAATACGCTAGTGTGCTTTTGCCTGATCCGTTAGGGCCCATAACTGCATGAACTTCACCTTGATTAATAGTCAGATTAATGCCTTTTAAGATTTCTTTGCCTTCTACTAATACTCTAAGATTTTTTATCTCTAATAATGCCATGATTTTTTCCCTCTCTTTGTAAATAATAACGGTATATTTAAATATAACTTAAGTTATATTTAGATTGATAATGTTAAGGTGATTGATGTTGATATTACCTGATGAAATAATAGCAAAAGCAATAATTCCTGCATTAAGGGCAATGGTTGCTAAAGAGCTTATTGAAAAATATGGTCTCACTCAGCAGTCTGCTGCAAAGCTTCTTAATGTAAGTCAGGCAGCAATAAGCAATTATATGAGAGGCGTTAGAGGAATAGTAGTGAACCTTGAACAGGATAAGGAGATACAAACAATAGTTTCAAAGATTGCTGATATGTTGGTTAATAATAAAGATCCTAAGGATATAGTATCTATGTTTAATCTAGCTATAAGGATTATTACTGTACGAGGAATATTGTGTAGTGTTCATAAGAAGTTTGAGCCAATTTTTGAGAACTGCGATATATGTAGCTTAAAACCATTTCTTCCATAATTGCTGAATACTTTTTTTTAACACTCTTTTCTTCTGAAAAATAAGCATTCCTTTAGTGTGTACTACTCTATTACGAAACAAAGTACTCAGTATTCTATACTAT
Source organism: Thermoprotei archaeon (assembly GCA_049976445.1). GTDB lineage: Archaea > Thermoproteota > Thermoprotei > Gearchaeales > WAQG01 > JAVZOV01. The sequence goes on along the minus strand of JBMFIF010000039.1, from coordinate 15,485 downwards.
TTTAAAAATTAAGGTTTGCTATTTTTATCAATGTCTAGAAATGAATTTATGCATGTTTTAACATAAAGTATATGTGAGATTTAGTGGCAAAGTGTCAAGTGTGCAACAAGGATATAGCACTACCATTTACTTGTAGATATTGTGGTGGAACGTTCTGTGCTGAACACCATTTGCCAGAAAATCATAATTGTCCTGGATTATCTCGTCAAAAAGAACTGTGGAAAGAGCTCATAATATATGAACCACAAAAGAAGAGTGTAGCGCAAGTTCTTAAAATACATTCTAGGTCTAAGAGATTAAAAAGACGTTTAAGCGATCTTTTGTTAGGCACAGAATTTAGGAGATTATTAACAGCAATTTTTGTGATTTTTATAGTGATAAGTGGTGTAGATCTTCCTAGCTTATTTTACGGTAATCTTAAACCTGTTTTTATATTAATAGCGATTGTATTAGGTTTTGTAGTTCATGAATTAGCTCATAAATATGTAGCTATAAAAAGAGGTTTTTTTGCTGAATTCATGTTTGATACGCGTTGGGCTTTAATAAGCTTACTTACCACATTTTTACCATTCAAGCTTTTGGCAACAGGATATGTGGCTATAATAGGTAATGTAGGTCCACGAGATTCTGGCAAAATAGCTGCTGCTGGGCCTACAACAAACATTTTGATTAGCTTAGTTTCATTAAGTGCTTTTCGAGCTCTTTCTTCATTCTATGGTTATTCAATTGTTAATACGTTTTTGCTTACTGTTGCTTATGTAAACGCTTATCTCGCTTTATTTAATATGCTTCCTATTCCTCCATTGGATGGGAGTAAAGTTCTAGGATGGAGTATGAAGAATTGGGCTTATTTGTTCATAGCTAGTGTAATATTATTGATCTTATCAGTATATATTTAGTGGGGCCGCCAGGATTTGAACCTGGGTCACAGGACCCCAAGTCCTGCAGTCTCGTCCAAGCTAGCCTACGGCCCCTCATGAAGAAGAATAGCAACAAACATATTTGTTTTTCTATTTTACTTTCCAATAAATATATTAGTCATATAAGAGTTGTATTTATTGGTGAAATAGTTGAGTGTATCTGTTAAGGTTGAGGATGGTAATATTTTGATACAAACTAAATATGATCCTAAAGTAGTGGAGATCATGAGATCATTAGGAGCTACATGGGATAAGGAGAAAAGAGTCTGGATTGTCCCATTGTCTAAGAAGAAAGATGTTGAAAAAGCATTGAAAGTAAAGATACCTAGCCGTGGACAGACTGTATATATAAGAGCAAGTAAGAAAGGTAAAGGAACTATGATCGTATGGCTTCCAAGCGGTGAATTATTAGTTATGAGATTGAGCGAAATATGTAAACTTTTATCTGGTGAACAAGAGTATGCAAGAGCGCGTCTCTTACCACCAAAAGAGAAAACCAGTTAAAGAACGACGTTCTCTCTACCACTAAAGGTCAAGGCTTTCATTTTTGTAAATAAAAAAAATGTTATAAGTTGATCTTTAGCTTCCTTAAAAAGCTACACTTGTTGTTTGTGTTTAATTATTTTAGTTAGATGATGGACATGACCACTAATACTATCCGTACAATGTTGTTTTCGTTCCGCTTGGTTTTGGTGGAATACCTTCCATTTTAATTTCTCCAAACATTTTTTCATATTCTTTTATATGCATTTGCATCCACTCTGCAATGCTTTTGAATTGTAATGGTGACATTTTAAGTTCCATTATTAATTCACGTTCAATAGAATCTATTGCCATTGTTCCATCAGGATTTGTTTTTGGTACTAACTTATCAACAAATACTATTATTGTTCCTTCATTAGGATTAATACCACCAACAACACCTGATACATGAACAACCTTATAATCAGCCGCTCTTTTTGTTTCAAATCTAGGTATCGACATACTATCATCTAAACATACCACATATTAATATTGTTATTCTCTAATTAAGAAATATAAACGATGAATTATTATTCTCTGATTTTTAAGGTGATGTTTATTGTTTTATGTAGTTTAAACCATGAATAATTTTCTTGGTTGCGATGACTTTTTATTTTTTTAGTCATTTTAACAAAATAGTGGTCTAAATGGAAAGAAAATCATGGGTCTGTTTTGTGTGCAATAATAGTGTCTTTGAAGGGCAACGTATTGCCTTCACTAAATATGGTCCAGCGCATTGGGAATGTTGGGTTAGCTGGATTGATAAGAAACTTAACTATATGATGCACAATGATATAGCCATCCTAATAGAATCTGAAGATTTCATAAATATTGGCATAGTTAAACTCAAAGAATATGAACAACGAGTCAACGATGAAAATGTTAAAAAGCGTCTATATGAACTGAGAAAAGCGCTAGAAATTGAGGGTGCTAAGATAGAAAAACTTCTAGAAGAGAAAATTTCTATTTAACATTTTTATTTTTAAATAACACTCTTATTCTCTCATCTAATCTGTATGCCTTTATGTATTCAGCAATTTTTGAGGGTACGAGATGTTCCCATTTCTCATTGGTAGCTATTAAATATCTTATTTTGGTTGCTTCATAAAATTCTCTATTAAAAAATGGTATCGGCAAAACTTCAATACCACGCTCTTTGAACAATATTTGAGTAAGCGGATCATTAGAGTATACACGCTTAAATTTCGGACAGTAATGTTCAACTAACGATGTCCAGACAGAATGCGCATCACTATCAGGGACTGCAGATAAGATAACTTGATTACTTAAATTATCAAAGTACAATTGGTTCCATATCATTTCTATTCTTTCTCCTACAGTAAATGGATTTTCTGCTGTATGACTGTATTGTGCTGATCCAATGCACAGAGCAATCGGTGGTCCTTCCTTTTCAAGTATCCATTTAAGAGCAGCATAGTGTCCATTATGGAAAGGTTGAAACCTACCTATATAGATAGCATTAACCATCACAATGGTCACCAATAACATCATAATGTTTAAGTATTTATATTTAAAAACGGTAAAAAACAAACTTTAAACTTTATTAATCTTTTAGAATAGATTCAATGCAAAATAATTTTAGCAACAGCCTTTCACATAGGATTTATTAGAAATTCAGAAAAAAAGTATTAAAAAAGTTGTAGGATTGTAGTTTATATATTTGAGAGCCCTGATATATTTAGTTCCCATACTAGTTCCTTGTATCTGTTCCTTATTGTTACTTCAGTAACTTGTGCTGCTCTTGCTACTTCCTTTTGTGTTCTTCTTTCACCATGTAATAGGCCTGCAATATATACTGCTGCGGCTGCGAATCCTGCTGGATCTTTTCCTGCTGTTAATCCTTTTTCTTTTGCTTTTTTGATTATTTCTAGGGCATCAGCCTGCACTTCTGGTTTTAAGTTCAATAGGTTCATTATTCGTTCGACAAAGTCTGCTGGGTCTGCTACATTAACTCTCACGTTAGCATCTCTTATGAGTAAACGATAACATCGTGCTATGTCTTTTCTATCGCCTGCTTCACTATGTTTAGCAAACTCATCTAATGTTATTGGTATTCTCATTCTTCTACAAGCAGCGTAAAGGGCTGCTGCAATTACTGAACTTATTGACCTACCTTTTACTAATCCTTTTTCTACTGCTCGTTTATAAATTAATAACGCTTCGTCACGTACGGTTTGTGGTAGTCCTAAGTTGCTTGATAATCTATCAGCTTCGTCCATAGCTTGTATGAGATTTCTTTCGAGTGCACTGCTAACACTTACTTTGTGCCATCTTCTTAACCTAAGCACTTCCATTCTCTGTTTTGCTGTGAGTCTTTTTCCTGCTGCATCTTTACCTCTCCAATCTATGCCTGCCGATATACTTGATGGTATCGAGATTGAAAGGTAGCTTGGTGGACCTACCCTGCTTCGTCTATCTCTTTCTTCTGGTGTGAATGCTCTCCATTCTGGGCCTGCATCAATGATTTTGGCTCTGATTACTGTTCCACATTGTGAGCATGTGACTTCTCCACGTTCAAGCGATCTAACAAGTTTTGTGCTACCACAAACAGGACAAACGTCAATTTCATTTATATCATCAACTATATACTCTCCTTTTGTAGTTCTAATTGTGGGCATAACCTACATCACCTCCATAATCTAAACCGTAAACCATATATATTACCTAAAGAATTAGAGGCAAGCCTATATATAAACCTTTCTATTCTAACACAGGAAATATTGTCTAATTTTTTCATTTTGATCTCCCTCCAATTAATAATATGCCACATCATTCTAGTGCCGTACAAGTGTCTCAAAATCATATTGATATAATGTTGAAGATTCCTCCATGTTCCTCATAGAAAATGAAAGTCATGCTTTTATATCATTATGTTTCAGTATATTTGTGAACAAAAATGTATAAGAAATCATCGCATTTAAAGGTTTCGTTCTTCAAGATAGTAAGCGTATCAATTATATTCATGCTAATTTTGTTACAATCGAATTTGTTAATGATAGATCATGTTGAAGCTTTAACATACAGTGATGTAGCCTTGTCAGTTATTAATAAACTACCACTTGAGTGGAGTTATGTGTTAAAGGAGCAAAATGAGGTTGTACAAAATTCCATCAGTAATTGTCGTGCAAAACTTGGTTCAATGAAGTATATAGTAAGTAATGGAAGCGGGCAACTTATTGATCTAACTGTATCCATTTATAATAATATTACTAGCTACATGGATAAAAATGATTATACCAATGTTGCTAAAAGTTATGGGTTATTAGTTTGTTATGTAACTGCTTTAGCTGATCCTTTGAGGTTATCGGGTAATACTACTAGAGATTTGATAGATAGTTATGAGTATTTTGTTAATCATGAGAGTTTTAGCATTGTTATTGAATCAGCTGATAGCATAACTGATGTGAAAGATTATCTTAAAAATTTAGCTGTATATTCTTATAATTATTTTAACGTTATTTACAAGAGCATGGTTAACGTTACTCATGGGTCAAATTTAGGTTCTAGTGTTCATAATGTTACGCAAGTTTTAATAAACAAAGCTGCTACTGCTACATATTCGCTTATGATTAAGGCGATCAATGATCATAGGGTTAAAGTGCTGCCTTTGGGAGTTGCTTGGATAGCTGTAGGGATTGTTATAGGCATTATAATTATGAAGCGCGAGAATGTATTTCGAATTATAAAAAAATCTAAAGAAGAATGATTATTGCGATGATATTGGGTAGATTGTTGATACTGCTTTACTTATTATGTTGAATATTGGATCGTAAAATATCCCTGTAATTAATATGAGTATTGCTATTATAATGATTATACTGGTTGTTATTTTTGATTCTTTAATGTTTATTGTGTATTGTGGTTTATCTAAGTACATGCGTTTGATTATCCATGCATAGTATGCTATTGAGAATGCACTGTTTAATACTCCTGCTACTGCTATCCATGCATACCCTCCTTGTATAGCTGCCCAAAAGAGTAGTACTTTGCTCCAGAATCCATTAAGTGGTGGTATTCCGCCGAGTGCTAGTAGTGCTATGCTTAGTGAGAATGCTGTGAAGGGCATTGTTTTGCTAAGTCCATTGTATATTTCTATATTAGATGATTTGTATTCTTTTTCAACATTTGTTACTGCTAAGAAAGCTCCTCCTTTCATTAACACATAGTATATTGCGTGCAGTATTGTGCTTGACAATGCGAAGATTGCTATTGATGTAGATGCAAATATAATGCCTATCATCATATAACCTACGTGTGCTATTCCACTATAGACGAGGAGCCTCATCATGTTTCTTTGCATTAATGCTGCTATGTTTCCTATCGTCATTGTTAGGACTGAGAGGAATGAGATAACTGGTATCCATGAGGTAGTGAATACTGGTGAGAGTGCTACCAATAGGCGTATGAACGCAGCTAATCCTGCTATTTTACTGATTGTCATTATATATGTTGCGACAATTGGTGCGGTACCTTCACATACATCAGGCATCCATAAGTGAAACGGAACTATAGCCATTTCAAACCCAATACCTGCAATGAGTATGAGGAAAACGATGGAGATTAAATCTTTGTAGGCGCTTAAATTATTAAGTAACATTTTTTCAATTTCTGGTATACTTGTAGTTCCTGTAAGTCCGTAGATTATTGATGCTGCATAAAGTACTAATGCTGATGAGAGCACACTAATTAAGAAATATTTCATAGCTGCCTCACTAGCGTACGCATCCTTCTTTATCGCCACTAAATTGTACGAGGCAATACTAAATAAAGAAACTGCTATGAATAGAAATAATAAATCATTCGCAAATGCAATTAACATTGAGCCTACTACGGAAAGTAAAAGTAATCCGTAAAATGCTTCACTATTAGGATTATTTTTTAACGATTCTAATGAGACTGTTGTAATAAGAAGACCAGACAATGAGAATATGAATCCAAAAACGTAACCTAGAAGATCAATCTTCATTTGGCCCCAAATCCATGTTTTTATGCCTTCTAGTGGTACTAGTGCAAAGTAGAGAAGAGAGAATGTGAAGACTAATAAGGCTAGGTATGGTGTCGGATCATTGTTTCCTTTATTTTTCATTATACGACCTATTGTTGGTGTTATTAATCCAGCTAAAGATAATATGAAAAGAGCTGGCGTGGGGGGTATCATCAAGTCTGATATATTCATCAGCTATCACCTCAGCAGTATGAAAAGGGCTATTAATGAAAAACCTATTATGAAAAGGGCTAGGTATTTTTGTATTGCTCCAGTCTCAGTAGATTCTCTTAGTGATTTCGATAACCATGAACCAGCACCAGCCACAACATCGTTTATTTTATCAATAACGGCTTTTTCAAACCAGCGATTAACTCCATTGGCTACCATGAGTGTACCAATCGGCATCACAGTGTTGTAAAAACCATCTATCACAAACCTATCGAACCATTTGTAAATATTACGTGATAACCAGAAGATACCGTTTACAAATATCCTGTAATAAATTGCATTGATATACCAACGATTGTAGAGGAATGCTTGAATGCCTCTGTATAGTGGATTAGTTGTTGAGAGTATCTTACTAACTCCTTTAATGTATATGTAATAACTAGTTAATCCACCAAGTATTAAAGCTAATGCTGTTCCTGTTAGAGCATAAATCTCATGTATTGGACTTATCTCTTCAATGACATGAACAAAACTTATCGATCTGGACAAAAATTCTTCTAATTGTATTTCAAAGTTAATACCAGGTATTAAAGGTAACAATCCTATTATTAATGAAGCTAATGATAATGTCATGTAGGGTACCCACATCACTTTAGGTGCTTCGTGTACTTCGTGATGACCTTCAGCTGATGTATGATGATGTGATGAATCTCCTCCCCCATCGTAGCTTTTTGTAGGACCAAAGAATATGATTCCTATCATTCTTAGTGTATAGAATGCTGTCAGTATTGCTGTGATTACTGCTAATATATACATGATTGGTTGTCCTGCTTCTAATGTTGCTATAAATATTGCATCTTTGCTCCAGAATCCGCTTAATGGGGGCATGCCTATTAAACTCAGCCCGGCAATAAGCATTGAAATGAATGTGATCTTCATTTTATTTTTTAATCCACCCATTTCTGTCATGTAACGAGTTTCTGTTGCATGTATTAGTGCTCCGGAAGCTAAAAATAATGATGCTTTAAAGATAGCATGACTCATCAGGTGAAAGAGCCCAGCAAAATATCCCATAATGAAATTGGTCATTAAACCGGCCACGCCTAATGCGAGCATCATGTAGCCTATCTGTGATACTGTAGAGTATGCTAATACTTTTTTTACTTCTGTAGATACCATTGCTTGTGTGGCAGCTATGAACGCTGTGAGCACACCTATCCAAGCTACTGTTTCAAAAAAGATTAACATCTGAGGACCTGCTTTTTCATAGATCATGAATACTAATGGTGAAAATCTAGCTACGAAGAATACACCTGCTTTAACCATTGTTGCTGCATGTATTAATGCCGAAACTGATGATGGTCCAGTCATGGCGTCTGGTAACCATTCATGAAGTGGAAATTGCGCAGATTTACCTATCGGCCCACCAAGAAGTAGAAGCAATGATGGTACTAAGAGACCAGTTGATATTAGAGTACCTAACCATGTAGGTATTGATGATGAGGATAATGAATCTTCTATCTGACTTAAGTTAAAAGTGTGAGTAACCATGTATAACGTTAGAATGCCTACTAGAAATCCTGCATCTCCTAACCTTGTCATTATAAATGCCTTGATTCCCGAGTGGCTTGGAGAATATGCTGTATCAACACCTAATGCTTTCTTTCCTATATCACCTACCCATGTTTTATAATCGTCATCAGTATACCAGAATCCGATGAGTTGATAAGAACATATTCCTACACCCTCCCATGCTATAAATAATTGAAGCAGGTTATCTGAAAGAACTAGTAGTAACATATTTCCTATAAAATAATTCATGAAAAACCAGTATCTTGTAAGACTTGGGTCATCTTTCATATATCCTATGCTATATACCATAATAAGAAAACTTATCCATGCTACCACATTTGCCATAAATATGCTAAGAGGATCAACCCTGAGAACTACATTAATATTTAATGTTGGTATCCATGGATATGTGAAAAGATGACGCTCTCCATCCCCAAATCCTATGAATAAAAGTACTGCAGAGATCGCAGCTAAGAAAGCGAAGAATGGTGCCATTATGTCTCTAACTTTTTTACCTAGGAGTGCGAAGAGTGGAGTTAATATTGCACCTAGCATTGGTAATCCCCAAGTAAGCCATGGTGATGCTTGTAATAGCTCTTCCAGGAGGCTCATGTGTTCTAGCCTCCCATGAATGCTAATATACGACTAACAAAATTATTTGCGAAAATGTATGCAAATTTTATGAGTGGTTCTGGGTATATTCCGAGGATTAACGATATTATGGCTAATAGTAATAGTGGTCCTATTGCTGTAAATGGGGGGTCTTTTACATGCTCTACATCAGGTGATAAGCCACCAAAGAATATTCTTCTAAGAGCCCAAACTGCATATGCTACTGTTAATGTTGTTATGAGAGCTGCTGCAACTCCAAGTAAGAAGTAATTCGTATCACTGAATTTTAATGCTTTTCCAAATACTCCTCCAAATAGTTCCCATTCTGCTTGGAATCCTAATAATGGTGGCACGCCGCCTATTGTAAGAAATCCCATGAACGCTGCTATAGCCGTGAGCGGCATCCTTTTCGCTAATCCTCCCATTTTACTTATGCTTCTAAGCCCATGTGCCATCATTATTATTGTTCCAGCGGTCATGAAGAGTACTGCTTTACCTAATCCATGGCTAACATATTGTATTACTGCTCCTGTTAATCCAAAGACTTGGAAGGTAGAGATTCCAAGAAGTATATATCCCATTTGACTAATGCTTGAGTATGCAAGAAAGCGCTTAAAATCATCTTGGGTCAATGCCATTAATCCTCCATATGCCATAGTAATTATAGCCCATACAGTAAACCATGTGGCGTAGTGAGAAAAGGTTTCTGGAAAAATTTGAAGGACGATTCTTATAATCGCATATCCTCCTATTCCTACCATCGCCGGTGAAAGAAGTGCGCTTATTGGTGTTGGTGCTTCAGCATGAGCATAGGGTAACCATATGTGTACTCCGAATACTGCCATTTTAACCAATAATCCTATAACTATTGCGGCCATTATCCATGTGGCTATTTTTAATATATCACCTTGTCCTGCAAGATTACTTATTATGAATGTGCCTGTGTAAACTTTGAGTGTTAATATTCCAACTAGTAGTAATACTGCACCGACATGAGTCCATAAGAAATACATGATAGCTATTCTTCCTCTATTCCCATATCCCCAAAGCGCTATGTGTATGAAGGATGGTATCAGCATTATTTCAAAATAGATGTAAAATTCAAGCAGGTTTGTTGCTAAGACTGTCCCCATCATGCCTATTGCGTATAATATGTAGAGAGCAAAATATGCTCCATAACTTGGTAGGGGTTCTTCAGATTCTTCTATACGATGCTTCATGTACGGGATCGAATATATTGCTATCAATGCTGAGAGTAGTGCTATCGTGAAAAAGAACGGTGCGCTTAGTCCGTCTGAAATCATTCTAAAAGGTTCTGTTATTGTCGTGTTGAAATATGGCGGTTCTGATGCTGAAGATCCGCTGATCAGGATATAGGAAGCGACTGAGAGCGGATATAACAGTATTAAGAATGTTAACCATCCTGTACGTTCTTTTAAGTTACGTCCTATCAAGTAAACTATTGGGCTTAATGCAGCGGGTATTAATATGCTAGATGCTATGAGAGGGAATTGGAATTCCATTTTCATCACCCTCTTAATTTTTTAAGTTGTGTTACATCTATCGTTCCATTTGCTCTGAATATTGTTACTGATAATGCCAATCCTACAGCGGCTTCAGCTGCTGCTACTGCGATTGCAAACATTGCAAATATGTGGCCTCCTAGTCCAGAATTTATGTTGTATGTGTTGAATGCTACTAAGTTCAAGTTTGCTGCATTGAATATTATCTCTATTGATATTAAGAGGCGTATAAAGCTTCTTTTTGATATAAGGCCATAAACACCGATTGAAAAAAGTACTGCGGAAATCAGCATGTAATAGGTCAGTTCTATCATCCCTCATTCCTCCATGATTATCTTATTAAGTCTCCTTTTTAACTTTTACTGTGTCAGCTTTACCGATAGCCAAGGCTCCAATAAGTGCTGCTGAAAGTAATAATGAAAGAACTAAAACTGACATACCGTATTGGTCTATAATGTCCTTTAATACTCTATTACCCCATTGTTGAATATCAATGTTTATGTAAGGTGTTTGATGTAAATAGGATGTTGTTCCTAATATGGCAACAAGAAGTATGCTTAAAAATGCCATTGCAGTTAGTATTCCTAATCCTTCTTGTGACAATTTGAATACTTTCGGTTCTCTCGGGAATAGCATTACTGTGAATAGTATCAAGCTAACTACTGCACCTACATAGACTGCTATCTGGAATATTGTAAGATAGCTTGCGGACAATATCATGAAGAGTATTGCTATTCCAAGACTCATAACCATTAGTGACATAACCGAATACACAAGGCTTCTTGCTTCTACTGCTAATATTGCAGTAACTATAACTATCGTACCTGTTGCAAGTATTAATACGTCAATAAATATGCTCATGATCTCTCACTTCTTTTCCCAACTTTTTAATCCCATAACGTTTTCTGTTGTTTTGAATGGATTTTTGTCTTTAGAAGTTATATACTTTACGCCTTTATCTTCCACGATCGTATCTACATATGTTGCTTTCCAGAGATTCTCTGATTCTTTAAGTTCTTCAGTGTAGGTGTAAAGTATTGAGGGATCATCTTTTACTCTGGCTAAAAATTCTGGTGGATGTATTAGTGCCTCTCTCGTGTATGCTGCTAGATCATGGATGTTAGTCTCATGTATTGCGTCAAACGGGCAATAATGAACACAGAATCCACAGTAGATGCAATAATTATAATTTACTAATGGGAATTTACCACCTTTATTTTTTGGTGTCGGTTCTCTGCGAACCATCGTTATGGCCCGTGGTGGACATACTATTGCGCATATACTACAACCTGTACATCTGTCCATATAAAGGTAATGTTGTCCACGATATCCCTCTGGTATTGTCATTCGTTGCATTGGATATTTAAGTGTGATTCTTGGGTAAAACATATTTCTTATAGCTGTGTATATTGAGGTAAAGGTTAAGTAAAGTGTTTTTAATGGATTACCCATTTTTAAGCGCCTCCAGGAGCTAAACCAACCCAAATGATGATTAATGTTATGAGGAGATTAAGTACCGTTAATGGTAATAACTTAGTCCAGGCTAATTCTAAAAAGTTTCTTATTTTAGTTCTTGGGAATGCAGCTCTTAAGATAAAGACTAGGAACATAATGATCATAGCTTTGGCTAATGTCCATATTTCTGGTGAACCGAAAGACGGTAACCATCCACCTAAATATAATATCGAATAGAATAGTGAGAGAATATAAAGTTTTACGTATAGTTCTGATGCCATAAAGAGTGCAAAGAATGTCCCAGTATATTCAACATACCATCCAGCAGCAATTTCTTGTTCTGCTTCAGGTAAATCATATGGAAGCCTTCCTGTTTCTGCAAGCATAGCTATGAAAAAGACAAAAGCACCTATTGGTTGGTATATTATGAACCATGTAGATTTGGCTTGCATGTTAACAACATCAATCAGGTTAAATGAGTGTGCTAAAATTGCTATGGGAAGTACTGAGAACCATATAAGCAATTCGTATGCAATTTGCTGGTAAGCTCCTCTAATACCTCCTATGAACGCAAATTTACTATTACTGACCCATCCTGTTAGTAAAAGTAGTATTGGGAATAATATGGCTGTGGCGATTACCAGCATCATTCCTAAGTTAGAAGGAACTATGATGAACCTTTCACTTAGTGGTATGAATGCAAGGGGTAAGAATGCTAGTACAAAAGCAAATATTGGCATTAAATAGAACATTGGTCTATCTACGTATTCGGGTATTATAAGCTCCTTTGTTGCGAATTTCACGAAATCAGCTATTGGTTGAAAAATACCTCCAGGTCCACCTGCATGCAATGGTCCAATTCTCATCTGAACTCTAGCCGCAATTTTCCTTTCAAGCCATACTAATACTACTGCTAAAATTAATGTCAGAACTATTCCTGGAAATACTATTGCCTGGAATATAGGGCCTCCGCTTAAAATATCAGTAATGATATAATTAATTAATTGTATTAGATCCATTTCTCTCACCTGTCAGCTTCAGGTCCCCAATAATCAAGGCTCATATATATCGCTGGTAGGTCAGCCAATGTTGCTCCTCTTAGTAGGAATGGTATTGCTGGCATGTTTCTAAACGATGGCGATGCCATTTTTAATCGGTATGGTTTTTCTGTTCCATCACTTACTAGATAAAATCCTACTTCCCCTCGCGCTGCTTCAGCTCTACTATAATACTCCCCAATTTTTACTGGCCATCGTGGAACTAAACGGCCCTCCGGATTTCTTATAGGACCTGGCGGCATATCTCTTAATGCCTGTCTAATAATTTTAACACTTTCTTGGAGCTCTCTGAATCTAACCATAACTCTTGAGTATGAATCTCCTTCTTTGAAGGTTGGTATTTCAAAATCTATTTTATCATATGCTGCATAAGGATCGTCTTTTCTTACATCATGTTTTATTCCAGATCCTCTTAATACTGGTCCTACTACTCCTAATCTAATAGCATCCTCTGGTCTTAGGATTCCTATTCTTACTGTTCTTTCTTGAAGTATTGGATTGTCGATGAATACTTTTTCATAATCTTTTAAGTGCTTTTCGAAATAGTCTAAGGTTTTTAATGCCTTTTCTTTGAACCCTTGTGGTATATCTCTATAAACGCCACCAGCTAGGAAAAATGCGTAGGTTATTCTTGCACCTGTGAGCATTTGGCCCAGATCAGCAAATAAATCTCTATCCCCGAGTGCCCACATGAACATTGTTGAGTGGTTTAAGAATATGCCGAATATTCCAAAGAAGTAGAGATGGCTCATTATTCTGCTAATTTCGCATAGTATTGTTCTAATATACTGTGCTCGTTCAGGGACTTCTATACCTGAGAGCTCTTCAACTGTTCTAACATAACCCATTACTAGGTTAGCTGGATCTGCATGGTTTGGTTTTTCAGCTAATGGAACATTATGGATGTATGTCATGTTCTCTGCTAATTTTTCATAACTTCTATGCACGAAACCTGGATCAGGTATTGCATCAACTATAACATCGCCATCAAGTTTAAGAATTATCCTAAAATGTCCTGCGCCTGAATGTTGAGGCCCAATACTCACTATCATTTCATTTTCTGTTACTACTGCCTCTGCTTCCGTTAGTTGCTCAATCTTTCTTGCAATATCTTTCTTACTCATGCTATTTCCCATTGTTCCTCCCTTCTCACACCATAATCTTTCCTAAGTGGAGGTGGCCCGTTCCAATCCTCAAGTAATAATGGACCGAGGTTTGGATGACCCTTAAATATTATACCATACATTTCGTGCGTTTCTCTTTCATGATATAGTGCGCTTTCCCAAACATTAACTAGTGTTGGTACTTCTGGTTTATCCCTATTGATGTATGTTTTGAGTGCTACTACAGCACTTTTTAGTTGAGGTTTTGTTCTTGATAAAAGGTGATAAACGACTGCGAATCTCTTCTCCTTTATATAATCTACTCCTGATACTGATGCAACCACATCGAATCCTTCGTTCTTTAAAAGTTGTGCAGCCTTCTCTATTCCTTCAGCTTTTACAGTAATTGTTGCTCGTTTGGGATTAGGTATGGATTTTTCAATTACGATGTCTTTTAATTCATTAGTTATTTTCTCTATTATATTTTGGAGCAGCGTGATTTGTTGAGCTTGACTCATTTTTATGTCACCACTAATGGTTCAAAGGGTTCTCCGTTTAATTTCATTTTTCTAATTTTGTTTTGTAGTAGTACGACTGCTCTTCCCAATGCTTCTGGTCGTGGTGGACATCCCGGTACGAATACGTCAACGGGTACTACTTTACTTACATCATGTACAACGTTATATGCATCTCTGAAGATTCCTCCTGCTAAGGCGCATGCTCCTATTGCTATCACATATTTAGGGTCGGGCATTTGATCATAGATATAGCGTACTCTTTTTGCCATCTTGTAGCTTAATGTTCCCTCTATTATTATTAGATCATTTTGTCTTAGAGATCCGTAAGGTAGTACTCCAAACCTTTCGTAGTCAAATCGTGCTCCTGATCCAGCTGCTAATGCTACACTACAGCATGAAGTTACTAAGTGTACTGGCCATAGTGAGTAGGCTCTTCCCCAGTTAAGAATATCCCTGATTGGTTTTATTTCAGCTATTTTTTCTGTTAAAGCTCTAGCTAAATTATCTAGCTTTCCGAGTAACGCTGTACCTTCCATAATTCCCACCTCCTAGATAAGCTAAGACCGTAAGGTACTGTAATGAGCAACGATCCTAAAAATGTTAACATGAGAATTGATGCACTTCTAATCTCCTCTGGATTTTGAACGAATGTTAATAGGAAGATAAAGATGGAGAGTGTATCAAATATTAGAAACATTAGTAAATATCCATAGTATTGCATTATTAAAGACCAACGTCCAGTTCCTGTAGTATATATTTCACCACTTTCGAATGGTAGTAGTTTAATTTTGTTTGGATTTCTTGGCGCAAGGAACCACGAACCTAAGATCATTAATATAGGTAGTATTATTAGGACTAAAATAAACGTTATGAAGCCGATTAGTGCACTATCCACAAATACCACCATTTTATTTATCATTAAGGTAGATATATAGTTTTGTTGATTTATTGCTTTGTTGCATAATTCTCACATGTGAGGATCTGTGCATAAGAGACTTACCCCTACCACTACACGCTCCCTAAGCG
>JBMFIF010000038.1:0-18083 GCA_049976445.1 Thermoprotei archaeon | reverse complement strand
CTGTCCACATAAGAATTCACCGACACCTCACCACAAGTAGTACCGCAAGCTCACATAAAACTTATGTGGACAGTTTCCACTCTTCAGGCGGAAAGCTTTATATAAGGAGATCAGTTAATACGGTATTATATGATTTCTTTATAATGTTTAATCTAAATAATTTTTTCTGAAATATATCTTTCATAGGTTATTAAAATTAGTTTAAAAGCTTTATTTTACTAAGAAGTGAGCATTACTGTTCAATTGCTAGAGGATTCGGAATTCAGTTAGTGTTTTCTATTGTTTTTAGTATTAGGTGGATTATTCTGTTTTCATCGGTTTTTGTTTCGTTTTTTTCTCTGATTATTATGTTTACTGGTATGTCTGGTTCTTCCCAGAAACTTTGCCAGAGTGCGATTGTTTCATCATTGATTCCTCTTTGTTTTAGTGTGTTTTCGCTTACTTCTAGTATTATGAGCATTTTTCCGTTGTTTTCTTGTGCTGCTGTTAAAAGGTATCTGCGAAGTGAGTTGTTTGGTGCTGTTGAATCTAGTATTACGTTATAACCCTTCATAAGTAAGATTACTGCGGTCTCCCTCATTATTTGGAATATTATGTTCTCATCTCTGCTTGGATATCTTTCGTTAAATATCATGTATCTTAGGTCATCGCTACCGATTCTTGCAAAGTCAGGTCTTTCGTTGCATAAGCGTTTTGCTATTGTTGTTTTTCCTGAACCTGGGAATCCGCTGAGTAGTATTAGCCAATTTTTCATTTTTTGCTCACTTTTGTATGTTTTATTTCTTCGAAGCCTAGTGCTATTGCTATTGCCCCATAGAGTACTACATCTTCTCCTAGTGGTGTTAGCATGATTTCTGGTGGTCTGTTTATTATATACTTTTTTACGTTTTGTCTTATTGGATTGAGGACTAAGTCCGGATTGTTAAGTGTGATTGAGCCTCCTACTGTTATGAGTGATGGGTCGTAAACGTTTATTGTGTTGGCGAATCCTATTATGTTATACTTATTTATCTGCTCTATGATTTCTAGTGCTAGTTTGTCATTTAGTTTCGCAGCCTCATATACCGTTTTAGCATCTATTTTCTCTATATTGTTTGTTAATCTTAAGAGTAGACTTTCTTTTATTTGGTTTTTGTCTTTTTTTGAGAGTATGAGTTTAACTAGTTTAGGTATTCCGCTTCCTGAGGAGTAGGCTTCCCAGTGTCCTTTTCCACCGCATCCGCATGTAAGCTTTCCTTTAGGGTCAACGATCATATGTCCTACTTCGTGAGCATTACCATCTTTGCCTATTAGTGGTTTTCCATCTACATATACGCCTGCACCGATTCCTGTGCTTATTGTTATGTATACAAGGTTTTCATGCATTTTGCCTGCTCCAAATATATGTTCCCCTATTACGCCTGCTACACAATCATTGACTAGTATTACATTAGTGTTAAAATGATTTTTAAAGTAACTAACTAGAGGTATTTTTTTGAAGGGTAGATTGGCAGTTTTAAGGATAATACCTCTATTAAGGTCTATTGGTCCTATCGAACCAATTCCTATTCCTAGAATCTCATTTAATGATATGCTGTTTTCTTGGAGTATTGTGTTTATCATTGAGCTTATTAATTTAGGTATGGCTAAATTATTACCTGACTTTGGTGTTGATTCAACAACTTTTGATATGATACGCCCTCCACTATTAGCTAATGCAATTCTTATATTCGAAGCTCCTATGTCAATACCTATAGCGTAGGGCAATCACTCACACCACAATTACTTCTAGCAAATACTAGGAAATATTTATTAATGTTTAAGAACTGCTTTAATCTCTTAAAGTGGCTAAGAGTCTTTCTCGAAAAGCTCTATGCCTGAATCTGACAGGGGATTCTTGCTTCTAAGGTGTTCATTTCTCGGGTGTTCATCGCCCCTCTAGGCTCTCACATGCACCCATCCCACCCTAGAAGCAAGGAGCGTGTCACCTCCCCGTTAACGGCTCCCGCAGGGAATTTGGCTCCCTGAGCGAGCCCTATATTCAACACATCTACAGCACCACTATTCGCCCTAATCCGCAGTTTAGGCATTCGAAGAGCCTACCTCGCTTAGATGTTCTATCTGACCTGCATCTAGGACATGTGTTTGAAGCCTTGTATTCATTAACCTTGATGTCTTATTCGCTCTCATCAGCCTACTCTGCTCTCTAGTCATTCTCCACTAAATTACTATAATTTTTTCGAGAATTCTTTTCAGTTATATATCATAAAACATAACTTTATGTTGCTAATGGTGTAAATTTTACTCTTTAGGGCGTAAGAGATCGTAGCTGTTCTCAATTTTAAGGTATGAACAAGGTCAAATGATAAAAGAAGGACAAACTTCGCCCTTCAGGGCTGGGAGGAGATCAGATTTAATGAAAGAATCCTCTTATGCCGAATATGCTACCTAGTAGTTCACCGAAGAGAAATGCTCCGAAAGCTGTAGCCATGATCAATACTACGCTTTCGATGAATTCTCTTGCAAATTTTCTTTCGAATACTACTGCGCCGTAATATGTAAACCCTGCTGTTAATAAAACGGCAAGTAATGTTGATATTGTGAATGCTATTATCATATTATGTGTAAAGAAATATGGTGATGCAAGTAATGAGACTGCTCCTATGTAGGCGATTCCTGTGGCTATTGCTGATATTGTTGCAGATTTTTCTATATCATGCTTTGCTTGTAGGTAAGCTGCAGCGGCCATAGAGATTGC
Source organism: Thermoprotei archaeon (assembly GCA_049976445.1). GTDB lineage: Archaea > Thermoproteota > Thermoprotei > Gearchaeales > WAQG01 > JAVZOV01. The sequence goes on along the minus strand of JBMFIF010000038.1, from coordinate 15,346 downwards.
GGCTGCGAAACCTACTACTAATCCTGCAACTCCTGCTATTAATGTTGAGTCGGTTACACCTAAGAAGCCTGCATGAACTCCTGAGATTTCAACTATAGCATCTGCAAGTCCTAAAACTATGAAACTCATGTATTTTACCACACCTTCATTAATCTGACTCATGAAAGCTTTTTCGTGTGAAATTTCATCGTTTATTATTTCTTCAAATTCATTTTTATCATTGGCTGGTAATTTTTCGGCGAACTTTTTATATTCATCAATAACTTTTTCTTCATGCCGTTCTAGGAATTTTAGTGTAAATGTTAGTCCGAAGATTTTTCTAATCAGAATCATCAGGAGAATATGCCATGTTGCTTGTTCTTCATATTCAGGTGCATATTTTTTCCAGAATTTATAATGTCTATATTCTTGTTCTGAGAGCTTTTCAAGTAATTTGCGTCTTTCTTCATTTTTTTCACGTTTTGCCAATTCTTTATATACTGAATAATCTATGAACTCGTCTTTACAGTATAATAGTGGTTTATTTTTCTCGTTGTTTTTCATAAAATTCACCTATTATTAACATTATCTAATCACACATAATTTTTAAATCTTGGTTTATAAATCTTGCTATTCGAACTCATTTTTTCATAATTTTAACTTAATTATTTAGTTATTCTAACCTTTATTTTTTATGACCTATAGCTATCATAACTTGTGTGATTTCTTCATTTTCATCAAGACCTAATAAAGCGTTTAAATCATCATCGTAATATGCTCCTATGGCGCATGCTCCAAGACCCATGGATGTTGCTGCTAAATATGCATTTTCCATCGCTGCTCCTGTATCTAATAATGAATATCTATATGCTCTATCTCCGTATTTCCATAATGTTCTTAGGTAAACTGTTGAAAGTATTAGTATTATGGAAGCATTGTAAAGAAAATCCTGATCTAATGCTATATTGACAATGGTTCTACGCAAATCATTTTTCTTTAAAACTTCTAGTGTATGATCTTGTGGATTGTAATGATACAAGCCCATATTAATATCATTTACATAGTTTGCTATAATGTATGCTTCGACTGGTTGAAGTGCTCCTGCTGAAGGATACGCTCTTAATGGCCATTGGTTTTCCCATGCAGTTATTCCAACTACTAGGTAGAGTAATGTAGAGAGAATGTCAAGCGATATTGGTTTTGGTTTAAAATCTCTGAATGATCTTCTTGTGGCTATATTGATACCTGTTGGAGTTGATGCTAGTGATGGGTTTGGTGGTGGTAGTCTGATGACTTCTGCATTTTTGTATCTTTTTATTAATTGTGGAAGAGGCCCTCTATAAATTCTTCTTGGTGTCATGAAGATGCGAAACTTACTATGTTTTGAATATTTATGATATGTTATCCCTGGTTCTTCTTTCCATAATTTGTTGCCAGATTTTGCTAGTTCTATGAGTGTTAAGAGATCTTTCGATTCATTCTCATCTAATTTTTTTATATATTCGATTAACCGTTCTTTATACATTGGTGTCTCATATTTATTAATATTTATTATCTAATTTATTTTTAAAATAGGGAGAGTGATGATGATAAAAGAAGGATAAACTTCGTCCTTCAGGGCTGGGAGGAGGTCAGATTTAATAACTTTTAGCAACATATATTAATGTTTTTGCTTTTTCTCCGCATATTGTGCATTTTTCATGTTTTACGTCTATCTTTTTTAATGGTGTTCCTAAGATTTTGAAATCCGTTGTTTCTTCTAATTTGTGTCCGCATTCGCTTTTTCCACACCATGGAACCATTGCTACTTTCCCTTTAGCTATCGTATTGCTTATTTCATTTACCGATCTTGTCATTACTAATCTTTCGTTTAGTTCTTTCCATGCTTTTTGTTTCATCTCTTTCATCATATTTTTCATTAGTATTCTAAGTTCATTTCCTAATTTTGTTTGCTCTATTATTGTCTTTATTCCAGTATCACGTCTTACTATTGTGACTACTTTGTTTTCAATGTCTCTTGGTCCAATTTCTATTCTTATTGGTACTCCCATTCTTTCCCATTCATAAAACTTAGCACCTGGTGTGATTTCTGGTCGATCATCCACGATTACTCTGAATCGCCGTTGTTTTAATAATGTACCTAATCTTCTGGCTTCTGTGTTTACTTTTTCTTCTAATCCTTTATAAGGAATTGGTACGATTACTATTTGTATTGGCGCTACATTAGGTGGAAGTACTGGGCCTTTATCATCACCATGTATTGCAAGGAGTGCAGCTATGACTCTTTCAGAAATTCCATAACTTAGTTGATATAAGTATTCATACGTCCCATCTTCTTTCATGAATTTTGCATCGAAGGCTTTTGAAAATCTCTGCCCAAGATAATGGACTGAACCTATTTGTAGACGTCTGCCATCCGGCATTATAGTATCAAATGCTACTGATTTGTCAGCTCCAGCAAATCTGTCCCATTCAGGTCTATCAACAACATAATAAGGTATGCATAATTTATTAAAGAAAGCCTTGTAAATGTTGATAGCTTCTCTGAATTGTCTCATTGCATCCTCTTTAGTTGCATGTGCTGTGAACGCCTCTTTAAATGTTGAGACCTCTCTTACTCTAATTAGCGGTTTAGTTGATTTCGTCTCATAGCGAAATACACTCCCTATTTGATATACTTTAATCGGTAAATCCTTCCAAGATTGTACCCAATATTTAAATGCTGTCGTCATTGGAGTTTCGCTAGTTGGTCTTAATGCTAGCTCAATCTCTAAAGGTGAATCACCACCTTTTGTTACCCAAAAAACTTCTGTTGCAAATCCTTTTATATGAACAGCTTCTTTCTCTAGCATGTCCTTAGGTATTAAAATCGGAAATTGTACTTCCTGATGCCCTTTTTTATCTAATAAATTTCTCATTATACTCAGAATGTTCCATCTTAACCTATAACCGTAAGGCATCCAAATACCCATTCCCTTTACTGGATACCTGTAATCATAGAGTTTAGCATTAAAAAGCACATCATGAAGCCATTCAGTAAATTCATTCTCCTTCCTCATACCTAAAAATTCAAAGAACACCCCATATATATTCTCTTTTATTTTATAAAAAGTTCCCGTTTTATGTTTTTTCTAATAATAATTCTAAGTAAGATTTACGAGTACTTTTATTTATCTCTAATCCTAACTCTTTTGCCAAATTAATTAATTCCCTCTCAGTTTGTTCCACATCTTTAGAATCTGGAATTTGTTTTTCAAACTCTACATAATATCCAAGATTTTCAACATTGTCTATTGCTATAAAAGTTTCATCTATCTTATACAATTCGCGTATTTTTGAGATTCTTATGAATGCTTTAAAACCTAAATTCTCAAGTAGTTGTTTTGTTTTATCGAAGTTATTTACATTGATACTTATCTCTAACCTAGTTTTTCCTATATTACCTATTTTTGGCCCTTTATATGTGAGTTCGTAAACACCATTTTCATCTCTGAGTCTTAGTGCTTCATCTGTGATCATAAAATCACGAAACGGATGCTGAAAATAAATATCACGCTGTTTAGTAATGGAGACTAGTTCACCCCTATTCTTAAGTATAGTTCGTATTATTTCTGGGTTTTTTATTGGTATTTTTATTTCAGCCTCTATCATTAAGCTTCGCCCAAGAATATTTCTATATCACGCGATTTCTCTATACTCACCAACGCATAGTATCCCCTTCGTGCAGGACCTGGATTAACCATTAAACTTTCCCCTAATTTATCCGTACCTCTCGCTTCATGAACATGACCACATATTACTAACATTGGTTTATACTCCTCTATGAATGTTCTCACTGTCTTACTCCCTGCATGCAACCCACTATATGTTAAATCAAGCCTTGTATTATAAGGTGGCGTATGGGATACTAAAATAAAGTTTTTTGGTTGTTTTGCTGATCTATAAGCCTTCTCGAGTAACGAATCTATCTCTTCTTCACCCAACTCAAACGGTGTGGAGAATGGTGTTTCAACAGAACCTCCTACTCCTATAACAAACAAATCACTAATTTTCACGTATTTTCCATGTATGTTCATCTCATCCAGTTCCTTAATATCGAACGTATCAATGTAATCACAATTACCCGGTACATAAAATATTTTCTTACTCACATCTTTAAGTATGTTCAGAATTTGGATAGCATTCTCACCAGTACCAAAATCTGTTACATCACCCGCTACTATAACAGCATCTATTTTCTTCCCAGCAACAGCTCTCACTATCCTATTTAAAGCTACAAGATTTCCATGTATATCGCTCACAACCAATAGTAACATAAAAATAACATAACTTTGTCTCCTTAAAAAGTTTACACTTAAAAACCGAGACTGTCCACTTAGTATGTAGAAATTATGTAGTAGCTAATGTCTTATCTGGACAGCCTCTAAATCACATGAAGATAAAAATTTATGCTCGTTCTGTTTTGTACCATGGTATTTTAGGCATTATTAATGAATAGATTGTTGTCAGTCCTAAGAGGATCCAGTATAGCAAGAGCATTATAAAGCTTTCTTTTCTTGATATGTTTGCTTTAGATGTGATCAAATATATTGGTGCCGAGATTGATGTTAATATTGAAAATAGACTCAAGAGAAATATTCCTAAGTTCAATTGTATATGATAAATTGTGCTAAGGGGCATTAATATGAACACGTAAATTGATGATAGTGCTATGATTATTAATGATATTGGTGATGTGTATGACATCCCTATAACAATCTTTGAGCTTAGCGGTATGGAGGATTTCACAGTTCTCATAAAACATTGAGCGTAACCCCTGTGCCATCTAATTCGCTGTTTAATTAGTGATAATATAGACTTTGGTGCTGGTTCATGAACAACACTATCCAATAATCCTATTCTTAATCCATGCTTTGCAAACTCTAGTGTTAGCATGGAATCCTCAGTTAAGGTATCTGGAAACCCTCCTATAATCTCAAGAGCCTTACGTGACACGAACAAACCTTCTCCACTTAAGAGTGGATATCCTGATACTACTGTTATTCCTGGTAAAGAAACGTTAACCCAAAAGAATGTATCTATATATGATAGAGTTTGTGTCAATGTATTTCCCACTCTTAAAACTTTAACACCAACAGCATCAAAACCGCTCATTATCAGGGAAACCCCTTTACCGATCTGAAACGGATCTATTATATCATCATCAGCATCATAAACAGCTACCACTGGTTCATGTACACGTGTTAAAGCATCATTAAGGGCTGCAGCCTTAGAACTTCTAGAACCAATCCTTGTCATAATTTCATATTTAACACCATTCTCAATTAAAATATTACACATAGACCTAATGCATTTTTCAGTCTCTATGTCATCCTTTTCAACAATTATTATAATTCTTAACAAATCCCTATTATAATTCTGTCTCAAAATACTCATAAGTGTCCTTCTAATACTTTCGCACTTCTCCTTATACACAGGAAAAAGTATAGCTACTGGCACATCAAACTGAGGCTTGGAATTCAACCAAACCTTCTTTTTAAAATTAAAAACTATACTAAGAAACGATATCATAAAAAAATAAAACTGAATAACATAAACCAAAGATACGACACCAAACATTACCAATTCTACACCAACTATCATTTATTATCCCAGATATTTACAGCGTCCAAGAATAAATGATTAAGCAAAAAGTTAAAATACCACTCTTACAAAATTAGGATACTGGTTAACCTTAAATGTTAAGAAAAGGCGAAAACGATGAAAACAACATTCAAACTTACGTACGAACTAACATTACCGTTCGCATTCCTCTTAGGAATGGTATTAGCATATATAGTCCCTTATAAACTTAACTTTTTAACAACGCTTGCATGGCTTTTTACAAACTTTTTCTTTATAATAGCACCAATCATCATATTCATCATACTCACATCATCACTATCAACTAGAAAAGAGCAAAGCAAACTAACAAACTACACAATCATATCCTTTTTCATCTCAGGACTAGCTTCCTCAATACTCGCAACGTTCGTTATCTCATTAATGAACTACAAATCTTACAGCGAAATCACACTCAACATAAACACAGTAGCTCTTCTAGAAACAATCATTAATGGACTATTAAAACCAATACCATTATCAATAATAGCCAGTATCATAGCAACATACACAATAATGAAAATCAAGACAGTAAACAAAATCATGACAACACTCAACAATGCACTATTACAAATATTCAAAATATTCGTAAAAATATTACCAATTATAGCGATCGCATTCGGCACTTCCTTATATTACACATTAAAAAATGCATCCATCACAGCATACATAGAAACATTAACACTATCACTCACACTAATGCTCTCCTATATCCTCATCCTATTCACAATAATACACAAAAACCTAAACATTAACTTAAAAAAACTCACATCATACACATTCAAAATATTTACAATAGGAGCTTCATTACCATCCTCCTACATACTACTCCCAATACACCTTAAAATCTTCACCCAACACTTCCAAATAAACAAAGAAATACGAGATTTTGTGATCACATTAGGAGCGGCACTTAACAGAAGCGGAAGCATAATAGGAGTAATCGCAAGCGTCTACATCACTTCCCAATACCTAAACATTCAAATAACACTACCACAATACATAATTCTAGCAATCCTAACAGCAATAATAGGATTCGCATCACCAGGAATACCAGGCGGAACAATACTCATCACAATGCCAATAATAATCGACATACTAAAAATATCCAACATAGAATCCTTCAGCCTTACATCAATAGCACTCTTCAACGGAATAACAATAATAACAGCAGCAACAAACACAATAACCACAGGATACATAACACTACTCATACACAAAATAACAAACAAACCAAACAAATCACTTTAACCTTCACAATAATTTAGGAGTTGTTTAGAGAACTTGAAGTTTTAGTTTTGAATAAAGGAGTTGTTTGGTCTTTTTAAAGAAAATGGTAGTATTTGCTAATATGATAAATTTATCGGTTCATAATATTGATTACAAAATGGGTGCCAGAAAGCCCACGGTTTTAACCGTGGGATGAATGGGCAAAAATTTAAATACTTTGTGAATACCATGTATCGGATGTGGTCTGGATGTCCAAAAGCTGGAATAAGGCTCCAGACTGAAATGAGTGAGGAGAGGTTCCAGCACTATAATCCCAAGTCCCTGAAGGGATAGGGATAACGGGCTGGTGACACAGCCCTTGCTTCTGAGGTGGAATGAGGTGAAGTGAGAGCCTAGAAGGGCGATGAAAAACCGACCGATGAACAACCTAGAAGCAAGAACCTCCCGATTTTAGTCGTGGAGAGTGTCAAATTTCCTCTCCATAGTTCATCCGTATACTCAGTCACTTTTCCCAGGATGATGGTAATGAAATCAGATTATGATAAATCAATTCCGACATGCAATAGTGTATAAATTTATCTTAACAAGATTTCACTACCAAACATTCTGCCTTGAGAGATTATCTTGTGAGGCTTAAGCGTGGTACGAAGGCTTGCACTAGGAGTGTTATGATGTTGATTTATTCTCTTGCCCTCGTTGCTCTGAGCAAGGGGTGGGTCAGGATTGATTTATCCTAACCTAATTACATTACCAATTTGTTTAGCATAAGATAATGACTCCATAGTCATACGACACAAAAATAAAAATAACTAAATTTAAGCATTGCACTACAATACTACGATATTAGACGGATAAGCCCTGCTTCCGGACAAATTCCTTAACTTTAACTCACACGCTCCCTAACGGTTAACACGATCCAATCCTTCTTAAGCATAAACAAATTGACAGCCAGAGTAGCTCAAAAATTTTGACTGTCAATTTTTGATGGGAACTAAGGTTACAAAATAAAAATGATTTTGATTTGTCATGCATTATTTTTGATATATTCTTCTGTATTCTCCTAAAATGAGATACTCTATCTCGTCTTTAGATATTCTTTTTGTAGGCGCCATAATATAGAAAGCAACACCAAGCACTAAGAATATTAGAAATATTGCATATTCATATGGCCAAATTAAGGCCGATGGTGCTCCAGGTACTATTACTGATAAGAAAAGTATTGTACTAGCAATAGCACCTAGGATTCCGCTGATAATTCCACCAGGTGCCTTGTATGGTCTATTCATGTTTGGTTCATTTTTACGTAACTTTATAAACGCTAGACTTACCATTAAATAAAGTAAAGCTACATATGCAGATGTAGCGTCAACAAACCAAATAAGCGATCTCCTCCCAAAGAGAGGTGATATTATGGCAAGTATTCCGGTAAAGAGTATTGCATTATGAGGTGTTCTGTATTTAGGATGAACTTCTGCAAACCATTTTGGTAAAAGTTTTGCTCTTCCGAGCGAAAAAAGTACTCTAGCTGCAGCAAAAAATGATGCAGCATATGTCGTTATTATTCCAAAGATACCTACAAACACTATAACGTATTCACCAACTGGACCCCATGCTAATTTTACCGCATCAGCGGTAGGTAAATCAAGATTAGGTATCATTTCCCTAGGTAAAAGAAAACCATCCATTATTGTTACTAATAAATACCAGATAGTACCCATTACAATAGACAAAATTATTAGTCTAGCTAACTTCTTGCTTTCTAACTTAAATTCTTCAGAAGCTTGAGGTATCATATCAAAACCTATATAAAAGAATCCTGCAACGCCTAGGATCATTATTAAACCTGATAATGGAGGTAATGTGCCAAATAAATTGTTATGAAAGTTAGTGATGGCCGGAGAAGAGGTGAAACCATATATTATTGCTAATATGAAAGTACTAAAACCAATTATAGCAAAAAGAAGGACCATTAATGACATTACCCAACCATATGGTTTTGCTCCAATATAATTTATATAAGTCCATATCGTTCCTAGAATGACCCCTAATAATACCATTGGCAAGTAAACATTATAACCTGCTATAGTATACATGCTAATTACTTTAAAATAGCTAGGAAAGAGATAGGCAAATACATGAGGTAAAGAAGCCCCTTCAAACATTAATAAAGCTATATATGCTACAGCCATAAACCATCCTGTTAGATAACTTACATTAGTTCCAAATCCTCTAAATGTGAAAGCAACTTCTCCTCCAGCTACAGGCATTGAAGACGTAAGCTCTCCATACACTAAACCAACAAATATTATCAATATTCCCGCTATTATCCATCCTATGAAAGTCATTAGAGCACCAGCAGAATATATATAATCACCCCATAAAATTATCCATCCCCAACCAATGAGCGCTCCAAATCCAGTTGCAAAAATATCAATACTCCTCAATACCTTTTTTAATTCTGGCCTAGTTTCATTACTCATTTAACCACCACCTGTTTTAGCTAAATCGTTTTCTTTTCTAGCTCCCAGTATTGCATTAAGTAAGTATAAGTAATATTCATTAGTGTATTCAGTTTTCATGAGATTATCATTTTTAGAAAACATGAATTATTGTTATTTTAAGAGAAATATAAACTTTATTCATGAATTATTGGAAAAAAGACAAGTTTTTATATTTTAGTTAGTATTAAGTAGAATGATTACGTATGAAATTGGATGATTTAGATTTAAATATACTTAAGATGCTTCAGTATGATGCGAAGTATCCTATTGAAAGGATGGCTATTAAGCTTGGGGTTTCTAAGTCGACGATTGCGTATAGAATAAAAAATTTAGAGAAGTTGGGTGTGATTAAGGGTTATCATGCTTACTTAGATTATCAACGGCTTAATTTAGATTATATAACTATAACATTTGTTCATGGAAGGTATGGAAAAGATTATCATGTTGAATTGGGTGAGAAGATTGCGAAGTTGCCTGGTGTATGGGGAGTATATTTTGTGTTGGGAGAGATTGATTTCATAGTGATGGGTAGGTTTAGAAATAGAGATGAGTTTCTTAATAATTATCTAGAGAAGCTTATGGCAATGCCTGAAGTGGAGAGAACTAGTACACAGGTTGTAGTTAAGGTGATAAAGGAAGTCCCGTATGTTTTATTATAATAATTATTATTTTTTAAATATTTTTTATATAGATAAGATGTTGTGAGTTTGGAAATAGTTTAAAATAATGTTAGTAAGATTTATTTTATAGTCATTGATTAAGATTACGAGATAATATGGAGGATAACAGTTTTTTGGAGGCTCCTAGGATTGTTGTGATTCCTCCGGGGCCTAAATCGTTAGAGATGTTAAAGTTTCAAGAAGAGATGGAGACTGTTGCTGTGAATTATCCTAGGTATTTTCCGTTTGCTATAAAGGAGGCTAGGGGTTCTACTATAATGGATGTTGATGGTAACATATATATAGATTGGGTTGCGGGTATTTCGGTTGTTAATTTGGGTCATAATAATCCGATTATTAGGGAGGCTGTTATGTCTCAGCTTAATAAGGTATGGCATTCATTGGAAATACCTTCGGAGATAAGGATAGAGTTTATGAAGGTTTTACGTTCTACGTTAAATTTTGATGCAAAGGTACTCTTTACTACTACTGGTGCTGATGCTTGTGAGGCTTCTGTTAAGATAGCTAGGTGGGTTACTGGGAAGAAGTTGATTGTAACTTTTGAGGGTAGTTATCACGGTATTACATCAGGTACTTTAGGGCTAACTTTTTCTCCTGTTTATAAGAGGTATAATCCGGTGTATGATAGAGATATAATAAGGGTTCCTTATCCTTATGAGTTTAGATCTCCATTTAAGGATTGTTTGAATGATGTTTTATCATTAGTAGAGCATATAGTAAAGATGAATAGTGATGTTGCGGGTATTTTAGTAGAGCCAGTATTGGGTGAGGGGGGTTATGTTGTGCCTCCTTCAGGTTTTTTGAGAGGTTTGAGAGAGATTGCTGATAATTATGGTAATTTACTTATTGTTGATGAGATACAATCTGGTATGGGTAGGACTGGGAAAATTTGGGCTTATGAATGGGAGAATATAGTTCCTGATCTAGTTTGTATTTCTAAGAGTATAGGAGAGGGTATTCCTGTTTCTATGGTCGCTTTTAGAAGGGATTTAGATAAGTTGCCTCAGGCGTTTCATTTAGGTACGTATAGAGGTAATCCTTTAGGGTTGGCGGCAGGCAAGGCTACGTTAGATATTTTAAAGTCTAGTGATATATTGGATAGGGTAATTTCTTTAGGTGATTATGTTTTAAGGAGGTTTAAAGAGATAAATGAGAATGTTGCTAATGGGAGGTTTGATGTGAGGGGTAAAGGTTTTATGATAGGTTTTGAGATGGTAAGGGATAAGAAAGAGCCTTGGGAGGATGGTGTTAAAAAGATGATTAATGGAATGTTTAAGAGAGGCTTGTTAATGTATAAAGCTGGAATTTATAGTAATGTATTAAGATTCATGGCTCCCTTAACAATACCAAAGAAGTTGTTAGATTCAGGCTTAGTAATCTTCGAAGACACATTAAAAGAAATCATAACAAAAGAAGTTATGGAGAAAAAGTTATAAGCAGGTTAATTAAAGGCTGTGTTATAATGTATGGCTACAATGATAAAATATTGATCGTAGACCTTAGTAAGAGGGAGAGTAGACTTGAGAACCTTAATAAGAATACTGCTAAAATGTTCATTGGTGGAAAGGGGCTTGCAAACTATTTCATGTATGAATACGGTATTTGGAATTACGAAACATATTCCCCAAACAACTTACTAATATTCGCAACTGGACCATTCGGCGGACTACCATTAACCATGGCTACGCGCGCATGGGTCGCCTTCAAATCACCACTAACGAACATTCTCGGTGGCTCTAACGTTGGAGGTACATTAGGCGCCATAATGAAATATTCCGGAATAGATATGCTAATCGTAAAAGGCATCTCAAAAGACCCCATCTATTTAGTAGTTAATGATGGTAATATTGATTTTAAGGACGCCTCCCATTTATGGGGTAAGGATACTATAGAGTGTGAGGAGATTTTATGGAGAGATCACGGAAAAAATAGCGCTGTATTGGTGATAGGCCCCGCTGGTGAAAACCTTGTAAGGTATGCTTCCATTAATCATGATAGATGGAGACAGTTTGGAAGGACTGGACCAGGCGCTGTAATGGGTAGTAAGAAGCTTAAAGCTATAGTGTTTCAGCCTGTGAGTAAGAATGTTAATGTTGCTGATCCTAATGGTTTTTCTGAATATTTGAAGAAATTCAATTTAAAACTTTCAACCGATGGGTCGATAAAATCGCTTAGGGAAGATGGCACTCCTAGGCTTGTTGAGATTGCCAATAGTATGGGCTTTTTCCCAAGTTATTATTGGTCTAAGGTTTGTGTTGATGGTTGGCAGAAGATTGCATGGCCAAATTGGAGGGAGAATTATTTCTTACATCCAGCAGCTTGTTTGTATTGTTCTGCTGCTTGTCATCGCCTTGTTGAGTCTAAAATGTTCGGTAAGAGAGTTGATGTTGAGTATGAGACCATATTTGCGTTAGGTAGTAACTTGGGTGTTGTGGATCCTGATTGGATAATCGTGTTTAATGATTTGGCTGATAGGCTTGGCATGGATACTATTTCACTTGGTAATACTATTGGTTTTGCTATAGAACTTTCTAAGAGGGGTGTGATAGATTTAAGTGTTGATTGGGGAAGTGTTGAGGGTATTAAAAGGTTGATAGTGGATATAGCTTATCGTAGGGGTATTGGTGATCTTTTGGCTGATGGCGTTGCTACTGTTTCGAAGCGGTTGAGTGTTGAAGACTTGGCTGTGCATGTGAAGGGTCTTGAGCCTGCTGCATATGATCCTAGGTCTTTGAAGGGGATGGCGTTGAATTATGCTGTTGCTGGTAGGGGTGCTGATCATCTTGGGACTATGGCTTATGCTATTGATATTGCTGGTAAGGCTGGTGGTAAGGATTCTCTTGGTGAGGAGAAGGTGAGGGCTGTTATTAGTTATGAGAATTTGGGTGCACTTATGGATTCTTTATTGCTTTGTAAGTTTGGTCGTTATGTTTATGATTTTCAAGTGATTACTGATCTTTTAAATTTGATTACTGGTTTTGGTTATAGTGTTGATGAGGTCGTTAAGGCTGGTGAGAGGATTATAACTTTGACTCGTTTGATAAATGTGAGGATGGGTGTTGGTAGGGGTATGGATCAGCTTCCGAGGAGATGGTTTGAGCCTGTTGAATTTGAGGGTAGGAAGTATGTGATAGGTAGGGATGAGTTTGAGAACGCGTTAAATATGTATTATAAGTTGAGAGGTTGGGATGAGAATGGTATACCAAAACATGAAAAACTATCCGAACTAAATATAACAGTATCATAAGATTTTGTGGTAATCTTTACAGGTCATGTTAAAGTTCAAGTACTCTTCTAATAGTTGGTAAAGAGCTTTTATCATGAAAGCTGAGACTACTAAGTAATTCCTAAAGAAGTTTAAGTTATCCTTAAATATTTGCAGTAATGCTATGCTACTTGGTGGCTTAGGTGGCTGAGCTAAAGGAGCTTGTTAGAAGACTTTTAGAATATGATTCTAACATAGTAGAAGTAATTCAATTTGGCTCCTCAGTTTATGCTCCAGAGTACGCTAGGGATATAGATCTTCTAGTAATAACAAAAGAGACGAGAGAGTACGGTGGCTACTTAGATGCTGTAAATCCTAAAGGTTCTTTTTTTAACGTTGATGTGCTGGTGCTTGAGACTGGTAAGATACCTAGGCCTGATTTGCTTAGGAGTATATTAGGATCGTTCAAGGTGTTGTATGGCGAAGGAAAATTCTTGCTTGAGTATGCTAAATCCCTAGGAGATCCTTCATTTAAAGAAGCTAGAGCTTCATTAAAAGCTGCGTCAGATTATTTCGAACTATCAAAGAAGACTGAAGATCCTCTAGTAAAGGATAGGCACATAAGGGAAGCATTTGATACGCTTTTTCATGCTTCTCGAATAGCATCTATGGTCTACCTTTCAACAAATATCAGTAGGTGGGGCTTCATTAGAAGAGAATTAATTGAACCATACAAAGCTATATTTAACAACTTTATCAACATACTTCACATAAAGTACTTTTACAATGGAGAATATCCAAAAGAGAACCTTGAAAAAGAGTTTAATATGTGGACTAAAAAAGTTGAGGAGTATATTTCTAACTTAGAGTCTGAAGTTAAAACTAAGCAATAAACCTTTATGGTGGTATGGTTTGCTTAATTTGAGAGTGCTTACACTTATATTTTTTATCGTAGGAGTAGTATGTTTGATTTTAGCTGGATGGCTAATAGGAGTAGCTACTTTCAATGAAGGTGTAAAACAATCAGGATTAAGGAATTCATTATACATAAAATCTCTAATAACAGGAGCATTAGGATTAATACTAATAACATTATCATTATTTAAAATGAGACCACTCACATAAAACACCACTTCCATAAGACAAACTATTATAATTTGCACTGGGTTTATATATTGTTTTGTTATAGTATTTATGTGATGAGTACAAACCTAAAGAGGGAATTCTTAAACCTGTTGGAAAAGATGCTGAGTTCCGTTATGCAGTAGCAGGCTACCTAGGACTCTCAGAAATACTAAAAAAATTAGACACACTAGCAGAAGGACAGAACAAACTATGGGAAAACCAAAACAGATTATGGGAGGAAGTGAAGAGTTTGAGGGAGGGACAGAACAAGCTTTGGGAGGAAATTGCAAAATTAAGGGAGGACATGAAAAATGGCTTTGAGCTTGTTGAAAGGCATATTAATGCTCTGGGCACGAGGTGGGGTATGATGACTGAGGATGCCTTCAGGAATAGTTTAAAGGGTTTGCTTGAGAAATCCTTTAGGGTGAGAGTTGAGAAGTGGAGTGATTTTGATGAGGAGGGTTTTGTTTATGAACATCCAAGCTCAGTTGAGGTTGATGTTGTAGTGCGGGATCAGGAGATGATCTTGATTGAGGTTACGTCGCATACAAGGAGGTCTGATGTTGTCCTCTTTAGGAGGAAGGCGATGTTTTATGAGAGAAGGACTAGGAGGAAGCCTTCGAGGCTTGTTATTGTGACTCCGTATGTGGATGAGGATGCGTTAGAACTCTCGAAAAAGTTAGGAGTAGAAGTGTATACGAAAGTTTGAGCCTAGTTTAACTTTTCTATAGTTTTTTGATGTGCCTATTTGCTATGGGTAGTGAAGTTAAGGCAAAAGGTTGATTTGAAGGACTATGGCTGATGTTCTTTTAAACATTATTATATTATAATAGTTTTTGTTTAAGTAAGTTTATGACATCTGTTTTTATTGATGAAACCTCAACACTCATAGCCCTAACAACATTACTCAGATCATCAATCCTCCCACCCAAATCATCAATCCTCCTATCAACATAATGCTTTAC
>JBMFIF010000037.1:0-18175 GCA_049976445.1 Thermoprotei archaeon | reverse complement strand
AGTATTCAAAGATATTCACCGACACCTCACCACAAGTAGTACCGCAAACTCACATAAAGCTTATGTGGACAGTCTCCCATTATTAATAGAAATGTTTATTATACGAGTATTGCTTCGACGGTCGCTTTTGTTTTAGGTCTTCCACCTGAGCTGGTCTCATATGATTTACCCTTGTTCGATGGGTTCAATGAGAGTATTATGAAAGATTTTAATAGATACATCATTGATCTAGAGTTAAATTATGCATACCATTTGGAAGATCTCTTTATAAAAGTTGGGTTAAATAATTACATACAAGATGTTTCTGAAATCATAAACGAGCTTAAAAAGCTTAGATCTACTAATGTTACTTTACTATTAGATTATCATAATAAACTGATGAGTATTTATGAAAGTAGCAAAAGCGATTTGATTTCAAAAGATTTTACATTTAGGATTGGTGAATCAATTTTGGTAGGATTAATTGCGTGGTTACCTACAGTAATCATGCTTTATTTATCTAAAAAGACATTTTGGAAGGTTGTGATTGCAGGTCTTATTGGTATAGCAGTTTTTTGGGCATCGTTCGTTTATATTTTTAAATTTTTACCTACGATGTCTTCAGTTAATTCATTGGATTTGTACATCGTCTCTATAATGTGGTCAACATTATTATCTATTATTGTATCCTCATTAATAATGATAATACTATTAAACGTTAAATACGAGAAACAAGCAGTTCTATTTTTCTCACCATTGTTTGTTATTATATCTATGACTTCTATACCTATATTAATTATGAGCTTTATTTATGGTTTTACTGTTAAGTTTCCATTTCCTGACTGGAGTATTGCATACCTATACTATACGGCACTTCTTAATGAAATGTTTTTAACACTATTTAGTAGTTTAATGCCAATAATAATATTCATTGGTTTATCATTGAAATCTAGGATCATAAAGTAGTGAAAGTAAACTTGAGAAGTGGTGAGTTCAGTTTAACTTTTAATAAATTTAATGCAATATTTTTTATCAAATTTTTATGGGAATGTGATAGATTAATATTCCTCTTAATTATGTATATTATGATAAACCATGACGAATGGGACGCATAAAACAAAATCATTTCCACTTGAAAAGGAAATATCTGGGATTTCCGTAAAGACAAACCAAGAACATTATAAGTTATACCAAGGTTATGTTAATAAGAGAAATGAGATTGAGGAGAAATTAAAGACTGCCGATAGGTCTAAAGCTGCAGCAACATATTCTGAATACGGCGAACTAAAACGACAGGAAACATTTAGCGTAAATGGTATGATTTTTCATGAAATCTGGTTTAATACGATCTATGGTGGTGATGGTGTACCTAAGGGTGAAATAGTAGAACAGATCAAGAAAGATTTCGGATCGTTTGAGGCATGGGTTGAAGATTTCAAGGCTACTGCTATGGCTGCTAGAGGATGGGCTTGGTTAGTATATGACCTTAGTGATCACAGACTACATAATTACCTAATCGACTTGCAGAATATAGGTTTTACAGCAATGTGCATACCTATCTTAGGTCTTGACGTATTCGAGCATGCGTATTTCATAGATTATGGTACGAACAGGAAACAGTATGTTGATAATTTCTTTAAGGTAATAAACTGGGATTACGTAAACAAACGATGGGAATTTGCTAAAAAAGTTGGAGAACTATATCAACAATCAGGACTATAACTTCTATAACTTCAATAATTTTCTTTTTTCCTAAATTTATTTCTGTATCAGGTTTCAGAATTATGTAAAAAGGTTTCAGACATTTGTTATTAATGGTATGCTAAAGTATATTAGATAAAATCTGCAAATAGAAATATTTATTATTTTGATAATTAATAATTTTGTAATGGTGGAAAATTTTGAAGCTTATTGGAAGGATTGCTGATGATTCTACTGAAACAAAAGCTAGAGTAATTTTGTTAAAAGATTTAGAAAATGAGGTTGTATCTGAAGAGTTAGTTATTATCAAAAATGGTGGACACGATGATTATCAAATATTAGGTGTTCTTAGGGAAGGTTTAGGTAAAAATGAATTCCTGAACTACACATCGTATAAACCTGATATTGCTTATATGAAATATGGTGGTGAACCTTCTGGAGCTAGAGAAGTATATTCATTTTCTGTTCAGCCTATAGGTGTTATCACAAACAATGGTATAGAACCAAATAGAAAAATAATACGGCCCAGATCACCTGTCTATTTACTTGATGATAATGACAATCCATTTGAATTGATAAGCAAAGGTGTAGATGTTTTATGGTTAGATGCATTTCTTGATAGACACGAAAAATGGAAAATACCTGTAAATAAGACATTCATACCTTATCATGTTGGAGTCTATGGAAGTACCGGCAGTGGTAAGTCATGGTTTACACGCTACATACTCATACCCTTGTACATTAGAGCAGGTTATAAAGTATTAATACTCGATTGGAGTGGAACCGATTATGCACCCTATTATAGAAACCTAAAGAATGTTGAGGTAATTAATATAACTGACGTATCACTCGATGAAGAGTCCGTCTTAAGTTATTTTAAAGAAAAAACAAACGATTTCGCTGGGAATGATAATATTGAGGATGCATTTGATGAATTTATAGTTGGTTGGAAAGATAAGGTTGAAAATGCAATCAAGAATGTTCCAGAAAATAAAAGACCGCACGAAATATTATACGCTGAACTTAAAACACATGTTAATAACTATATTATTAAAAATATAGAACAGAGATGGAGAAATTATGCTGAAAGAGCTAAAAATAGAGTTTTTCGTAAGTTTAAGGATGTAGATTTGCTTCCGATTATGGGGACTGTTAGCATAGAAGAGCTTCTTAAGAAATTTGAAGAGGGAAAGCGTATCCTTGTTATAGATATGAGTGGTTTGCCAGCCGATGCTAAGCTAAGTTTCTTTAGTACGCTTGCTAATTATCTCTATAAGCTAATGGAAATGGGAAGTAACGTGAATATCGCTCTAGTAATCGACGAAGCTCCACAATATGCCCCATGGTCACCTGATGGATTACAGCGGCAAACTACAGAAATGATAAAAAATCTAGCTGCATTGGGAAGAAAAAGAATGCTTAATCTAACGCTTATTGCCCAGGGTATTAAAGGTGAAATAGGTATAAATGCATCCGTTAGAAGAAACCTTAACACACACTTTTTTGGTCGGATCCACCCACTTGATGCTGGAGGTGAAGGTGGGGCTTCAGAGTGGTTATCACCCTATGGTATTACGCCAGATCATATGCTCCAACTCAATCCTGGTAAGTTTTACTTTTCAGGAGCTATGAATTTATCACCAGTACCTTTACTCATAACCTACAAACCTTCTTTAAGTGAGAATCATGGATAAGGAAATAATAGAATGGATAAAATTGCCTCAAGATCTTCAACATAAATTTTTTGAGTTAGCTAGTAAAGAAGCTGAAGAATTAACATCAAAAATATCAAGCTTAAAAATTCAATTAGAATCTTTAAGAAGCCTTATAGAACCATACATGCATAAGTTGAATACAAATAATAAAGTTTTTACTATTGCTGCTGTAGACAGTTCAAGATCGCCGAGATTAAGCGAACGTTTAGGTATTAGATATGGTGTAATTGCTGGTGGTGTAGTGTTTTTAGAGGGAGTTGAAAAAAGAAATGAGGATTTTCTCGTAGGCGTTTTTAAAAGAAAACAAGCATTATCTCAAGATAAGAGTAAATATTATTTTGATATACTATCGACATATATTGAGAGAAAACTAGCTTTAAGTGCACTTGATAAATGCGATTTATTAATATTAGATGGTAGTTTTTATGGGTTTGTATACCCTGTACAAAGGATGAAGAAAGCTGGACTTTATGGGACAGAAGAAGAGGAAAAGATTAAGGAAATACTAGATATTACTGAGAAATTAAAGATAAGCGGAAAGGCTATCGGTGTTATAAAGAGGAGTCATACAAGGGCTTTAGGTGGATATTTAGCGCATAAAGAAAAGAGAAATAATATTTTTACAACAATAATAGACAAATTAATACTCTCACATCTCATGCATGAAAGAACAGTATTTAACTATCATGATCTAATTGGGGATTATCCTGTGCAATTATATACTCAAATTGCTCTTTTAGTCTCGCGAGGATCACACGAAAATAGGCTTGAAGAAAATCTTATCGAAGAAGCTAAGAAAAAAGTTTACTCACCATTTAAGGCACTCAATATTCAGAGGAACATTATAGATGATTTAAGAAGAGTCCAAGTGAAGTTCTATAAAGATTTGCCTCCCTGCGAAATAGAATTTCCTTCCTCAATATCCGTAGATAAATTGCTTGAATTCCTCGGACAAGAAAATATGTTTAATGACGCAACAAACTTACCTATAGCACTAGATCTAGTTGATAGTCTAGTAATGCTACCTGCAAAATTTACAGAGGAATTTGTTTCCGAAGTAGAAGGTAGAGTCTTAGAATTCATGTCAAAATCTAAAGAATACCATGACACTATAAAACTATTTTTCACCCTACTTAATCCACAAAAAATTTACTAACTAATTAAATAAACTTTCCCAAAACCGCATAGAAATCGAATCACTTATACAGCTGCTTACAAAGAACTCGACAAGAAAGCCCACGATTTTAACCGTAAGATGAATTGTCAATAAGTTTAAATATAAGGTGTCTCTATGAAGAGATGTGGAACTATAATCCTAAGTCCCTCTTGGAGGGATAGTGATAACGGGCTGGTGATCCAGCCCTTGCAGATGGTCGCTGAACGATGAAGGAGTGAACGCTGAAACGGATGTACTCTTGAGTGTTGAAGCTACCGTGTGCAAGAATCTCCCGACTTTAGTCGTGGAGAGTATCAAAATATAGTAAAAAATAAATTACTAAGCCTATACATTAGATTACGATGAAAAGATACAATGAATTATCAGGTATATTCGAAATTACAGAAATTGTATATGCAGTAATTATTATCATAGTTGCTGCTTTTATATTTTTACTTTTTAAGAATACTCAAATCATCAACCCAAATTTGTTTCTTGAAACACGCAGTTTTATGATAAAGTATGGACTCGTAGGAGTTTTATTGATAACGATAATAGGTGGTACAGTCATACCTTTAGGAAGTCCAATCTTAGTGGCAAGTATGGCACTCGCCGGCGTCCCTCTTCTCCCTCTCATTATAATTGCTTCCATTGGATCTACCGTCGGTATGATTATCAATTACGGTTTAGCATACTATTTAGGAGGATCTTATATAGTAAAGAAGGTATCAGTTCAAAAACTTGACACAACCATTAGATTATGGAATAAATATGGGTGGACTATCTACGTAATATTTGGACTCGTTCCATTTTTACCAATAGAATTACTTTCAATTATATGTGGTTTATTAAGAGTACGCATAGATGTTTTCATTATCTTAACTTTCATAACAAGGATCATAACATATACAATTTTAGTATTAACAGCAGTACAATTAGGTTGCAAATTTATACCATGTTAAGTATCGCTTTTCTTTTTAAATCACCGAAATCATAACATATAATCAGAGTTTCAGAAATTATTAACATCCTTTAAAATATTTCAAAAGTTGAAGCACTCATGTAGAAGTTTTATATTCCTTTTAAAATTTCTAGAACAAAATCTCTAGCTTTTATTAGATTCTCCTCTTTTATATAATCTATCTTATCGTTATACCAGTGGTAATTTTCTGGAATTCCTTTGTCATTTAATGCTATGATAGTGATAGATGTGAAACCTCTTCTAATAGCTGGCGTTGCGTCTGTAGGAAGCAGACTATAGGTTATAGGATTGATCTTAAATTTTTCACCAATTTCATCTGCTATTTCTTTTAATCTTCCTTTACATTGGTATTTAATTATGATACCTTCTTTTTTAGTGTAATAAAGCTTGCCTGCACCAACATTATCTATATTTATTATGTAAAATCCTTTTAAGTACTTTAATATGTTATACATCCCAATCATACCTGCCTCTTCACTTCCAGTAGCGATAAACCAGATTTCCTTATCAGATGTTTTTAATTTATCTATCAAATCTATTAAAACAGCAACTCCTGAAGCATTATCATTGGCTCCTGGAACATATTTATGAAATATTTCTCTATGCACCAGAACTATTAACGATATAAATAAAGGTATACTAATAATTAACAACAAATAAAATAAACTATTAAGATATCCAGTAAAATATCCTATCAAAGCAAGTATGTTAATAAACGTTAATGATAGAAAATTTAATTTTATCGTTGTTTTCAAAGTTCCTACTCTATTAGGATGAAATGAATATGACGCTTTTGTACTATCATAATGTGCGATTATTGCTACCTTTTTCTCTCTTCCTTCGTTTAATATTCCTATGACATTCCTGCTTTCCTTTCCAAGAATTGAAAGTATTCTAGTCAAAATCGGAATATAAAATTCCTCTTCAAATAGATTCAATATGAAAGAAATGAGCATTAAGATAATACCTGCTATACTACTCATAATAGTTATTATAACCCCAACTATTGCTAATGAATAAATCAATATGTATGTATATGAAAATGTTGGGACTGTTTTAAAAGTAATAACTTTACTTTTTAATCCTTTTTCCTCAAACTTCTTTAGTATAAACTTCGCAGCTCTCTCTTCTTCCTTTGATCCAGCTCCTCTAGGCCCTATTTCTTCAGATAATACTTTTATTGTTGTAATCACGCTAAATTAATAGCTTAAAACACTTATAAACCTTTTATAATAAAACCTAAATACTTAGTAAACATACGAAAAGAGTAGAATGATTAAAAAGAGTTTATTCTCATTAAAACTTAGTAATGATAGAGTTCAATGTACATTGTGTGAGAGAAAATGTATTCTATATCCTGGTGCGAAAGGTTTTTGTAAAGCCATGATCAATATTAATGGTGATCTATATACTTTGACCTATGGTAATATAAGTGCATGTGAAAGCAGGCCTATTGAAATTAAACCTTTCTTTCATTATTGGCCAGGATCAACAGCATTAACGTTTTCAACATGGTCATGTAATTTTATGTGTCCATGGTGTCAAAATTATCACATATCAAGACGAATACCTGACATACATGATGCATACGTACCTCCAGAAATTCTTATTAATGAAGCTTTAAAAAATGGTGATGAGGGTTTATGTGTGAGCTTTCAAGAACCTACATTAATGACAGATTATGCCTTAGATGTTTTTAAAATTGGTCAAAAGAACAAATTATATGCATGTTATGTTTCAAATGGATATATGAGTATTAACGTTTTAGATATTTTAATAGAATCTGGCTTGACTGGGCTTAAAGTTGATATCAAAGGTGGTCCTGAAGTGTATAAAAGGTATTGTGGTGGTTTAAATGTATGGAATATTTGGAGAAATGTAAAATATGCATTAGATAAAGGGATACATGTAGAGGTTGTCAACCTAGTAATAACTGATGTAAATGTTGATGATATTGATTGGATTATTGAAAATCATTTAAAGTATGCTAGTCCAGAGACGCCAATACATTTCACAAGATATTATCCTGCATATAAATTCGACAAACCACCAACACCAGTTAAGGTGCTTGAGGACGCTGTTAAGAAAGCAAAAAGTTGCGGAATATATTATGCTTATATAGGCAACGTACCAGGGCATTCATATGAAAATACTTACTGTCCAAATTGTAATGAAAAAGTCATAACAAGATATTCATTTACTATAGTAAATTATAATTTAACAAAGGAAAATAAATGTCCAAAATGCGGATTTAAAATTAAAATAACTGGTAAGTACATATCAAAGATGAGAAATTATTTCATTTAGTATTATGATTTTCTTGAATATTTTGCAGTAATCATAGCATGGTCTTTATCATACGGTTCTAGATGTATTGCATCTATTATATTAAACCCTCTTTGCTCAAGCACCCTCATTTCTCTCTTATAAGTTTCGCTAGGTTCTTTTGTTACATCAATGCTCATAGCTTTTATCGCTAGCATAATTGAACCCCCATCAGCTAAATACAGATCAGCATTGTCTGCCAATGGTTTAGCTTGTTGCGGTTGTGCGATATCACAATATATAATGTCGACTTCATCAAGAAGTGCACTATAATTATGTGGTTGCGTAGCGTCTTGATAAATGGGTATTACATTACTTCTGTATTTAACAACTTTTTCAATCAACTCTCTGGCAACTCTGGGTGCAAATTCTACCGCATAAACAATACCCTGTTCTCCTATTATGTCAGATACATGGCTTACTGTAGTTCCTGTTGATGCGCCAAGATAAAGAACTTTAGAACCTGGTTTAATTGGCATGAGTTTTACTCCTTTTAATATTGATGCTGCTAGTTTGCTTCTGTAAGGATTCCATACCCTATATTCTTTATCTCCAATGTTTACTGTGATTTCACCGTAAACTTTTATACCAGGTGCAAAACTAACTGTGGCTAATCTTCGTGTGCCATCTTCAAGTGTAACCCAATATATGCCAGGAAAACGTTCATGAGGTTCGACTGTTACCATTCTTCTCACCTAATTATCTTTTCTTTTTTCCTTTAAACTTTTGCGGACGTTCCTTAATACGTGGTTGTGTTTTTGTTTCTTTTTCGGTTTTCTTAATTGGAGGTACTGCTGCAGTTTTTTTGATGAGATTAATTTTTTCTTCGAGTTCTTTCTTTAAGCGTTCACTCACATCTCTTCCACTAAAGAAGTCTATTTTTGCTGCTATTGATAATTTTCCAGCTAATGCCCTTGAAATTTTACCACGTTGCCATTTTGGTGATGTATGCACTAGAACATGTTGATATATCACTCCATGTTTCGGTGGTTTTGAACCAAACCTTAATGCCCTAAACAATGCTTTCTCTGCACCTAGAACTTGTATTGTACTTGATGGCATTTTTGCTAGTTTCTCTAATCCTCCAGCTAAAGCTATTAATCTGGCTCCTATCGTTGGTCCTACCAAACCTTTAATGTTTGGTGCTACTTCACTCATTGCATTATCAACATATTTTTCGAGTTCTGATCTCGCCTCATACATTCTAGTAGCCTCTTCAGCAAGTTTTTTGATAACTTCTAAATCTTCATCAGCCAGCTCTGCACCTACAGAGGCATTCGCAGATTTCTCAAGTTTATCTATTAGATCTGGTTTTAATCCTAGATCTTTCAATCTATCACGATTATAATCTTCCCTATAAACGATATCGTGCACAAGCTTTACATACAATTCATTATCTCGTATAATGTTATTAATTTCTGGGAAATAAAGCCCATACCATTCTTTTATCCTACCAACTATATTATTAACAGTCTTATTAATCTCATCAATCGCATTTATCGCTTGAACAATGCTCTGATCACGTTTTGACTGAGCCCTTCTGATTAAGATTCTACTCATCTCTAACGTTACGGCTCGTTTAATTGAAAAATATTCTTCTACCGTGCTTACCCATCCAGATTTAAGTGCTAAATCCTTAACCACTGAATTTAATCTCACGACTCCTCTATTAATTAAGAGAGAACCCTTAAACGAGAGCGCATTTATTGCTTTTCCTAATGATTCATTTGGGATCACTAAATCACTTATATTATTTTGAATCAACATATTAAGCATTTGAGATAATTCTTCTATTGGCTCTCCTTCATTAAGCTTTAAAAGTTTTTCAGCAACCTCTTCAGGATTACCCTTAAAAATCTGATTTACAATATTGTTCCCATTATCATCAAACAAATGCAAACCAAACACGCTTACTATTAGACTTGCTCGCACAGGTATAACCTCACTATTAACTACTACCTAAATATAAATAAAGTTATATTAAGTTTATTTCTGACAGCCTATCACCATGAACGGCAAAGGTTTTATAGCGTTTTGTCTTAGGGACTAATTGTAAACTTACATAAAACTTATGTGAAAAGTTGTCTGTGATTAGAAACCCAGCAGTATATATGCAAAAAAGCATCAAAATTAAACAATGGAACTCTTATAATTCTTATAACAAATCTAAAAAATTAACAAAGGAATACTTCAACGATTTTTAAGGTATCTCAAGGAGATCATCGTAGAAAATGTTTTGTTTTATTCTTGATTTTAAATTATTATCAATTTAAGTTGACTTACATTAGCTATATCAATGAAATCCTTATCATCAGTTGTTAATTCTTCATTATTGTTAATCGTTATAGCGGCTATTAATAAATCTGCAGATCCTTTCATCTTACCTATTGAAAAAAGTTTCCTCTGGGTATCACAAGCCAAATAAAAATCCTTTATAGTAGGAAAGATCGTATCACTGTTGAAACCAGCGTGACCCAGTATATATGGCTATAAGTGTAGCTACGGTTATAAGCTCATTTATAACTTTTCTTTTTCTAATCTTATCAATAACAATATTTGTGTCAAGTATCATGATTAGTACACTCTCTTATGTCTATATTCAAGAATCCTCCTCTCAAGACCTTCTGGAATCTCAACATCGAGCCTAACCGTCTCAACACCTAACATCCTTCTTAATTCACCTGCTGAAATCCTATAAGAACCTCCTTTCATATACTCTAATAAAGCCTTCTCCATTTCATCACTAATTTTCCTCGTGGAACCATGAATACTAATTACAAAATTAATCCATTTCCTCCATAACTCAGCATCAACAGTTATTGAAGTCTTTCTTCTCAATATAAACACTTAAAAAGTTAAAAATTATAGAGTATATAAAGCTAACGGTATATAATGAATTAAATAATAGGATTTAGCACAACTAAGTTATTACATTGAATTTAAACTAACAGAATAAGAGGTGCTCTCTTAAAATTTAAACCTTATTGAACATAAATGATGTAGAACTAAGAGTGAAGATTTAATAGGAATAAGCTGAACGGTCTTTATTTTTCTTTAAAAATTCATAGTGTTGTACTTAGGCTTAAAGTCTATCTTCATGGTAAGGTTTTAGTTAGGATTTTTATGTTTTAGGAAAGTATCGTCCTTTTAAGGGAGGAAGCTAGTTTAGTGGTTAATCCACTTACAAAATATATGTTCTAGTATGCTAAAGAATGTGTAGAATAGCATACCTAGTAATGCCATTATGACTATTGCTGAGTACATTTCAATGTAACTTACTCTTTGCCATGCGTCTATTATTAAATATCCTAATCCATTGCTTGATGCAATTGATTCTACTATGAAGAGTACTGCAAAAGCTGTGCTCGAGGCAATCTTTAAAGCTGTTAATAGAGATGGTAAGGTGCTTGGTAACGTTCCATATCTTATAAGTTCGTATTTTTTAGCCCCCATCACTAATAATAAGTCAATGTAGTTTTTTGCCATGCGTTGTGCGCTATCCCTTATTTGGATGAAAAGTGGAAAGAATATGATTATTGATATTAACGCTATTTTACTTGCGTTACCAAGCCCTAACCATAAAATTAGAATTGGTAAGAGGATAATATGTGGTATTGGATATAACACCATGATTAACGGTGTAAATAGTGCATCAAGCTTGTTATAGTATCCCAAAATAAGACCTAAAAATAAGGCTACTGAAACTGCTATTATGATAGAAATGATGACTCTGAAGAGGCTAGCTATTATATGTGATATTATTTTCCCTGATATTATAGAATTAATGGCATAACTTATTACATTTAATGGATCAGGTAAGAAGATAACTTGTAAAGTGATTGATATGGCCCACCATAATGCTATTATAGTAATAAGCGATATGAAATATGCTACTAACTTATATTTATTGGTTAATAATTTGTCTGACATGTTTCACCACTTTATAGTATTCATCTGTATATCTATAATTATTTGTTCCTGCTTCTTTATTTTCTATTATGGCTTTAATTCTTCCAGGCCTTTCTGTAAAAACATATATTGTTCTTCCCATATAAACAGCTTCTTCGATACTGTGTGTTACTATTAGCATAGTGAATTTTGATTGTGACCATATATTCATAATCATATCTTGCATTTGTTCTCTAGTTAATGCATCAAGAGCTGAAAATGGTTCATCTAAGAGAAGAACTTGTGGTTCGATAACTAGAGCTCGCGCTAATGCTGCTTTTTGTTTCATTCCACCGCTTAATTGTGATGGATAATAGTTACTAAAGTCTTTAAGACCAACGCTTATCAATATTTCATCTACTTTTTTAGGATCGATATGATTAGGATTATTGAATTTTAGTGTAAGATGTATGTTTTGTTTTACTGTATACCATGGTAAAAGATTGTTTTCTTGAAAAATCACTGCGACATCCTTTCTAGGACTCTTTACATGTTTTTCATCAATCTCAATAACACCTTCATAATTTATTAAACCGGCCAATGCTTTAATTAATGTTGTTTTTCCTGAGCCACTAGGCCCAACTACTGCCACAGTTTCACCTTTCATCACATCCATACTAACATTACTTAAAGCTTTTAATGAACCATAATTAACGCTTAGTTCTCGAACCTTTATCATTGTGCACTCAGCACCAATTCTGTATCAACAAAATCATTATAATTAATAGTTTTCGTTATGTAATTTTTTAACAAAAGCCAGCTTAAAACATCCTGGAAATTATCTTTTGGATATACACTAAGTTCTGTCCAGTATCCAATTTTATAATATGGTCTAAGTTCTTCAGGAACTTTAATAAATGTTGCAATAAGATCATTATATTTACTTGAATTTGAGATGATTAACTTTATTGCTCTATTTACTGCCCTTAAGAACTTTATCATAGTATCCTTATTATTTGTTAACCAATCACTGTTAGAAATCAGTACACTCATAGTAATTGATCTGTTATACGTTTTGGTTGATGCAAGAACGTGAGCTCCTTTCATTATCGCTAAACTCGCAAGTGGATCAGGTAATGTTACAGCTTCTATTTTTCCTGTCATAAGAAGCTGATACCTTATTGGTATGCTCGGAATATTAACGAACTCATAATTATTAGGATCGCCTTCTGACATTTGGATTAACTTGTACGTAACATATTCTATTATAGTTGCTTTTGAAATACCAATCTGCCTTATCTCATGCAATGTTTTAGCCGTAGAATTAGGTGGTGAAAGTATATAGAATACACTTTGATCTGGATGTCCACCCCACAATAATGAGACAATTTTTATATGAAGTCCTTGACTAAATTGAATAGTACTTGTAATAGGATCTGATACTGCTATTTGAATCTTACTACTTTCCAATGCAACATCCCGATCTCTAGCAGACGTGAAAAGCGTAACATTTACATTCAATCCCTCCTGTTCAAACAATTTTTCATTCTGAGCAATTATTATAGGTGCTGAATCCTCAATGGGAAGAACACCAACGTTAATCCACGTAGTCTTATTCACAAAAAACATATTACTTACTATTACGATGCTTATAAGCACTATGACGAAAATAAACAAAGGTACGATTATTTGAAACTTCATATTACCACCAAATAATGGTAACAATGGTTTATATTTAAATATTTGTTTACTTGGTAAATATCATCCATAAAGGTTATAATTTTCAGTTAATTCGCCAGTATGAGAGAATACTCATAAAAAGCATTGTATGTACAAGTTAAAATTTAATTAGGTA
The DNA here is from genome assembly GCA_049976445.1 of Thermoprotei archaeon. Taxonomy (GTDB): domain Archaea; phylum Thermoproteota; class Thermoprotei; order Gearchaeales; family WAQG01; genus JAVZOV01. Next base: position 4,574 of record JBMFIF010000037.1, on the reverse strand, counting down.
AAGTGCAAGTCCTGTGTTAGCAACTATAGTCCTAGTATTTGCCAGCTGAGAGCCAACGCTCTTCGATGTAACTTTTTAGTGCAGTTACAAAAACTCTATTTTTTATGATTATGGCGATTGCTTTTTCTGTAACATTCTCTAACATGGGATCTGGGATTCCCATTACGAAAATGTCATCATCTATGATCATCATATCAAACATAACATCGTTACTTTTTCTTAGTTCGACTCCCAATTCTGATGCTAATTCTATATCATCTTTGTCAAGATTAATTTCGCTATGTAACAATGCTCTTATGTGAGGTAATCCTTTTTTTCTTAGCTCGACCACTTGTTGCTTGAAAAATTCTTTTACCTCGATCGATTTTCTTATTAGAAGGATAACATTTTTAGCTTTTGAGAGTAGTTGGGAAAAATGTTCAACGATTACTGGGAGTCCTCTTAATACGATTATTTCTCCTTCGTAAGAAGGAAATGAATATTTGCTAAAAATTTTTGAGAGCTGTTCAGTACTTTTTTTCATTAAATCTATTTTTTCTTCTAGTTCAGATTTGAGTTTCTTGCTAACTATTGAAAAGATGACTTCTGGATTTAATGGAGCATACTCATCATTAACCCTAACTATAAAGCCTTTATTTTCTAAACTTGCTAGAGTGTCGTATATTCTTGGCATAGGAACTTTGGAGAGTTTAGAAATTTGTTTAGGTATTCTTGCACCTCTTATCAACGCTAAATATACTTTAGATTCGTATTTATTTAATCCGAAAACTTCTCTTAAAATTGTCTCAGCCTCGTCTAGGTCATTCATTTTACTCACCTAGTCTATACCATATTCTTTCCATCGATCATTAACAAGTTTAATTGTTTCAGGATCAGGTTCAACTGATTCGGGCCACATTTTTCCGCATTCTTCTGGTAGTTTTCTGGTAGCATCTATGCCAATTTTACTACCGATACCAGTTGTAGTAGATGCTGGATCTAAAACATCAGTAACAGTATTATTAACTATCATTACATCCCTGGCTGGATCAACATTAGTAACTAAATTATAAATTACCTGGTTTATGTCATGCACATTCACATCATGATCAACAACTATTATCATTTTCGTAAGAGAAAACTGTCCAAGACCCCAGAGCCCCATCATGACTTTACGAGCATGACCAGGGTATCTCTTTTTAATAGAAACAATGCTTAAACCTTGAAATAAGCCATACTCAGGCAAATTTATATCTACAATCTCAGGTAATAGTACTTTAATAATTGGAAGAAATACACGTTCAACAGCCTTACCGATCCAAGCATCTTCTAAAGGTGGTTTTCCAACAACAGTAACGTAATATATTGGATCATGTCTCATAGTTATAGTCTCTAGATGAAATACTGGATACCGTTCAGGAGGCGTATAATAACCCATATGATCCCCAAATGGGCCTTCCATAACTAATTCATTAATACTAACGTATCCTTCAAGAACGATTTCAGCCCTTGCAGGAACTAAAATATCAGAATTCTCAGAACTTACAACCTCCAAACCTTCACCACGCACAATACCAGCAAAAAGCAACTTATCAATAGGATAAGGCACTGGTGCAACACCAGAAAACATAGTTCCAGGATCAGCTCCAATAGCTATCGATACATCAATCCTCTCCTTACCTAACTCTCTCATCTTCTGATAAGCTAACGCCCCCCTCTTATGAATCTGCCAATGCATTGCAGCCCTCTTATTATCAAGAATCTGCATCCTATACACACCCATGTTATTAACACCAGTTTCAGGATCTCTAGTGATAACCAGAGGATAAGTAATATATTTACCCCCATCTTTAGGCCAAATTTTTGGTATTGGTAACAGATCAAAAATAGCCTTCTCTCCATCAATCTTTACATCCTTAATAGGCCCGGACCTAACTTTCTTCGGTAAATACTTAGAAAACGACAAAAACTCAGGCAATGTCCTAAGTTTATCCAACATCCCCATCGGTAAAGGTTGCATCAACGGTTCAAGGAAACGCTTACCTATAGTTTCTAAATCATTAACATTAAGAGCTCTCTTAACCATCTCAATACTACCAAACATATTGCCAGCTACCCTCCAATTAGGATAATCTTTAATACTTTCAAACAAAAGCATAGGTCCTTTTCTATACATCACACGTCTCAAAATCTCAGCCAACTCCAAATTAAGATCAACACTAACCCTCACACGTTTAAGTAACCCTATCCTTTCAAAATCGCTTAACAAATCTCTAAGATCCTTATACATGATTTCCATAAAAACTCAATAACATATAAGTATTTCTAAAATACTTTCCTCAGCTCAACATTAAACTCACATAATACTATGAAACTATTAAAGAAAAAATAATACCAAAAAAATAAAAATTAATATTAAAGCAACTACTACAAGCACAAATTACTCACAACTTCACGCGTGAATCCCCTTAAGAGATTTCTTATGATTATGTTTTCTTGTCATACGTTCGTTGTGTCTCTCGTTTTTATTGTTTTGTTCATGCTTATTGTTGAGAATTTTTCTTCCGTGACATCTACTACTGTTGTATTGTTTGTCTTTGCCTTATATAAAACAAAAATATAAGATTTTATTGCATAACTTGTGCATATGTTGTATCTTGAAAAACATCACTTTAAATGAACATTAAATATAAGTTTGATGAAAAATATCATAATTCCATGAAAAAATAGACCAAAAATTATACAACAAAGCAGTAACATTGTTCTGTTGAAACATAGGGTGTTGCAAGTATGGTGATAGAAAGTTTAAAAACAATAAAACAATCTATTTAGTTCTTGACTTATTGGGACGTATGATATTGGAAAAAGAAGAGAGCATTTTATACGTGTTATGTTAGAAGAGGAATTTGGATTAAAAGTCAATCCGGCACCATCTATGGAGAGAGATTGGGATTTATCGATAATCATTGAAGGAAAGAAGATATAGTCTCAAGACGACTGAAAAAATTACTACTGTGAAAGTAGCGTGGAACGGTTTTCAGTCAATAGAGAGAGCGCAAAGATTCGAATTCAAGCATCCAATACTCTATGTAACTGGAGATAGAAAAGAAAGGAAAGTTTCAGTTTACATTTTTGAAATAGATGATCTTGAAGAATTGAAAAAAGAAGTTGGAGATGAAATGTGGTGGATTCCAAGAAGAGGAACCAATCCAAGGGGATTTGGAATTAATGTTAAAGCAGTCAAGATTTTAATAAATAAAGCTGAAAAGAAAGGAAATTTCATAACAGCAAATTATCGACCTATTGCCATAAATACTATCAAAGAAAAATACTGGAAAACTTGGTATAATGTATTAAAAAGATTGGTCCTGGAAAGTTAAGAAAAGTATTCAGTAAGCTTCTTTGTAGCCAATATTTCCTTTATTCTCTGTTTAGCCAGCTCAACATATTTTTCCTCTGTATCTATGCCTATGAAGTGCCTTTCTGTTTTCAGTGCAGCAACGCATGTTGTGCCAGATCCCACGAATGGGTCTAAAATAACATCTCCTTTGAAAGTGTAAAGCTGAATGCATCTGTATGGCAATTCTATGGGGAAAGGTGCTGGATGTCCAACGTTTCTCGCTGATTCTGGCGGAAATCTCCAAACACTCTTTGTAAATTCCAGGAATTCCTCTTTTGCGATCGTGTCTTCTTTGTTCCCTTTTTCTCTTCTAAAATCTCCTTTAGATAAAACAATGATATATTCGTGCTGATCTCTTAATATTGGATTTATCGCTGATTGCCAAGATCCCCATGCTGTCGAAGCACCGCTAACAGCATCTCCCTTATCCCAAATGATTTCTCCTCTAAAGAGGAAACCTATGTTCTCAAACCTCTCTATGAGGTATGCATGCAATGGTATGTAAGGTTTGCGCCCTAAATTAGCTACATTAAAGCATGCACGCCCACCCCAAACAAGAACTCTGTAAACTTCTCTCATGACTTCTTCTATGAAATCAAGATATTCTCCAAGCGTTAGGTCCTTATCATACTCCTTCCCTACGTTGTATGGTGGAGAAGTGACCATTAGATGAACACAGTTGTTTGGCAATTTCTTGAAAATCTCACGTGCATCCCCTACTAATATTTTATCTAAGAATTCAGCTGGGACTTTATTTTCAATGAGATCTTCTGGTCTTGGCTTCGGAAGGCTACTATCTTCATACAGTTTTCGAGAGTAAAAAGGAGTCGAATCGTGACTAACTCTTCCCGAAGCACCAAAACTACTTGTTCGGGTCCTTCTCATATCTTTCATGCTCCTTCACTGGTTTCACAACAATTATAAGCTCTCCATCATCCGCTCTAATTTCCCAATTGAGCTTATCCCCTACCGAGAGATTAAATTGCTTGACAATCCCTATAGGGATCGTTGTTCTTAAAGACTTGCTTTTTGCCGTAGCTTTATTAAGTATGGTAACTTCTCCCATATTCCTATCGTCACATAATTATAGATGACCCCTCCCCGCCTTTCAAGGCGGGGTTTCCACCGCTGGGGTCTCGGGCGTTACCCCTCAACAGGGTTATGGGTCTTAATCCATTGTGCGTTACAATATAGC
>JBMFIF010000036.1:0-18248 GCA_049976445.1 Thermoprotei archaeon | reverse complement strand
AAGTATTCAAAGATATTCACCGACACCTCACCACAAGTAGTACCGCAAACTCACATAAAGCTTATGTGGACAGTCTCTATCTTAATAAGAATAAATTAATTTAGAGCTTTCATTTTATAAGGGTTGGTGCTAACAGTTGTCTGGTTTTGGATTTGAAGTAGCAAGTCCTGAAGAAGGGCTTCTAAATATAAAACATACGATCTTAGTAATGAGTGGTAAGGGTGGTGTTGGTAAATCTTTTATAACTGTTAATATTGCAGCAATATTAGCATCCCAAGGTTCACAAGTTGGAGTATTAGATGCTGATATACATGGACCATCTGTGCCCAAGATGTTAGGAGTCGATTATATGAGACTCATAGCACCAGACCCAGGACAACCATTAAAACCTTTAATAGGCCCAAATAATATAAAAGTTATTTCTATTGCATTCTTGCTACCCACATATGACACGCCAGTAGTTTGGAGAGGACCATTAAAAGCTAAAGCTATCCAAGAATTTGTAAAGAATTTAGATTGGGGAGACTTAGATTATCTTCTTGTTGATTTGCCACCTGGGACTGGGGATGAACCTTTAAGTGTTGCACAAGAACTTCGAAGACCGAGCGGTGCAATAATTGTGACAATACCCTCGGAAGTATCTCAAATAGTAGTCGAAAAAGCTGTAAACTTTGCATTTTCACTGAAAATACCAGTAATAGGTATTGTAGAAAACATGAGTGGTTTTACATGCCCAGAATCAGGAAAAACATATAAAATATTCGGAGAAGGAGGAGGAGAGAGGATCGCAAAGAGGATGAAAGTACCATTCCTAGGCAAAATTCCTTTAGATCCAAGAATAACAGAAGCATCAGATAAAGGAAGACCATTTGCGCTAAGCTATCCTAATACGCCGGCAAGTAAAGCACTATACGAGATCGCTCAAAAAATAAAACAATTTTTGGAGCAATCAAATAAATAAACAACTTAAACTCTTATTCTATAAGATGAAAAACAAAAACATGAAAACCGATACTACAGAGAAGTCACGACCATTAAAAAATATTAGAGCACGCTTTACGTTAAGCACTCTTGTTTATTTTAAACGAGCAGCAGCGCACTTAATAGATCTAGCTATCTCGATCACCATAGCTATTATTATTTCAAGGATATCAAGACCTTTACTATTTCTTTTTAACGAGTATACGCAACTGTTCTTAAACATGTTCATTATATTAATAATATACTCCACATTAACTGAGGGTATATTAGGGTTTACATTGGGTAAGTTTCTTTTTGGGTTAAGAGTGATCTCTACAGATGATGAACCAATGAACATTACAAAAGCATTTGGTAGAAATACTTTTCGATTCTTAGACATGATACTTCTTTATATACCAGCCTTCTTATGGTGGCAGCGAATAGGCGATATTGCAGTATCTACCATAATAGTTGAAAAACAACAAAGATTAGAGATAAAATTCTTTCATGTCACTAGAGAAATGTTCATCGCAGTAGAGATGCAACGAAATAACGTAGCTCAAGAATTAGCTAAAAAAAGCATTAGAGGTGTAGATGCAAAAATAAAGCTTCAAGAACTTATGGACTTAGAATGGTTCTTATCCCATGCTATAATTTCTGAAAATGCTGATCAAGAAGGAATACTTGAATTTGAACAATTACGTGTGAAGTATAATTTAAGCCCTCCTAATTTTTAACCAGCTATAAGTTAAATAAAATATAATGATCATGAGTATTACTAACGAAAAGATTAATTTATTAACCGAATCTATATGGTGACTAGGAGTAAAATAAGCTTCTATGAATGCAGCAAAGAACAGTAAAACACTACCACCTAACACAACATTTAATGCTGTACCTGCTGCTTTTCTTAATGCTTCATAAGATCCATAGCGAGAAAAGCTTTTAAGAAATCTATAACCAAACCCTAAGGAAGCTCCAAACGATGTTATCATAGCTGTCAGCTCTAACACACCATGAGGTAAAATTAATGACCAAAAATCCAAAAAACTGTATGAAGAATAAGAATAAACTAAACCTAAAATGAAACCATTGACAAATATAGTAAACACAGTAGGAACATCGGCAAGAATAGATAAAACGAACGAAATGCTCTGCACTCTTAAATTGTTCATAAGTATTTGTACAAATAAAACAAACGATGAATATTGATTACTTACTGTACTATTCATATTTAGAATAAGAGTTAAAGGACGCAACGATCCAATCAAAAAACCAAATAAGTATATAAAAAATGATAGGATTATAAAAATAGCATTATCAAATATTGACTTAGGATATTTAAACAAAATAAAATCAACAAGACGTTCACGAAAAGATTTAACATTAAACGGTTCATAACCATTAAGACGTAATGCGATGAAAAATTCTCCCGCAAGCTTATCATAAACATCTTGACTTATTAAACCACGACCTAAATCCTGCCTGAGCATAAACAAACGATCCTTATATAACTCTAAATCTTTCATCGTTATTTAATAGAACAAACCAGCTTATAAACTATTTCTCATCTGACCAATATCTTTTAGTGCGAGCATAATCAATCTCTGCTTTCAATATTAAACGGTATAACTCTCTCTCATCTGAGGCAATGCTCAATATTCTTGCTGCAGTTTTAGGACCAATACCCCTACCAGCCATAGCCTTAATAGCACTCTTACCATAAGATGCTACAAGCTCTGCAGAAAATATAAGTCTTTTATGTACCTTAGACAAGTCATCATTTCGCTTTAAGATTCCAACATTATTCTTGCTTATTAAATTCGCAATCTTTACAGCAGTATTATCACTCGGATCTGCGACAGCTATCATAACAGAACCGCATTTAGGACAAGAAATCTTATCAGGCAAATTCTTAACGATCTCAACAGAATGCCATCCACAATAAGTACAAATAAGCCTCATCTTTTCTGAATCAATACGTTCCTTAACAACAGCAACTATAGAGTCAGCAGAAGCCAACTTTAAAGCAAATCTTCCAAGATTAAAACTCTCAAAAAGCCCTCTCGAGAATGGTGATGGATCGCTAGTCTTAAACATTACTACTTTCACAATACCCAATTTTATACGCTTTAGTATTTCAAGTGCACCGTAAAAATCAGTATAATGGTCTCTTAATTCTTTTAGTGCTTCCTCTGAAACCGGAGTGCCCTCTAACTCAGTAATCACGGATTTCGGAACATCATTAATTCTCTTCTTTGAGATGACACCAAACCTTAATGCCATATCTTTAAGAAAGCGTTCATACTCATTACTTTCTCTTAAAAGATATTCCAAATACTTCGGATTATCGTTAATATATGCTGGGATCCACTTAAGTAACACGTTCTTAATAACCTCAGCTGTGATCGGAGCTTTAGAATAAAACAATATTTTCATAGAGTCAACAACATACTGAGATTTTAAGAAAGCTTCTTTACTTAATACACCCCTGACTATCATTGCAATGGCCCTATTTATCCTAGTACCAAATGATGAATGAAGAACGCACACATTACCAACTTGTTCAATAACAATTAAGTTTGGATCAGGTACAGGATAATTCTTTTTAACACATTCATCTAGCAACTGAGAAATCATCTTAGCAGCTCGTTCACTAAGAGGATAACCAAGCTCATTCAAACTTATTTTATACTCAATAGCCTTCTTCCTAAGTTCCGCAGATAATTCAGCAACCTCACGTGGAACAGGTATAGTTTCTCCAAACCATATAGGAGCATCACCAATTTCCTCCACAGGTTCCAACAAGATACGCTCATTTTCTGGGTCAATATCAACCACTCGCCACACACGACCTGCAAGTATTATTAAAGCATTTTCATTGAGCGCACTCCTAGTATACTCCTCATCAAGCATACCAATCCTCCGATTACTAACAGCATCTATTGCATTGTAGAATTTTGTTTCAGGTATAGTAGAGAGATTCTCATAATAATACGAGATCGTTAATGAACCACGACTTCTTGCTCTTAACTCATCATTAACGTAAAGTCTGATCTTTCCAATTTTCTCTAAAAACTCTGAAACCTCAACAAGTTTCTCAGCACTCAAATCCTTATAAGGCCAACTCCTTCTTATCATCTTTAAAAAATCATGTAACGATGTTCCTCCCCGCTCCAAAATATACCCTATAAGTTGATGAGCAAGAACGTCTAACGGCTCTTTATATATAGGGAGTGAAGCAAGAGATCCCCTTTTAGCAAAATCAAATATAGAGATAGACTCAAAAACCTCATCAACGTTTGTCACCATTATCATACCTTTAGCAGTCTCACCAAACCTATGCATCGACCTACCAATCCTCTGCAACAATCGCGTAGGATCCCTAGGTGAACCAAATTGTATCACATAATCAACAGACCCTATATCAATACCTAACTCCAGCGAACTTGTGCTAACAACAAACTTCAACTTACCCTCTCTTAACATCTTCTCGACACTCTCTCTAACGGTTCTATCCAAAGAACCGTGATGAACTAAAACTTGTAAACTAGGATCAACATTAGAAATCTGGAATGTCATATGCTCAGCCATCTGTCTAGTATTAGTAAAGAGAATTATAGAATTCTTATCATGCGACAACTTAACGATTTCCTTAGCAACATCTTCTTCTCCTCCAACATAATCAATAACTACATCAATACCCCTAGGCACATCAACATTTATAACTATAAAATCACGACCAACACCAAAAAGCATATGAGCAGAACCTTCCAAATCACCTATCGTAGCAGACAAACCTATCCTCTGAAAATCATGCTCAGTAACATCAACCAACCTCTCAAGTGCAACAGCCAATTGAGCACCACGCTTACTAGAAAACAATTCATGAAATTCATCAATAACAACAACCCTAACCCATCTCAACAAAGGCCTAACATTTTTAGCCACAAGCATAGCCTGTAACATCTCAGGAGTCGTTATCAAAATATCTGGAGGACTCTCGATTTGCTCCTTACGCTCAGCCTGTCTCGTATCACCATGTCTTACCGCAATCTTAAGGCCAGCACTCAACGCAATATCTATCATCCTCCTCAAAATATCCCTATTCAAAGCACGCATAGGAGTTACGTACAACGCCTTAATACCCCCACCACCAAACCTCAAAACCAAATCTATAAGAGGGAAAAAGACAGCCTCAGTCTTACCAGATCCAGTCGGTGCAACAATAAAAACATTCCTACCCTTAACTATAAGAGGAATGGCTCTCCTTTGAACCTCTGTAGCCTCTCTATAACCATAACTCGCTATAACCCTCCTTAGACCTTCACTCAAACTCTCAAACCCACTTACTGACACTCCCAATCTCCACTATAAGAAATAGAATCTCCATATATCTCTTTAAAGCACTACAATTTACGAAAACGAAAAACTTGCCTTTCAGGTCAGGAGAGGAACCATATATCTCAAGTTCTGAAAACTCTAAAGAAACATTAATATAATAATGTGGATAATTAAAAACATTTTCTGCTTTAAAGAAAAACACTCTCCTATAGTAGGTATTAAATAAAAATTATTTCACGTTAAAAAATGAAGCTTGTTCCTTCTATTAAATAAACTATTTATAGATAAACTTAGATAGCTGTATAGAGGATATGCTTGAAAAAATTTTAAAAGTACTCGGAGTTTATAAAATCTATGAAATATGGCTCTATAATCAGATAAAAAAAGGTACTATACCACAACATATAGCAGTAATAATGGATGGAAATAGAAGATGGGCAAAAAAGCGTGGCTTGTTTCCATGGCTAGGACATAAGTATGGTGCAAAAAAAGCAAGAGAATTTCTTAGATGGTGCTTAGACCTAAATATCAAAACAGTAACCCTGTATGTTTTTTCGACTGAAAATTTTCTTCGCTCACCTGAAGAAGTGAGAGAATTAATGAAGATTATAGAAGAAGAGGTTATAGAAGCATTAGACAATAAAGATCTAAGAGACAACAGAGTGCATGTAAAGATCCTAGGAAAAAAGGAATTATTACCAGCTAGCCTAAGGGAAAAACTGGAGCAGTTAGAAAAAAGTACAGAAAATTATGATCAGCATTTCTTAAACATCGCGATAGCCTACGGAGGTAGGATAGAGATTGTGGATGCCGTCCGCAATATAGCAAAGGACATACTTTCGGGAAAAATTAAAATAGAGCAGATATCTGAATCTGAAATAGAAAAAAGACTTTACACATCACATCTACCAAACCCACATCCGGACCTTGTAATTAGAACGAGCGGGGAAGAAAGATTATCAGGCTTTTTACTTTGGCAGACAGCTTACAGCGAACTATACTTTGCAGATGTATACTGGCCTGACTTTAGAAAAATTGATTTATGGAGGGCGATCAGAACATACCAAAAAAGAGAAAGGAGATTTGGACGCTAGATCATCTTTAAAAGTTGAATCCATGAAAAATCTGGAACATAATTTCGCTTTTTGATCCTTTCACTCAATGCATGTACTACAAGGGGTAATGCAATAGTTGCATCACAATAGCATACAGTATTTCTTCCCTGCGGAGACTCTTTACCCCAGCTTATCGCTTCTTCAAAAGTAGCTCCAGATAAACCACCCCATTGAGGACTATCAGTAGTTATTTGAATAGCATACTTGTGAGGATGCTCCTTATCATTAGGATCCCGAAGCCTTAAAGCAACAGCAATAAGCTGGATAAAATCCTTCGGCACTCCTCCACCGATATAAATAACACCAGTCTCTTTACTCCTAGCACCAATTTCAACGATCTCCTCAAAATCCTTCATTTGATCTAACACTACACGTTTACCCTTTGAAAATCTTAGCATAATATTAGCTATACCATAGCCACTATCAACTAAAGCAGGACTAAAAATTGGAACATTACTTCTGTAAGCGGCCGCTACAATACTATCAATACCTTTCTCATTAAGCCACTTACCTAGCAAGTACAAATATTCCCTTGAAGAATAAATATGACCTGTATCAAGCGTATCAGTAAACTCTGCAAGTAAGTTTTCCATCTTCCTGTATTCCATCTCATCTGCGTACACGTCATAAAACCTGTCAATATTATACTTGAAAAGTTCTCTATCATCAACAAGATGAGATCCTTGCCAATAAGATCCCCCCATAGCCTCTAAAATGTCCTCAGAAATATTCGCCCCTGTTGACACCAAAACATCTATAAACCTATTCTCTACCAACCATTTTATAATTTTCCATTGTCCGGTAGTGCTCAGTGATCCTGCAAGTCCCATGAATATAGTTACATTATCATTTAACATTAATTCCCAAGTCTCAACAACCTCACCCAATTTTCTACCCTGAAAACCAGTCTGTGCCATCTCATTTAAAAGCTCTGAAACACTTTTACCACTCCTTACCTCAATCGTTTTTAACCTTTTTTGAAAATATGGATTTTTCATTTCAGATCTCAATTATAATTTAACTCCACACCTTTAAATTCTTCGCAACACAAATATATGAAAAATGAAAAATATTTCATCAACTAACAAAAATAATTTAAACCTAGCCTTTTAGGTGAGAGGAATGCCAGGAAATATGCGCAAAAAGAAGAGAACACAAATAAACCAAAGTATAGAAGACACTAGAACAACTATACGCGACATTTACAACAAATTATATACATCGATCAATTTGTTAATGCATCAAGGCGAATGGAACATAAAAGATAAAAATATAGAATGGCCAGGGAATTCATCATGGGAAATAATGATAGGTGCAATTCTTGTACAGCGTTCATCATGGAGAAACGCTGCAAAAGCATTAGAAAACTTAAGAAAAAATAATCTTACTATACCAGAAGGAATACTCAATATAAGTGATGAACAGCTATCTAACATAATAAAACCTGCAGGATTTCCAACGAGAAAGGCAAGAACCATCAGAGAATTAGCAAAACTCATAAAGAAGTACTCATCGATAAATAAACTCTTTAAAATACAGAACCTCAGAGACCTTCTACTTAATATTTATGGTATAGGTAATGAGACAGCAGATGTAATCATGCTTTATGCAGGTCAAATACCCACAATCCCGGTTAGTGAATATACGAAAAGAATACTGAGTAGAGCATTAGGCATTAGTGAAAAACTTTCTTACAAAGAATGGCAAGACCTACTCTTAAAATCCTTACAAGCATTATCAGATTATAAAAATTTTCATGCACTCATGAGTGAACTAGGCTATCATTATTGTCGTCCGAAACCATTATGTGTAGAATGCCCTGTATCATCTATGTGTAGCTATTCACGTCAACATAAGAAATATATGCATGAAATAAATAACCCAAAACATGGAAAGGACTCTAGTATTAATAAAACCTGACGGTGTGAAACGTGGTTTAATAGGGGAAATAATATCAAGATTCGAGAAAACAGGTCTAAAGATCATTGGACTAAAGATGATAAAACCAACAAAAGAACAAGCACTAAACTTTTATCCATCAGACGATGAATGGCTTATAAATGTTGCAAATAAGTCCTTGAAAGTTTATAAAGAATTGGGCATCGATCCAAAAAAAGATTTCGGAACAGATAACCCGATAACTATAGGAAAAATTATTAAAGAATGGTTGGCAGAATTTCTTGCATCAGGTCCCTGTATAGCAATAGTACTAGAAGGTAACAGAGCAATAGAAGTGGTAAGAAAAATCGTAGGTGCAACAAGACCATACGAAGCAGCACCGGGAACAATAAGAGGTGATTACTCCACAGATAGTCCAGAGCTAGCAAACCTAAGAAAAAGACCTTTAAGAAACTTAATTCATGCATCGGACTCTAAAGAAGTAGCAGAGCGTGAAATCAAATTCTGGTTTAACGAAAACGAATTATACGAATACAGAAGAGCTGACGAAGAAATAATCTATGGTTAGCTAACTCATTGCAGATGCTTTATGAATTGTTCAACTTCTCTTCTTGTGGGTAAAGCTCGTGCGCCTATTTTAGTTATCTTTAAAGCAGCAACAGCATTCGCAAAACTAACAGCATCTCTTAAATCCTTTCCCTCTAATAAACCAGTAATAAACCCTGCAGAAAACGCATCGCCCGCACCAGTAGTATCGATAACCTTAACACTATAAGCTGGAAAAGAAAACTCATCACTGCCACTCTTCGCATAAACACCTTTATCACCCATCTTTACAATAACAACAGGAACAATCTTATTCAGTATAATTGCGGCTTCACGTGGATCATTTACATTGGTAAGGCTCTCAGCTTCAGAAGAATTTAAAAGCAAAATATCACATAACTTCAACAAAGGTTTAAGCTTCTCCATACCAAGCATTGATACCAAACGACCAGGATCAAACGATACAACAACACCAGCTTTCTTAGCAATCTTAGCAGCTTTTATTGCAGTACTAAGACGCAGACCAGTTATATGTAAATGCTCAGCTGAACTAATATATTGAGTGTCAAGTTCATTAGGCATTAACTTATCACTAACACCCTTAAACCCATACATAATAACCTGACCCACCCTATTCACAATTATTATCGTAAACCCAGTAGAACCATCTAAATCAATCTTAACCCTACTTACATCAACACCATCACGTCTAATTTCCTCAAGAAGCGTACTTCCAAAAGAATCCATACCAACCTTCCCAATATAACCAGACCTTATACCTAACCTAGAAGTACCAACAGCAACATTCGCAGCAGACCCACCACCACCATACTTAATACTATTAACAACACCCTCCCTATCAGGTTGAGCAAAACTATCAACAACAATCTGAATATCCATCAAAATATGCCCTATTGTTATTACTTCAGGCATAATATAGCATTAAACGCTAAACATAAAAACTTTCCTACTTAAGACAAGGTTATTTTTCTCTTGTTGATATTTTGAGATAGTTTAATTACTTTTGAACACTCTTTGGTATTATTATGCGTGCGCTTGCTGCATACCTATCCAGTCCATGCTTCTTCATTATCTCATCACGTTCCTTATTATAGAAAGAAATTAAGTCCCGATACCTAATATATTGGTTACTCTGAAGAATGAGATTTCTCATTTATAAAAAAAGCTTCATCCTAAAATGTGAGGAAGGTGTCATAAGTCTAACTTAATTAAAAACTTTTTAGAATAGCTGAGCAAAAAGCTTTTTAAGATATTAAATAACTATTGTAATATGATTATATAATTTTACGTTAAAAATCATTATTATCGCAGGTCAATGTACAACATACAAAGGATACAATACATTTAAATTACCTGTTTTAGATTTATAACATGCTGGTAAGATGATAGAAATAAAAAACCTAGTAAAGGAAGGAAATAAGGAATTACTGTATTATTGTCTCCCAAAATCAGGAATAGTAAACGTAAAGAGCCGAAAAGCATACCTGAGAACAGTATCAAAAAGATGGTTCAGAAAATTCATGGCATTCGACAAAGAAACACCAATAGCACAAGTTGAATGTGTGCCCATAGAACATGCACCATTCCCCATAAAAGGCCAACAAGCAATATTCATAAACTGCATGTGGATTAACAAAGACTACAGAAACCAAGACATAGGACAGAAATTACTAGAAATGTGCATTAACGAATATAAAAAATATAACCCACAAGGAATATCACTCATAGCACTCGATGATTGGCTTCCATGGCTACAGGTTTCCCAATTCGTAAGATTAGGGTTCATGATAGCAGATACAAAACCAACAGGAGTTAAGTATACAGGAATAAAACAACAATTTGAAGGACGTGAAATAAACGCATACTTACTCTTCAAACCATTATCAGAAGAAGCCATATGGCCACAATTCATTGAAGGACAAAAAATCCGCACTAAATTCTGTCCAGGATATCCATACTTATACGAAGAATAACAAACCATAAAAATTCCAAACTCAAACTTATTATTAATAAAATTATAGAATAGTCTTAAATAAGCAATCAAAAATCTAAAGTATTTACGCTCACTAATGATGACATGAAGTATAAAGCAGTTTAGAGTTTTAGTGAAGTGTTTTTAACATCAGTATTAGAGAAAAAATTAAGTAAAAAGTTATCTTTGAGTGAAATTTTGTTGTTTTGTGAAGCATGTTTTTAAATGCAAATGTTTATACCATTAATTAGTATTTTTTATTTAGGTGTTGTAGATTGGATATATTTCCTACAATTCGAATGCGGAGATTACGTTTATCAAAAGCTTTACGGGATCTTGTAGCTGAGACTTATGTTAATCCATCACAACTTATAATGCCTTTCTTTGTAAAAGAAGGGTTAGAAGGAAAGGAACAAATCGTAGCAATGCCAGGCCAATACAGATTTTCAGTAGATGCATTAGTTGATGAAGTAAAGGAATTGTTGGAATTAGGAATAAGATCGATATTGCTCTTTGGAATACCGTTACACAAAGATGAATTTGCCACTTCAGATTATGATCCTCAAGGAATAGTTCAGAGAACTATAAGACAGTTAAGGAAAGAATATACAAATCAAGTAATAATAATAGCTGATGTGTGTACATGCGAATACACAACGCATGGACATTGTGGAATAATAAAAAGAGTAGAACAAGGATCTCATACTGGGGAACTTTACGTAGATAATGATGAGACATTAAAAGTTTTAACAAAAGTGTCATTAAGTTATGCTGAAGCTGGAGTTGATATAGTAGCACCGTCTGCAATGATGGATGGACAAGTTAAGGCAATCAGGGAAGCTCTCGATGACGCAGGTTACAAGGATGTAGCAATAATGGGATATTCTGCAAAACACGCTTCAACACTTTACGGACCATTTAGAGAAGCAGCCAGCTCAGCACCCCAGTTTGGTGATAGGAAAAGCTATCAAATGGATCCAAGAAATGCAAAAGAGGCTTTGAGGGAGATTGAATTAGATATTAAGGAAGGTGCAGATATAATAATGGTAAAACCAGCACTCTGGTATCTTGATATAATAAAGTCAGCGAAAGAACGATTTAATGTCCCAATAGCAGCGTATAGTGTGAGCGGGGAGTATACGATGATTAAACTTGCTGCACAGAATAATTTCATAAATGAGAAAGCAGCAGTATGGGAAGCGCTTACTGCAATAAAACGTGCAGGAGCAGACATTATAATTACCTATTTCGCAAAAGATTATGCGAGATGGTTAAAAAATGGAGAAATCCCGTGAATTATATGAAAGAGCAAAGTTACTCATACCTGGCGGTGTAAATAGTCCAGTAAGAGCATTTCAACCATACCCATTTTTTGTTTCAAGAGCACGAGGCTCAAGATTATTTGACGTTGACAACAATGAATACATAGACTACGTGATGGGTTATGGTGCATTACTCTACGGGCATAAGCCAGATTTCATAATAGAGAAGGTAAAGAATGCATTAGAAAATGGAACATTATACGGAGCTCCGACAGAAAATGAAATAATCCTGGCAGAAAAAATAAGAGAGTTATATCCCTCAATAGAAATGGTACGATTAGCAAACTCAGGAACAGAGGCAACAATGCATGCAATAAGGTTAGCAAGAGGTTATACAAATAGAAGAAAAATAATCAAATTTGCGGGTTGTTTTCATGGATCTCACGACGCAGTACTAGTAAAAGCTGGCTCAGGAGCACTAACATTTGGAATACCATCAAGCTTAGGAGTTTTAGAAGATACCGCAAAACATACATTAGTATCACGATTTAATGATATAGAACTTACAGAGAAACTCGCAAAGGAATATAAAAATGACCTAGCCGCAATAATCCTAGAACCAGTAATGGCAAACGTAGGACTTATACTACCTCACATCGAATTTCTCAAGGCAGTAAGAGAAATAGCTGATAATTCGGGTGCGGTGCTCATATTTGATGAAATAGTGACAGGTTTTAGACTAGCACCAGGAGGAGCACAAGAGTATTATGGTATAAAACCAGATCTAACAACACTAGGAAAAATATTAGGAGGGGGTTTCCCAGTCTCAGCGTTTGGAGGAAAAAGTGAGATCATGAAAAATTTGGCTCCACAGGGTAAAGTATACCAAGCCGGAACGTATAGTGGAAATACAGTATCAACAACGGCAGCATTGGCATCAATAGAATACATAATAAATAATAGGCATATATATCAAACATTAAGGCAAAGCACGCAGAAAATTATAAAGCCAATAAGAGAACTCATACAAGATAAAAAATTACCAATAACAATAAACACACTAGAATCAATGTTTCAAATCTTCTTTATAAACAAACCAGTAAATACATACGATGATGCGCTCACATCAAACACAGAACTCTTCATGAAATACCATACAAAACTTCTTAAACAAGGAATCTTTATACCGCCATCCCAATTTGAAACATGCTTCCTTTCCACAGCACATACGGTACAAGATATAGAAAAAACCACAAACATAATAATACAAACAATAGGGGAGATCTTTAAGTCAGCTACTCCCGGCTAAAGTTGGGAGTCTCCTTGGGTGATCGTGATGAAGTTAATAATAGGAACAAGAGGAAGCAAATTATCCTTAATACAAACTAATGAAGTAGTAGAAGCTCTTAGGAAAATAGATACTGATATTCAGTTTCAAATAAAAATAATTAAAACAAAAGGCGACATTGACACTCAAACACCACTATACAGAATGTCGACAAAAGGAATATTCGAAAAAGAGATAGATCATCAATTAATTAATGGCGAAATCGACCTCGCAGTACACAGTATGAAAGACTATCCAACAGACATACCAGAACAACTTATAATAGCAGCAGTACCGCCAAGGAAAAGTCCATTTGATATACTCATAACAAAAGATAATACAACATTAGAAAAGCTAAAACCAAACACAACAATAGGAACGAGCAGTTTAAGAAGAATCACACACATAAAATACCTAAGACCAGACATAAACACACAAGCGATCAGAGGGAATGTTGATACAAGAATAAGAAAGCTAGAAGAGGGAAAAGTAGATGCTTTACTAATAGCTGAGGCAGGATTAAACAGACTTAACATAAATTATCATTATCAAAGATTAGACCCTGAAATAGTCACACCAGCAGCAGGACAAGGAGCATTAGCAGTAGTGACAAGAAAGGATAACACACAACTAATAAACATACTAAACAAAATTACAGACCAAAAAACATTCACAGAAATAACAATAGAGAGAAAAATACTAGAAACGCTCCAAGCAGGATGTAAAACACCATTAGGAGTATATGCAAACATAATAAATAATAAAATAACACTCATCACATCGCTCATTACACCAGACTATAAAAAGAGAATATTAATAAAAATGCAACACAATGATCCAAACAAAATAATAGAAAAGACTATACAAGAATTTGTTAATAGGGGAGGAGAAGAAATTATTAAACAATGGAGGCAGATAAAATGGGAAAAGTATACATAACAGGAGCAGGACCGGGAGACCCAGAACTCATCACAATTAAAGCAATAAAAGTACTCCGAAAAGCAGATGCAATAATATATGATAGACTTGTGAACCCAAAAATCCTAAAACATGCAAAACAAGCAAAAGAGCTCATATACGTAGGGAAGACACATGGGGAAGCCTACAAGCAAGAGGAGATAAACAAACTCATAATACAGAAAGCAAAAGAGTACAATATAGTAGTTAGGTTAAAAAATGGAGATCCATTCATCTTTGGAAGAGGAGGAGAAGAATGTGAGGCGCTTAAACAAGCAGGAATAGAATACGAAATCATACCAGGAATCACATCAGCGATCGCAGCTCCAGAGTATGCGGGAATACCACTTACACACAGAAATTATGCATCATCAGTAGCAATAGTTACAGGCCACAGAAAAGAAAATAAACCACCAGATCTACAACAAATACTTAAAACAGTAGATACAACAGTTATATTCATGGGAATCTCAACAATACAAGAAATTACAAGACAGGCACTTGATGCAGGACTATCACCACAAACACCACTAGCAATTATACAAAATGCAACAACAAGAAAACAAAAAACAATAATCACAACGCTCCAAGATATAGAAAGAACATTTAAAAAGCATAAAATAAAACCACCGGCTGTCATAGTAATAGGAAAAGTAGCACAGCTTCACAAAACGCTAGCATGGTGCAAAGAAAAATGATCAGAATATTCTTGCTTGGAACACCAGAAACATCACAAAATATAGAGAAAGAACTCAAAAAAATCAAAATCTCAAAAATACAACTCATCAAAATACCAACAATAAAAGCAGTAAAACTTAAACAAGAAATACAGAGAACAAAACAGATACTGCAAAAATTTACACCACAATATAATATATACACAAGCAAGACAGCAGTAAAAATAGCATTTAGAGAACTAAAACAATACAGACACAAAATAACAAAAAACCCAATAACAATAGGAACAGCAACAGCAAACATGCTCAAAAAGTACCGCATAAAAAATGTTAAAACACCAGAACAGCACAATACGCAAGGAATCATACAACTTCTACAACAACTAAACCCAACACAACCAATCGCAACATATTCATCAGACCAGATAAACCCACAATTAGAAAAATGGATAAAAACAAATATACAAGATAGCCAAACATTTAAACTCTACACTATCAGACCACATAAGCAAAACATAAAAAGGCTTAAAAAGTTCCTAAAACAAACAGATGATACAAGCATACTCATATTAACATCAATAACAATCATAAATACAATAAAAAACATCATAAAAAACTCAAAAAATATAATCACTATATCAATAAGCCAAAGAATTACCCAGTATGCACAAGAGCAAGGAATAAAAATAAACTACACAATAGTACAAACCAATACACAACAAATAGAACTGCAGATTAAGAAGATAATAAGCGAATTAGCTAATTCCTTATCATAGTTTTATAACATCATTCACCTTCTTCTATTATTTTCATGAGTGCATAAATCCTTTGGTCAATCTCTGGTCGTCTTTCTCTGATTTTCTGATAAGCATTTGATGCATCATAAAGTGCATGTAATTCTAAATGTGTTATCCCATACTTCTTGAATATTCTTGATTCTTCAGCAAATAATAACGCAGCCTCTTGGTATGAATGGTCTAAATATGCATTCAACGCTTTCCAGTATGGATGCGGATCTTTATACGTAATACTATGGACTTTGACAATATTAGGTGTTCGTTTTATTGTTTGTTTTTGTATTTCTTCTGGCCTGTTTATGCTTATTAAGGATTTTAGTTCAGGATCTACACTTCTTATCTCATCTGCTGATACGAATCTTATAGTATATGCACTCCTTATTAGATCTGTTACTCTTTTTTGTTTTTTCCTTAGTATTATTTTTATACTTTTATGAACATGATCATATTTATAGATAGCTAAGAGTGGTTGCGTGATTCCGTTATAGAGTATAGGTACTGTTGCATCATTTTGAGACGCATTATTAATTAAGATTTTTATCACCTCTGGTTTTATAAAAGGCATATCTCCTGCCAAAAGAAGTATATATTCATTTTGAAGGTGTTTTATTCCAGCATTAATACCTGCCAATGGTACAGAATTCTTTAGTGGAGGATCATCAGGTATAATTTTTATTTCTTTATTAACGTTGATTACTTTCTTATATTTCTCAATACGTTCCGGTTTTGTTGTTATAATAATATTTTGTGAAATTTGAGATACTGTGTCGATTACGTTTATGAGCATTGGTTTTCCGTTGATTAGTTCAAGTAACTTATCACTCCACTGATTTTTTGTTTGAAATCTTTTACCATAACCACCTGCTAATACTATAACACCAATATCTATTGTTTTTCACCTTTCATAAATTTCTCAATTTCCAGAAGAACATCATTTATGTTATTGTATACTGGTATTCCATCTATTTCTTTATTATCACAATTTAAACAAAGTATTGCTAATGGTCTGCTCTCATCATTTATTAACTCGCTTATCTCTTTAGTATTCCTTGTTACAATGATTCTTTTTACATCTTTTCGTCCTTTTATTTGACTGTAAAAGCCTTCAAGCAATACAAGTTTAGTTTCCTGATCTATTGTTTTTATAATATCTAATGCGAGTTCCAAGTTTTGTTCACTTATCTTGGCGTTAACGAAGAGTGCCTCAGGTGTCAATCCTATGACTATAGGTGCTCCTGCATGTCTCACCCGCCACGTATCAGTACCTTCTGCATCAAATTCCACTCCTCCATGAGGTATATGCTTAATTACAGCTATTTTAGTATCACGTGAAAACCTTTTTATAATCTCTTCTATTAACGTCGTCTTGCTACTGTTTTTCTTTCCAGTAATTGCTAAGATGCGCATGTTATACTACCTCTTCATGGATATATTTTAGGAATTTCTAAAAAAGAAAACACTCTTACTTCAACAATATCTCCTATAGAGGGTTTGTCATCAGGTTTTATTATTATAAAACCATTTGCTTCTGTTAATAATGTGAGAAAAGGTGATCCTCCAAGCTGTTTATATATCGGTTTTGCCTCATACTCGCCATTAACATATTTAAGTGAGACTGTTCTGAAAGCGTTTGATCCTGGTTTTACTTCAGCATCACCTACTAGTTTTGCCTTTATTTTTATGTACGGATCACGAGTACCAGTTAATTTATGAAATAATGTTGGTATGACTATAAGAAAGAGTGCTGCAATAGTCGAGCCTACATGCCCAGGTATCATGAATATAGGTTTTTTATTAACTATGGCAAATCCGCTTACTTTTCCAGGACTTATACGAAGACCATGAAATATTATTGTACCAATTTCGTTAAGCACATCAGGTATTGGATCATTACTTGAGACTGATACTCCACCAACTACTAAGACTGCATCATTCTCCTTCACAGCCTTTAAAATCTTGTTTCTGATTTCATCTTTATCATCGCTTATTATACCATAATGTTGTACATCAAAATTAAACAATTTTAAGTAATATGAAACAATCTGTGAATAATTATCTGGATATGGTATACCGTTATTAGCTCGTTCTAAAAGATCTGATCCTATAGGTATTATTCCAATTCTAATTTTTCTATAAACCATTAACCTTGTAATACCAAGCTCCATCGCTAACCCTACATCCTGAGGTCTTAATAATGCACCTTTACTCAGAACTACATCACCACGTCTAAAATCATGTCCCTTCATAACAACAGTTTCACCAGGATTAATTTTTCTCGCTCTTAAATATAAATGTTGTGGCTGCCCTCTTGAACGCATCTCCACGACTGAACCACTCCTTAAAACCAAAAAACACATGAAAACAAAAATAA
>JBMFIF010000035.1:0-18357 GCA_049976445.1 Thermoprotei archaeon | reverse complement strand
GTCATGTTAAAGTTTAAGCGTTCTGTTCTATAAATAATTGTGTAAATGGAATTTTATCATGACAAGCTGAGACTACCGAACAAATGAAATCATGATAATAAATAACAAATTTCATTAAATGATACAACAAAACATGTGTAATACATTTTTACTTGTATTATTTATTCAGAACACTTTTATTTCGTAATCTTGTAGTTTTTTAGGTTTATTAAAATCTTAAAAAATTTGATGTCTAAAGGAGCTGTAATACTCATACATGAAAATCATGTTAACTTAATTTTAAATATTGGTTTTTTATTATAGGATGATTGAGCAACCATGGAGTATAAATGGACTGTATTAACCGTTACTACTGTAGGAGTTCTTATGGCAGGTATAGATAGTAGGATTCTTATAGTGGGGCTACCTTCTATTGCGGAGAATCTTAAAGCAGATCCTGAACAGGCTATATGGTTAACTCAAGCTTATGTATTAGCATCTACAGCGTTCTTATTAATAATAGGAAGAATAAGTGACATTACTGGACGTGTGAAAATTTACAATATTGGTTTCATAATTTTCACTATTGGATCATTATTAACCGGTTTGGCCCGTTCTCCGATTCAAGCAATATTTGCACGTGGATTTCAAGGTATTGGTGGTAGTATGATGTTTGCCAATAGTATTGCAATTATTGTTGATTCATGGCCACAACATGAATTGGGGTTAGGATTGGGCGTTAATCAGATAGCCTTTCGTGCTGGTGCCATGATAGGATTAGTAGTTAGTGGTGTGATAATTTCGTTGCTTGATTGGCGATTTTTATTTTATATTAACGTGCCGATCGGAATATTTGGCACATTATGGGCTCATTTTAGACTTAAAGAAGTTGATAAAATAGAACGTAAGGCTTCTATAGATTGGGTCGGGTTTATTTCATTTACTGTAGGCATTGCATCATTTTTGCTTGCATTAACATTCATAACATACGGTTTATCAGACCTCTTAATAAGTATAATTTTCAGTATAATATCAGTTATATCATTAGCAATATTTGTATTTAATGAGAGAAGGATAAATAGTCCAATTCTTGATTTAAAACTTCTAAAAATAAAAACATTTCTTGGAGGAACTATTTCACTTCTTTTTAATGTCATTAGCTGGGGTGCAGTTTTCATATTACTTAGTCTTTATTTACAATTAGTGAGAGGTTATTCACCAATTGTTACTGGATTGTTACTTTTGCCTTTTGAGATTGCTTTCTTATTAGTAGGACCAATAAGTGGTAGACTTTCTGATAAATACGGAAGACGGGTATTTACAGTTCTAGGATTAGTGATTACTACCTTATCTCTTATATTGCTTTATACTATAGATGAACATATGCCAGATGTTTTATTTTTAATATATACTATAATATTGGGTATAGGAAATGGTTTATTTGTCTCTCCTAATATCAGCTATACAATGAGAGATGTTCCACTGACACGAAGAAGTGTTGCATCAGCTTTCAGAGGCCTTTTCTTTAATCTTGGTTTCTTAATAAGCCTAAGCATAGCTCTCCTTATATTAGCATTTTATGTTCCTTACAGAATACTCACAGTTATTATATCTACTGGTGATGTATCATACTTACCACGTGAATATATAGATTTATTTGTATATGGTATTAAACAAACTTATCTACTTTTAGCCATAATAAATTCAGTTGGAATGCCATTCGCAATGTTTAAAGAAAAAAGAGAATTCTCAGAGAAAACAAAAGATATGGAACATGTCAAAGTGTTATATGAATAATATTTAAATGCAGGATAATTGAATGCTAGATATATGGAACATATCAGATGGCCTCCTCCTGCAAGAAGAATAAAAATTCATGTACTTTTACCAGCCACATTTCTTAGGGATGTTCCTCATTTAAGAGAGAAAACAGTTCGTGCATCAATCATTGCTAGGACATTATCGATATTTAGAGTTGATAATGTTACTATCTATAGAGATGTCAATGATAATAAATGGAAAGAGGATGCAAGATTATTAAAATTACTTCTCGAATATTTCAAAACACCGCCTTATTTGAAAAAATTCTTGTTTAAAAAATGTAATGAACTAAAATACGTAGGAGTGGCCCCACCATTAAAAGCACCTAGCCATCCAGAGCATCAGTTAGATTTTTCCTCAAGTTTCAGGTCAGCATTGATAGTAAAGAGAGAAAATAAAATATTTGCTGAAGCAGGATTACCAAAACTTGTTGAAATTAAAAATAAGATAAAGGTAAAACATGGTGATTTAGTTATACTGAAAATAGCTAAATCTAATAATACTTTATATGGAGAGGTAACTGATTCAACGCAAATACCACATTATTGGATCTATAATGTATCGATAATAAATAATTTTGCATTATTAATAAAAAAACTTCACAACTCAAATAATTTAATAGTTTCTACATCAAGATACGGTGATGATATAAGAAAGATTATCGGAGGATTTCAGGAAGCATTAAGTAATTCTAAAAATGTAGTTCTTATTTTCGGCTCACCAAAAGAAGGACTAAAAGAGATTTTTAAGAGATTTGGACTAGATCTGGTTCAAGATAGTGATTATGTTGTTAATTTTATACCTCTCCAAGGTGTAAAGACTGTAAGAACCGAAGAAGCATTAATCAGTACATTATCAATAATTAATCTTTTAATTGATTAAACAATCAATCGGTTAGATTTGTATCTAATGAAAACTATGATACAAAAATATAAATTTCGTTCCTTTAAGTATTACTAGTATCTTTCTTATCTTTTTTATAATAGATTAACTTGTTGAAAAGTATTTCTAAAACTTTAGGGAATTCTCACTTGCTTAAGAAGAGGTTATTATTTTTATTTCTTTTCGGACTTCTTTTTTGTTTTTTCTTCTTCCTTCTTAGTTTCGCTACCCTCTTCTTTAAATATAGTAGTTTTTTGTCTTCCTCCCATCCAATTCACCCTAAATATTTTTTGCAAAACAAGCTTATTTACTTTTATGAGTTATTTGCAATGGGTGAAAGCCCACTCTGAACAGTGGATCAAAGGATTATGAGGTTAGTATTTATTTTGGTAGTCTCTGCATGTCATGTTAAAGTTTAAGTATTTTACTCTAATAAATAATTTTAAGGAGATTTTATCATGACAAGCTGAGACTACCTTTATTTTAACTTAAACATCTGCACAATCTCCTACATTCAAA
Organism: Thermoprotei archaeon; assembly: GCA_049976445.1. GTDB lineage: Archaea > Thermoproteota > Thermoprotei > Gearchaeales > WAQG01 > JAVZOV01. The sequence continues at coordinate 15,156 of JBMFIF010000035.1, read as the reverse complement.
GCAGAGTCTTCCATTAAAAAATACCAATTTTTGATCTACTGTTCAGGGTGGGGAGTGTCATTTTCTCATAGAGCAAGAAGTTTTCTAATTTTTGAATTGAGTGTTAAATATCTTAGATGAATGATTTCCTCATTTTACGAAAAATTTATTTTATAGCGACAATGTTTTTGTTTTATGCTATTTAGTTTTGAGTTGGTGCCGCCTAAAGCAAATATAGAAAAATTGTTGAAACGAATAGAACCTATTATTAATCTTGTAGATGCGTTTAATATAACTGATACTCCTCTTGGCATGCCTAGAATTCCAAGTGTTATATTTGCATCAATACTTTTGCAAAGATTTAATGTAAAAACTATCGTTCATTTGAAAACTATTAATATGAATAAAATTGCTTTAAAAAGTGTTATCTATGGGTGCGCTGCACTAGGAATATACGGAGTTCTTGTGGTGAGAGGAGATAAACCTAGCGAGGGGAGCGAAGTAAGCGATACGTGGCCTGAGGAATTAGTTTTATGGGGAAAAAGTGACGAAAAAACAGCGTCATTAAAGTTAGGTATGGTTGCTGGTCCTCCATTGGATATTCAGCGTCTTTCTAAAAAGTTGAGTGCGAAACCAGATTTTATGATAACTCAAGTCATGCTAAGTATTGAGAGTGCAAAGAATTTTTATCAACGTTTATTAGATGTGTTCACAATGTATGGATGGCGGCCACAAATTTATGTTAACTTAGTTGTTCCTACAGAGAAAAATTCTGAAATTATAAAAGAAATTGCTAAACTTGCTGGAATTCCTATGTCCAATAATGTGATGATGAAGATTGATGAATTTCGTAATATTGTAGATGAGCTTGGAAAGATTTATGATGGTATATTATTATCATCTCCAATGGATCTAGAAGGTGGTGTTGAATTTATTAAATTTCTTAGGGGATAAATAAGTATCATTTGATTAAAAGTAGATTTTAAGAATTATTTGTCAGTTTAATTTAAGAACGAAGCATAAAACTGATGAGAGGAAATCAGGGAAGTTATTAAAAATAGTAAACTTAATCTTTTAGTATGTTTTAAAAAGGTATATGTCAGAAGAGGTCAAACCAGTTTTGATAGGAGGATTGCCTCGTCCGTTTAAATTTTCAAGAATACTAGTGAAGGTTAATGAAGGTAAGATTGGAAAAAATGATTTTGAAAGTATCTATGCAGATTATTTAAAAAGAACTATTCTCAGGTTAAAGAAGATAGGTATCAATAATATTGTTCATGGCCTTTATCTGTGGGATGATCTATTCAGTCCATTTTCTTCCTCTGTGAAAGGTATGAGACAGGGCCCATTGTTTAGATTCTTCGATAATAATTTTTACTACAGAATACCAGTAATTGAAAACTCGATTAAACTCGAAAACCCAGTTACCGTAGATTGGTATAAAAGTAATATGCAAATTGCAGGTGAATTTGGGTTTCATGTGCATGCAATGTTACCTGGTCCTTTAACTTTTGCTTTGATGTCTGAAAATAAATATTATTCATCGATGAAGGATCTAATAATAGATTTAGCATCAGTATTACATACTGAGGCATCAGCATTAGTAGAAAAAGGAGCAAAGATTGTAGAACTGCATGAACCATTTCTAATAAAAATTACTGATACACCTACTTTAGAATTATTTAAAGAAGCTTTATTGAGGCTTAAAAATAATTTAGATGTAAAAATATGGGTCCAAACATATTTTGGGCCTGCCTTTCATGTATTATCTATTAAGAATGTGTATGATATTTTAGGTTTAGATTTCACGTCAATACAGGAACCTTTAACTAATCTTAGAAACTTTGACGTTAAAGATGTTGCATTAGCTGTTGGACTTGTTGATTCTCGTAACACAAAGATGGAACGTGTAAGTATCTTAAAAAGTTTAGTAAAAGAGATCATTAAGATGAAACCAAAGGAATTTTTTATTACACCAAGTTCTATGATGGATTTTATTCCTGAAAGTGTTGCCTTTAAAAAGTTAAGAGTTTTAGTTAAATCATCTAGGAAGGTGAGGTAAATGGAATATGAATTACCAATATTACCTACATCTGTAATAGGAAGCTATCCTAGGCCTAAATGGTTAAGAGAAATGATTAAGGCTTACAAAAGAAAGCGAATTTCTGTAGAGGATTTAAAGGAGGCTTATGATGATGCTGTTGTAACTGTTGTTGCTGATCAAGAACGTGCAGGTATTGATATACCTAGCGATGGAGAACAAAGAAGGGATGAAATGGTCGAATTCTTTGCTGAACGTATAGGTGGTTTTAAATTTTATGATCCTGTAAGAGTATGGGGTAATGCATATTATAAAAAACCTGCTGTGATTGGACCACTTGAATACAAAGGTCCTATGATAGTCGATGAGTATAAATTTTTAAGAAACGTTTCAAGCAGAAATGTCGTCAAAATGACAATAACAGGTCCTTATACTATTGCGGAATGGAGTTTCAATGAATATTATAGTTCAAAAGAAGAGTTAACTTTCGAATTGGCTAAAATCATTAATAAAGAATTAAAAGCATTACAAGATGCTGGTAATGTTTTTATACAGATTGATGAACCAGCACTTCCAACACATGAAAACGAAGTTCATTGGGCTGTACATGCTATTAATAAAGCTATAGAGGGATTACGTATGAAGATTGGTCTTCATGTGTGTTACGGAGAATATAGAAGATTAATCCCATATCTCGATGAATTAATGGTAAGTCAATTTGCATTAGAATTTGCTAATAGAAACTTCAAAGAGCTTGATATATTGAACAAAATACATTCCTCTGGAAAAGAGATAGGATTTGGTGTAATAGATGTTCATAATAAAAAGATTGAGAATGTAGAAGATGTAACTAATGCGATCAGAAAAGCTGTGGAGATCATGGGACCATACCATGTTTATGTTAACCCAGATTGTGGTTTAAAACTTCAACCTAGGTCAATAGCATACCAAAAATTAGTTGTAATGACTAAGGCTACAGAGATTGTGCGAAAAGAACTTAAAGCTAAAGGTTACGAAAAAAATTATATAAAAATATAGTTTATTTTTGTTTGATTTTTCTTAATTCTTTCACTAAAGAGATCAAAGAGCGTACCCTCTTTATATCGATAGGGTTTGTTATTATTCCATCAACTTTAAAAAATGTCCCTACTATTGCACCATCGGCTATGGTAAGTAGTTCTTTAGTGTTATTTAAGTTAAGCCCGCTTCCTATCAAAACCGGTACTTCGCCAGCAACCTTTTTAACATTAGATACATAGTCGGATGATGGAGGTTGTCCTGTTCTAGGACCTGTTACTATTAAAGCATCAGCTAAACCTCTTTCAATATTATCTTTCACCTCATCCTCAATACTAATCGGAACTATAGGATGAGCATGTTTAACACGTACATCTGCAAAGATTTTAATATGATCAGCCCCCAATGCTTTACGAAATCTTAGGATATTATGTGCTTTACCCTCGATTACTCCCTGATCGGTTATATATACTCCTACCCACACATTTGCCCTTACAAACTTTCCACCAGTAGCTGCGGCCACAGCTATTGCAGAATCCACACAGTTCCGTAATATATTAATTCCTAAAGGCAGTGAAACTGACATGGATATTTCTTTTGCGATTGCTGTCATAAATGCTATAGTTTCAGGACTTGCATTATCTTTCACATATGGTGCGTCTCCAAAGTTTTCAATAATTAATCCGTCTACACCACCTTCTTCTAGGATTAATGCTTCTGATACTGCTCTTTTTAGTACAGAATCAAAACTTTGTCCTTTAGGAGAGCCAGGAAGAGGCAGTAAATGTATGACACCTATGATTGGTTTTTCTATACCAAAGGGTTCCATACTATACTCAAATATTATTACAAGTTTAAAAGCATGATTATTTGGTTTTAGTAATAATAATTTAATGTTATCATTTAAGTAAAAAATTATTATTGAACTGTTAAACTATCAGATATATAAACTAGAATTAAGTATATATCCAACTGTAAGGTATACATGCTTGGGATGCGATCGTGTTACGAATTATTGTATGTATTAAAGAGGTTCCAAGAGCTGATCAACTTGAGATTGATCCTAAGACTGGAACTTTAAGAAGAACTGGTGTTGAAAGTGATATTAATCCACCTGACCTGAATGCTTTAGAGATGGCATTACAATTGAAAGAAAAACATGGTGGTGAAATTATCGTTGTTACAATGGGCCCACCATTCTTTAGAAAATCATTAGAAAAAGCTATAGGCATGGGAGCTGATAGAGCTATCTTATTAACTGATAGAAGAATGGCTGGCGCTGATACTGCAGCAACAGCTTATACTTTAAGTGAAGCCATAAAAAGAATTAGTGAAGAATTTGGTAAATATGATTTAATATTTTTTGGCGAGGAAACTACGGATAGTTCTACAGGTCATGTAGGACCGGGCGTGGCAGGGCATCTTGGTTTACCTCAGATCACTTATGTTTCAAGTGTTGAGTTAAAAGATAATAAAGTTATTGCTAAACGTGTGGTTGAAGATGGTTATGAGATTTGGGAGTCTACATTACCAGCTGTAATTACGGTCAATTTTGGTTCTAATACACCTAGACAACCTACAATAACTGGATTACTTAAAGCCAAACGTGCGAATGTAATTTTGGAATGGAATGCAGATTATTTAAAGCTAGATATAACTAAGATAGGTCTTGCTGGTTCACCAACTATAGTAAGTAAGATAGATAATGTCGTTTTGCCGAAAAGAAAAAATATTATATTAACTGGTAATACGAAAGATAATGTCAAGCAATTAATTGATTATCTAATTAAGGATGGCATAATTGAGCTTGATTCGTAGGTGATATGCAATGATAGGTGATATTTCACAATATAAAGGTATCTGGGTTTTTCTCGAACACAGGAATGGGCATGTACGCGAACCATCACTTCAGCTTATCAGTAAAACTAGAGAATTGGCAGATAAAAGAGGAGTTCATTTAGCTGGAGTACTATTACATTATGGTAATGAGAACTTAATTGATGAGGTAATTGAATATCCATTAGATAAAATATACGTTGTTGAACATCCTAAACTTAAAGATTATTCACCAGAACTATATACTGAAGCTTTAGCGCAGCTTATTAATAGTTATAAGCCTGAAGCTGTATTTTTTGCGGCCACTAAAAATGGAAGAGAATTGGGTGGTAGATTACATTCTATTATAGAAACTGGTTTAGCCGCAGATTGCACAGATTTTCAAGTTCTTCCTGATGGTAATATAGATATGATCAGACCAGCTTTTGGTCATACTATCCTTGCACATATATTATGCAAAAAGCATAGACCTCAAATGGCATCCGCCAGGCCAGGCGTATTTGAAATACCGCAGAAAATTAGTAATCATAAAGCTGAAATAATTAAAGTTAATCTTGATCTCGACAAACTTAATCCGGGCGCAAAAATGATAGAGTTTATACCTAAAAGGGAGGAGAGTGATATACCGTTACCTGATAAAGCTAAAATTGTAGTTTCTGGAGGATATGGACTTGGTAAACCTGAAAACTTTAAGCTTATCGAAGAATTAGCTAAATTGCTCAATGCTGGCATGGGCGCTTCTAGAAAGGTTGTAGATATGGGATGGATACCTAAGGATAGACAAGTTGGACAGACTGGAAAAACTGTTAGACCAAAGCTTTACATGGCAGTAGGTATTTCCGGTGCCGTTCAACATCTCGCTGGTATGCAGCAATCATCAATAATAGTGGCAATAAACAAAGATCCTGAAGCTCGCATCTTTAAAGCTGCAGATTATGGAATAGTTGGCGATGCTATTGAGGTTGTTTCAGAGATGATACGACAACTTAATCAATTAAAAATTAAGAAAAGTTCATAATCAAAATAATTTCAACTAAAATTTTTCCCTTTTGAGTAGTCTTTGCATGTTATGTTAAAGTTTAAGTGTTCTGTTCCATAAATAGTTGTGTAAAGGAATTTTATCATGAAAAGCTGAGACCACCTCTCTTTTGGATGGAAAGAAGAACGTTTGCTTGAACCTTAGCATTTTTATATTTCTTTGTGTATATTAAGGATGAAATGTAATGTATGAATATGGTAAGTTATCATTAATAGCTGATATAGGAAGACAAGTCAGAGAAAAAATTGAATTAATATTAAATGACTTAATGGATTATACTGAGATTATGAATGAACTTGACTCTTATAAACTTTTCAATGGAGATTCCGATAAGATATCAAATATTATAAAAAATGATCCATCAACACTCACAATTCTTAATGAGGTTGACATACCATTAGAACCTGTTAATTTAATCATGCCACCTATAATAAATCCTGATTCTGCAGATGCTCGAACAAAAAATATTGTAATAGGGATCGATTCCAGCTGGATAGAACCTGACATTCACATTAAACCTTTAATATCAGTCATGAATGTGGCGGCATTTATATATGCTCCTAAAATAATTACAGGAGGATATAAAATTGATAACATTGTTGAGTTGAAGATAGGTAGAGAACTCTTTGTTAAGCCTAGGTCGCAAAGGAATTCATGGCGTATTATGAAAGAAGTTGATTTAGAAATTTGGCAATTCGAATTAATAGAGAATTTGATAGGAAGAATTATGTACAATCTAAATAAGGATAAAAAAGTATTTCTTCTTTTTGATGGATCCTTATCAATGTCATATGCAGGAAATTATTCGACTGAGGATCAAGCGCTACTCGTTGACACAGTAAGAGATTTCATTGATAGTATGAGAAAACTTAATGTAATACCTTTAGGTATTTATCATTCATTAAGTAGAGGTTTTCTTAATGCATTAATAAGAGGCGTGATTTGTGCTTCTGAATTATCGTGTAATAGATGTATATTAGAGAAGGGTGATGATTCTCCATGTTTGAAATATTCTATGATTAATGATAAAAACCTTTTTCTTAAACGACTTAAAGTTTATGAAAGAGGTCCACTTTTTCAAGTACGTAATTTAGTACTAGAACATAATAGAAATATTGATATTAAGGGTTTCTATATTAAAGTTGATGAAAACGATATTATGAGAGTTGAAATGCCTGGATGGGCATCATCTTATATTGATGATGTGCATCTTAGTATAGCGTCTCAGATATCACTTTCACGGCAAGCGAAAGGTAAAGGATATCCTTATGCATTATTAAGAGCTCATGAAAATGCTACCTTGAAAAATACAGATAAAGAATTAATATATAATTTAATAAGTGAAGAGCTCAGAAAAGTCAGCAAAGAGAAAAATATTACTCTTACTGTTAAGGAAACTGGTAAGGTGTTCTATAAGAGACACGGTGTTTTGTAATTTAGTGAAGAAGTTATGAAGTCTCAAATAAACTACAGCTACTTAATTTCCATAGCTTTATCATCTGCAATTTCCCTTGAAGTAGCGGCATATCCTAAACCAGGTAATGTACATCGATTTCATGATCATAAAGATACAAAATTTGAAGACTTTCTTATAACTAGTCACGTAATGCAACCTATTTTTATTGAAGTTTTTAATAGATCGTTAAATAATAACCAAATAGAAATTGGAAAAGCTATTTATCTTGCAGTCAAATTTACTAAAAAGATTCATGGAGGCGGTAATACAAGTTTGGGATTAGCAACGCTTCTTATCCCATTAGCTGCTAGTGCAGCACAATGTTTACCAAAACTAAATATTAGAGAAATTGTATCAAAAGCACGCAATATCATGAAAAATAGCAGTATAGATGATGCCATAATGTTTTATAAAGCTATTAGAGAGGCATCACCATCATATATTAAGAAAGGTAAGCCAGAAAAAACAGATTTACCCGATGTCTATGCAGAAAATTTCGAGTACGAACTTAAAAGAAATAACTATACATTGTGGGATGTTCTTACTGAATCTGCATCATGGGATATTGTAAGCAGAGAACTAATAAATGGTTATCCTGAGTCTATTTTTGTAAAAAAATTCATAGAGAAAAATCTTAGTAAAATTGGATGGAATAATTCAATAGTTTCAGCATACATTCACTTATTATCTAACAGGCCAGATAGCCTTATAATCAGAAAAAGCAATAAAGAAATAGCCATCCTAATTATGAATGAAGCAAACAAAATAAAAAAGTTGAGAAAAATTTATAGTAAAAAAGGTTTGAAAATGCTTAAAGAACTAGATAAAAAGTTGAATGAACTCAATTTAAATCCTGGATCTACTGCAGATATAATAGCAAGCGGTATTGCTCTTTATAATATTCAGAAAATGAACACTATCGATACTAAAGAATTGGTAAACTATTTCACTAATAATACTAGTAATATAATGAACAGCGAAACTTATTTTAAAAAAGCAAATTTTTTGTATACATTTTGAAAGTATAGGATAACAAAGATGATTCTCAAATCTCCTCTTTAAGAACGTGATGAAAGTTATATAATAAGTATGTTGTGTATGCGGAGCTTGAGAATATTAATAAGTGTAGTATTGAACAGTATGAACAAACGGTATGGAGAATGTTGAGTTCGATGTTAATTAAGTAGAGAGCAAGAATTGAAGAAGCAATGGAGCCTATGAAGATCACAAGAAGTAGAATATATGTAACGTTAACGTTTTTGAGTATTGTGTAAAGTGCGCCGAGTATTGTGTATGATGTGAACCCTATTAGTGCGAGAAACCACAAGGGTATACCAAAGAGGTATGCATATTCACTTTGTGTTACTGTAGTGCATGATGATCTAACTAGACAATAAGATGGAGCGCTTAAAGAATCTAACATGAGCAGTATGCTTACTATCATACCAACAATACCAACGATTATAAAAAATAATCCTTGTGGTTTCATTGCAATTTAGAGAAGTATCTTGGTATTTCCAGATCAGCTATTGTAAGTAAACCTGGTTTGGCTTCTAACACTCTTGGTATCATATTAACTATCATGCCTACTGTTGCTATATCGCCTTGTGTTCCATTACTTCTCCATTTTATTTCTGGTGTCCCTTTTATTGTTATTTCTTCATAATCTTTTGCTCCAATGTATGCTTTCAGTTCAACTCTAATTATTTCTTTATCATTTTGATAACCTATACCATATCCTCTTAATCCTAAAACGTATCCTTTTTCAATGTTTATGTTACCTATTTTTATGTTTTTTCTAGCAACTATAGGTATTTGCTTTTCTTCCACGCTACTAACTCCTAAATTTAAGAACTTTGAAATGAGGAGCACTGATTCAGCGTAACCTACATGTCCAGTAATTTCACCTGAGCTGAGTTTCTTTTTTGCTTCTTCTGGTGTCATACCGACTCCTATTTTTTTCTGAAAATTGCTACGTCTGTAAGCTGCATTTAATGACCGTACAGCTCTAACATGTTCTACATTCCATGATGGACTAGTTAGGACAGCGACTAAGGTATCGAGTATAAAACCAGGGTTTACACCTGTACCTATTACTGTCACATTATGTTCTTTAGCAAGTTGGTCTATTCGTTTTGCTAGCTCTGGGTATCTATAATATGGATAAGCTAATGTTTCACATGTTGAGATGACATCGCAGTTAAGTTTTACACAAGTCTCTAATTGATTATAAATTTTATCTAAATATGTGCCTGTTGCATGTAATATTATATCAACATTTTTTAGGTTATCTACGTTGTTAGTTATTGTGACACCTATCTTTTCTTTTAAACCGATGATTTCGCCAAGGTCTTTTCCTATTTTTTTAGGGTCTATGTCTATTGCTCCTACTATATTAAGACCTCTCATATATGTGGCTTTTGCTATTAATGCACCTATTTCTCCAACACCATAAAGTGCGACATTGACGTTAGTCATATTAAACACCACTAGAGAAGAGATAATACTACTAAATAAACATACAATAAGAAAATATTGTTTTAAATCTCATTTCTAAGAGTCTCATCAATAGATTTTATCGATGCTCTAATCTTACTGTAAAGTTCCATTGCATGTTTTGCATATGCTGAATAATCTATTGTCTTTACAACTATCGGAAATCTAAATGCATCGCCGTATGCAAGAAAGTTCTGTCGTGTTAATGATCGTATAATTGGGTCATATAATTTTGAATTGGTAAGGTTAATTGTTGCTGCTTTAATATCATTCTCGTCACCTAGTACTGAAGTAAAAGTGTTCCAGATCATGCTACTTACATCAGGATCGATTTGGGAAGGCCTTTGATCTATTATACAGAGCGTTATTCCTCGTTTTCTAAGTTCTCTAGCAATCTTTCCCATAGGACTATTTTCTTTTAATTTAGGATCTAAAAATTTATGAGCCTCTTCGACGAATATTACTATTCTTTTCGTTAATTCTCTCTTTTGTAAACCTAGTTCTACTGCATTTTCTAAAAGCCTTCTTGCAATCATGTTTGTGACTAATGTGTAAGCTCTCACATCATCACCATAGGCTCCAAAAGATATCACAATGTGTTTTAATTCTTTTCCTAACAATGATTCAACTATACTATCTATTATTCCTTTACTTTCACCTTTCTCTTCGATAAATTTATAATTTTTAAGAAAACTCAATTTTTTATGAAGTGATTGTATAGTTAGTATGGTTTTTGAATCAGGTCTTTTCTTTTTTTCTTCTTCTCCTGTTAGCTCACTAATTAATTTCTCATAAAGATTATCATCATATAGATAAGTTATCCATGGATAATCCTTATATTCATGTTCTTTAATTTCTTTTGCTATTCGCTGAATTTGCTCTGATATTGTTTGAAGGGTGCTTGTTTGTATATCTGTCAGATTAAGTAGTTCTGACATAAGTATTATATCTTGAGGTTCTATTTCTGATGCACTTATTTTTAGCATATACATAGGGTATCCATCTTCTTTACTTATTTTTGCTAACTCTTCATCAGGCGTGTATACAATAAATTCATTAGGCATTATTCTTGCAACTCCATCTCCAAGTTGTTTTCCATACATGTCTTTAACAGTTGTTCCATATTCGCTATGCATATCTAATATAAGCATCGAGACAGGTGTGTATTCATTATCATTGCTATACTTACGTTGCGCAGTATATAATGCAATGTTTATCGCTATTATATTTCCTAGTACAGTTTTACCAGTTCCAGTTTTTCCATAAATTGCAAAACTTGATTTTGTGAGCATCGGTATATCTACAGGAATTAGTGCATTTTCTATACCTATTGGAGAACCAAAGCTTAATTTTAAAAAGTTATTTTCATCAGGAGTCCCATAAAATATTTTAACATCATTCATGGTTAACGTTGTAACTGATGACAAGTAGTCTGGTATTGTGTTAGCTTCTTCGACCTTATCATTATCTCCTTGAGCTATTACAATCCCATTAGCGTAAGAAGGTAAAATTTCCTCTCGCATAATGTCCATTAGACCTGATGAAACGCTACTTGACGATAATTTATTAGCTACATCCATATTACCATGGTATATGTTGTTTAATAAAAGTAAATATTTTCTTCTTATTCCATTAGCTACCTTTAAATTACCTACGGCAATATCTTCAGAACTTACATTTAATTTAATCTGTACTCCTTTTTCAAGTGAACCTCCTACTATATATCCTATGTTTTCCATTATGTTCACTCCCTAAACAATGATCCTATAAATTTAATGTATTGTGGTATTATATCAATAAATCCGTACGTTGCGAGACTGCGTAAACTTGATTTGTAGAGTTCTTTTAATTCATTCTTGTTGAAATATTTTGAGCTGTCTAACCATTTGTAAAGGTTAAATGCTAGCTGTATAAAATCTACTCCATTCATATTTAATGATGAGTATATGAGCGGCATGTATTCCATCTGTAAATCTTTATGAAAATCTCTTATGAAATCTATGTCCGGCTCAAAAACTAGGTCGTGTATCATTGGGGCTTTATATGGTGTGCCTTGTACAAAATTAGTTCCATCAAAATATCCTATAGAAACAGCGCTATAAAAGACAGCCATTATATTTTCTATATCAGGATATTGTTCCTTATAAGCCTTCCAACCCATTGGTACTTTGCTAGGTATTTTCTCTGGATAATATATTCTTATTTCATGATTTTTTACAATACCTACTATGAGAATATTTTCACTCGCGATAACAACCATGCTTCCAAGATTTAATCTCGGACTATCAATACGAATAGTATTAAAGTCTAATGTTAAATATCCTCCGTTAAATACTTTACCAATTGGGTTTTTTACTTTCTCATCATATATGTCTATATAATTTTTAATCAATTTTCTCCCCTAATATTATTACCTTCAAAATATTTAAAAAGAAATCTATAAAAAAATCTACCTATCTTTTAATTAGCTGTTTATTGTTTAATTAGTACTCTTCATCATCGTGCTCTTCTTCATCGGTTTCTTCTTGCTCATCGATATGTTCTTCACTCATTCGTCTTTTTTCCTTAAGCACACTATCTAATGCCTTTCTAGCGTTAACGTGATCAGGTTCAAGTTCTAATGCTTTATTTAACTCTGTTTCTGATTCATCTAATTTACCTGAGATCGCATATACTAGTCCGAGTAGATAATGAATGTCAGCATTATCTGGTGCTAATTGTACTGCCTCTTTAAGTTCATGTTCAGATTCCTCGAATTTTCCTTGTTCTATGAGCACGCCACTCAAGCTTATATGAGCATCAATATTTTCCGGGTTCAAGTTTACTGCATTACGGAATTCACTTTCAGCTTCTTCAAACCTATTCATTTCGTATAATAGCGTACCTAAACTAATATGCATATCAGCATCATTAGGTTTAAGAGTTATAGCTTTTCTTATTTCCTCCTCCGCAGAGTCTAAATCACCTTTTGTGGCAAGAACAACTCCTAAATTGTGGTGCGTTTCTGCATGATCAGGATTGATGCTTAGTGCAATACGATACTCTTCCTCGGCTTCATTTAATCGTCCTATACTATACAATTGATCGCCTTTTTTTCTATGCTCTTCGGCTTCTTCAAACGACACGTGATCTCATTCCTCACACTATATGTGTACACATACCTAAAAATACCTTTCTAATCATGATGTATGAGCAGAATATAACTTGTTCAAGAATAGAAATATAGATGCTATGGTTTTTGCATCTTTAATCTCACCATTATTAATCATTGTAAGCAGTTCTTTAATACCTATTTTTTCGACACGAATATCCTCATCAATCTCAAGTTTTTGTTGGCTTTTTTCTAATTCCTTTGCGATAAATACATGGAGTATTTCGTTACTATACCCAGGTGCTAAGTAAAATGCTCCTAGCTTTTCAATTTTACGTGCTTTATAACCTGTCTCCTCTTCAAGTTCACGTGCAGCACATTGCTCAGGGGTTTCACCAATTTTCAACGTTCCTGCGGGAAGTTCTAAAAGTATTTTATCCACAGCCCTACGATATTGCTTAACCATGAGTATAGTGTTATCATCTAGAAACGCTAAAATAGCAACAGCTCCTGGATGTTCAACGATTTCTTTAATATAACCAAAACCATTTTCAGATATTATTTCATCAAGTCTTAAATTTATTACTTTACCTTTATAAATAATCCTACTTGATACAACATGCTCTTTTCTCACATCAGTATCATTTCTAACCATACTATAATGACTTAGATTTAGTAAATATTTCTACTCTTTTATTAGATGAACCTCAAATTTGCACACTTTCTCTCCATATGCTGAACCAGTTGATATACTAGTTACTTTAACTTTAACGTTTAGCTTTTCGTGTAATATGGATTCTAGTAATCCTTCACGTAAAGGGCACGTTGAAATGGAACTTACAGCGTCAGGAATCCATTCGCAACCTAAACACCTATGAACAGTAAGCTTAATTGGATCCGTTTTTTCTATTTCAGTATGCCCTAGATCGTTCTGTTCTAATAATAATGATACCTCATTTAATAAATCGAAAATATTGTTTGATTTAAGATTTGATGCTAATCGTCTTCCATATTCATAACCAAGAATCTTATGAGCTTCGCTCAAAGAAACGCCTGACAATCGTTCAAGCGTTTGCAAAGTTTTTAGATATTGTTCAAATTCGGGCTTTACCAAAGATTATCACCAAATATTTTTCTTTAAACAAACTAAAAAATATTTCTAAACCTTTATAAGTAAACAAAAGCTCATCTTTAGAGAAAAAGAGGAGCATTATTTAAATCTGTTTTCCCAATGAATCGTAGAGTGAATATGAAAAGATTAATAATATGTGTAAAAGTATAAAGAATTTATTAAATATTTTTTAAGTAATGAAAAGAGATAGTCAATTATGTGATAATACGCACAATTCTAACGGAGGTTTTCTTTCTGTTAAACCTACTAATATAACCTCGTATATTTTTCCGTCCAGAATATCTAGTGTTGTCTCTGTAATTGTGTTATTATCTTTGATAACTTGAAGAATTTTTTTACCTGCTCTGGTTGTGATTTGAAACGCTTTTCCATATTCAAGATTTTGAATTAATGAACCGTCTTTAAATTTAAATAAAGCAGAATCTATTGCAGGTGATGCGTTGATAAGTCTTATTACTGCGGAATTTGGTGAAACAACTTGATCTTGAAGAACAATAACGTTTATGCTATCTTTTTTCTCTTTACTTCCAGCTAATCCAATTAAAAATGCTGTAAATGATGAGATTTCAGGTTCAAATTTAAATTTTATGTAAAAGATTGGGGGACTATTTTTTGGTGCTCCAGAAATTCTAAAATTTAATATGCATTCATTAGGAACATCGATGTAATCAGTTATCGATTTATACTTCATTCTTTCGATTATTTTGTTATCATTCAAGTATATGTCGAGGCTTGTTGCATCAGATGACGCATGTATAAATCTTAGTTTAACCATTGTTCATCACTATACCTTAAAATTTTATGGTTATAAATTCTTTATAGTTCTTCGATTAACTTTTTGCCTTAACAAACTTCTCCACCCACCTGTTAGTGTATGAAAACTTCCTCTCACCAAAAAGCCTCAAACCAACGGACACACAAGAACCAACCATTTCATCAAAGCCCAAAAACCTAGACAACTCCCTCTTCAAATCCCTCCAACCAAACTCAATAGGGTTCAAATCAGGAGAATACGGGGGAAGATAAACAAACACAACACCCAACTCACGAGCCCTCTCACACACAACAC
>JBMFIF010000034.1:0-18500 GCA_049976445.1 Thermoprotei archaeon | reverse complement strand
CACAAGAATCCTATACATAAAAAACACACCAAAACCACATCAAAATTATGCAGCAAAGCACCTAAAAATCAAGCATAATGCACACTACCTACACAAACGTCCTACCCCTCGCTCACTAGTCGGCACTGAAGGGCTCGTTGCTTACTGATCGACACTGAAGGGTTCATTATAGTACAGTGTCGCCCAAGTGATAACAGCGAGCTTCCTAGCACAGGCCACGATCAACTTCCTCCCTTTGAGCCGACCCTTGCGCCCCTCATAGAAATGTCTGATCACTGGACAGCAGACAGTGCCGCCAGATAGAATACCCTCCTCAACATCGCATCACCCCTCCTAGAGATACCTTTGGAGATCACACTCTTATCGCTCCTCTCGACGGTCGGGTCGAGCCCACAATGTTAGGTCTCTAACCTGTTCTTGACCCTGATGATGTTCTTCACCACGAACTCCCATTGGCTCGTCAATTCCCTGGCCTCGTCCATCACGAACTCAACGCTCATATTCACTAGCTCCGTGAGCTTTTTGGTGTCGTTCTGATCGCTCTTCTTTCCTCTAACGTCCTTTCACCCTTATGTTTTATTCGAGTTTCATGCTCAACTTCCGGTACGAATTTGGAGGGGCTGAGCTTTCTGACGAGCTTCGTGCTCATGGAGGTCAACGGCCTACACCCCGGTCAGTTCTGTAAGCACAGAACTGACTAATATGTTATATAAGGAAGTCAGTTATGCATAGTAGTAAAATATTAATACGAACAGTTTTTACTATTAATTGATGAAACGGTTAGCACGTTTAGGAAAACTTCATGTAGGTGAAAATCAACCAGTTAGGATTATGGGAGTAATAAATGTGAGTCCAGAATCTTTTTATAAAGGTTCTGTAAGGACTAGTATCGATGATATAATTGAAACTGCTATTTCCATGGTTAGGAATGGAGCAGATATAATAGATGTTGGTGGAATGAGTACTGCTCCTTATCTTTCCACGTGGATTGACGAAGATGAAGAAAAAAGACGCGTTGTTGAAGCTATAAAAGCAATAAAGGATAATATCAAAATTACGGTATCTGTCGATACGCAGAGAAGTCGTGTAGCTGAAAAAGCTATAGAAGTCGGAGCTGATGTAATCAATGATGTATCAGGCTTAAAGTATGATCCGGAAATGGTACATATAGTAAAAGAATACGATGTATCATTAATTTTAGTAGCTCATGAAAGACAGCCAAGACCAGGTACTCCTATACAAAGAGTAATTAATGCGCTAAAAGAAAGTCTAGATCTTACTAGAAAATTTGATATCGATGAAAATAAAATTGTAGTAGACCCTGGGATAGGTTTCTTTAGGTATCCTGAAATACCATGGTATGAGTGGGATCTTAATGTCATAGCAAATATTAACCAATTAACAGAACTTAAAAAACCAATATGTATAGGAATTTCAAGAAAGTCATTTATCGGCAAAATACTTTCTATAGAAAGACCTGAAGATAGATTAATTGGTTCTATTGCGGCAACATCGATAGTGGTTCTTAAGGGTGTGAATGTTGTAAGGACTCATGATGTTCCAGAAACAACACAGGCAGTTCGTCTTTCTGAAGCTATAAGAAAAGCTGAAACAGGTGAACACATTGAATATAACTGACATAATGTTATCGATTATATATATTTTTCCAGCATATACTGCTAATGGAACACCAGTAGTAGTATATAAATTGCTTAATGGAAAAACCACACCAATAGATAAAGGAATTATTGTGTGGGATGGTCAAAGACTACTAGGTGATGGAAAAAGCATTGAAGGATTTATAAGTGGAGTAATGGTTGGTTCCGTTACTGGATTAATCATAAATTTTCTTATACCCTATCTGTATAAAAATCCTATTGAATACTTATTGTTATCGATAGGTGCTATGACAGGTGATATAATAGGTTCTTTCATTAAGAGACGATTAAAAATGGAACGTGGTGCACCATTTCCTATTATAGATCAAATAGGCTTTATTATCGTAGCATTACTTTTAGTTTGGGTAACAATAGGATTACCTAACTGGATCAATTTAGAACTTATCTTTATCATGCTTATAATAACTTTTATCCTTCATATTACAACAAATATTCTAGCCTATATAGTAGGTTTAAAAAATAGGCCATGGTGACAAGTTCGAATATTTAATAAAAAACTTATGTTAAAAATCTATAAATTAATCATAAAAATAATTTTAAATAAACAATATATTGCTCTATTAGACTTAAAAAATTTATTTTTAATAAACATATTTTTAAGAAGATTAAGTAGTTTCATTTGATATTTAGTAGAAATTAAGGTTTTATACCTTGATTTCTACTAGAAAATGGGTAACAATGTCTACATCTACAAGTATAGAGGATCTATTGAAGAAGCTCTCTAAGGCTAACATATTTAAGGATAGAGAAAAACTGAGACCTGATTATTTACCTGAAAATCTTCCTCATCGTGAAAATCAGATTTTGCGTCTAGCAGAAATATTACTCTCGCCAATAGCGAAGGGTGCGAGACCATCGAATGTATTCATATATGGTTATACAGGAACTGGAAAAACAGCTGTTACTAAACATGTTTTAAAGTGGCTTGAAAGAAAATGGGGATATAATAATGCTACTACACTAGAAACGTTCCTTTATAATCAAAGTGATATTGTAAAAGTTATAACTGCAATAGTGAATTGTAGAACAGAAAATACTAATTATAGAATATTGAGAGCATTACTTGGAGTGCTTGGTGTTGAAGTACCTTTCACAGGACTCTCTGTAGCAGAACTTTATGATAGATTCATAAATGTTCTTGAAAAAAATGAAGCTTTATTCGTAGTAGCATTGGATGAAATAGATCAACTGATAGATAAGAGTGGTGATGAATTGCTTTACAGACTTACACGGATAAACTCAGAACTTACCAAGTCAAAAGTTACTATAATAGGGATCACAAACAGTCTTAACTTAAGAGATTATTTAGATCCAAGAGTAAAAAGCAGTTTAGGGGAAGAAGAGCTAGTTTTTCCACCTTATAATGCATTTGAATTAGAGGATATACTAAGAGAAAGAGCAGAGCTAGCATTTCAACCAAACGTACTAGATTCTGGAGTAATATCATTATGCGCATCATTAGCTGCAAGAGAACATGGGGATGCAAGAAGAGCACTTGATCTTCTCAGAGTAGCAGGCGAAATAGCAGAGCGCGAAGGTTCAACAAAAGTTACTGAGCGGCATGTTAAACTGGCATTAAAAGATATTGAAAAAGATAAAACAGTTGAAGTAATAAAAACATTGCCATTACATTCAAAACTTGTACTTATAAGTATTTACTTACTTTGGAAACAAGGAATTTCAGCATCGACAGGTGAAGTGTATGAGATGTATTCTAAATTAGTGCAGCGCATGAATTTAGATCCTCTAACACAAAGAAGAATTAGTGATATAATAAGTGAGTTAGATATGATCGGTTTAGTTCAAGCAAGATTAATGAGCAAAGGACGATATGGAAGAACTAAATATGTAACATTATCAATCAACGAAAAAGCTATGATAGAAGGTATAAAAGATGATCCAAGACTCGCAATTCTCATCTAACATTAATTATCATGCTGAACATCTGCTTGGGATAGACGATGGAGCGTTCCCTTCTTTTGTAAAAATAAAGAAAAAAACTTTTAAAACATTATTAGTAGGTGTTTTATTAACCAATATGAAATTAGAATGGATCGGATCAGAACTAATTACTGTAGATGGTAATGAAGCCACAGATATCATAATAAAAATTGTTAAAAAGTCTCCAATAAAACCTGATATAATATTTCTTAGTGGTATCTCCTTCGCAGGATTTAACATCGCCGATCCATTTAAAATTAACAATAACCTCAATATACCAATCATAATAGTTGTTGATAGAAAACCATCAATGTCAAGCATAAAAGATGCACTGATGAAACATTTTCCAGACTGGGAAAATAGATGGAAAATAATAGAAAAAACACAACCATTAATAGAGATAAAACAAACAGAAAAAAGCAAACCAATATACAGTTACTCCCTTGGTCTAAATGATTATTTAACAATAGAAATCATTAAAAATACAGGCTTAGGAGGAAAGCTTCCGGAACCTCTGCGTTTAGCTAATATGATAGCTACAACAATAACAAAAGAACTCCTAAAGATATAGAACAATAAAGGAATATTAAATAAACGAATGCTTCGTTATTTGGTGCAGGAAGAGAAGTTATATGAGCATTATTCAGATCTTTTGATTCTTATTATGGAAACTGTCCAGAGAAGCCATCAACCACAACATCACCATTACATACCAAATGGACAGCCTCCATTTTTCAAACTACAACAAAACCACACACAATTATGCAACAAAGCATCAGTCCTATATGTTTTTAATAAAAATTTTAAAAACTAGCCTGCAGGTTCTAGATGTTCTGGGGTAGTTATTACTGTTCGTTCTTCGTTACCGAGATTTACTCTTATTATATAAGCGTGTCCTCTTTTCCCAATAATAATACCAGTTAAGCCTTGAAATCTTCTATGAGGAGCTGTGGTCAAAGATGCAGGATTTATATTAATGTGTACTCTATTCCCTATTTCGTATTTCCTTAAATAAACAGAAAGCCCTTTTCTAGCTCTCTCGGCTGAGAACAAATTTCTACTACGTGTTCTATATCCTTTAGAGTGTTTCACTAACTATCACCACACCATCTCTAACCCTGTAATCTTTATAAACTTAATACACTAAAGATATATTGGCGGGACGGATGAACATAATAGAAAGTACCATAATCTCAATACCAGAAGCAAAAGCATTACTAGAAGCTAGAATAAAAGAAGGTAATGCGATAGATTTGCAAAACATCACATATAAGAATCTCTCTGAATTTAGTAAATTTGATGTAGAAAAAGCAAAGCTAATAGTAGAAACATTAAAAAATAAGTTTAAGCTCTCTCATGAAACTGCGGTACAAATAGTTAATATTTGCCCTGAAACAGTTGAAGAGCTAAGAACGTTAATACCACCTGAGAAGTTGCTCTCAAAAGATGAAATAACTCAGATTCTTAAATTATTGAATGAAAATAAACTTAAGTCACAAGAAACTTCTTTGCAATCCACAGGTTAATTTTTTGATTTGGAGATGCATATTTCATGAATGTACCATTTGAAAGAAGGTATTTTGAAGACTTTGCATATATTTTAGACTATGTACCCAGGCATCTTTTACGAAAGATGCAAACCCGATTTAGAGAGGATTTAGAAGCATTAGTGCAGGGCATAGGACGTGATTATTTTACTCTCTTTGAGTTAATTCCATGGCCCGCAGTTCAACTAAGTATAGGAGAAATCGTATTTATAGGAAGAGGAAGTGATAAAATAAGAAAGGTTGGCAGGCGTTTCATTTATGACGAGCTTTCGTTGAATGCTAAGACTGAACTTGAAAATGCGATAATGACTATAATAAAGCTTAGAGAAAAGGATTTTTTAACATTCTTTAATACAGCTGGACCAATTTCTCCTAGAATGCACGCATTAGAAACAATTCCTGGCATAGGTAAAAAAACAGTAGCAAGAATACTTGAAGAAAGAGCAAAATCACCATTTCAAAATTTTGAAGATTTAAAAAAGCGAACTGATGTGAGTGATCCAATAAAATTACTTACTGAGAAAATAATAAGAGAAATAAAAGGCGAGGATGCTCATATATTATTTGCAAAAGGTGTACAAGCTACATTAGAAGAAAGAACAAGATTTCAACCTAGACGTTTTTAGTACATTATAGCTTATTTAGTTCTAGCTATAAAACGCTTATTCATTACTTCCCATACTTCTACTTCCACACCGGGTGCTATTTTAGATTTAAGCTCGTCATCAGTAGGCATTAATACTTCATATGTTTGATAATTAGTCAAATCCATGAGCTGAACTGTATCACCAAGAACAGCAGTAACTTGAGCAGGCTTTTTCTCAACAATAGGAACTTGTACTGTTGATCCAGCCGGTAAGGTCAATGTATGCTTCGATCCATCAAATAAGCTTATTCCTACAATTCTGACCTTTGCAGATCCATGTTTACCAGTTTTTGATTTTTCAACTTCAACAACTCTACACGGTGTATCATCTATTATAACATATGAACCCTCTTTTATTGCTCCAGCTTCTTCTGGTCTGTAACTCAACCCCTTCACCGCATATTTATCATCGTGACTAGAATAAAAAGATTTAGCAGAAATACATTGAGAAATCACAAAAATCTAGTACTTTGTCCAAGGTGAACTGCGTACTCTATTCTTAACAGCAGGATTTATCATAGAAGGATTCCACGGTGGATCAAAAACAATATTAACCTTAATATCAGTAAAACCAAGCTTTTTAAGAACATCCCTAACTTGTTTAAAAATCATAAAGGAAAAAGGACATCTAGGTGTAGTAAATGTCATTTTTATAATTACTTTACTACCATCAATATTCACATCATAAATAATGCCTAAATCTACAATGTTAAGTCCCAGTTCAGGATCAACAATCTCTTTAAATGCTTCTAATACATCCTCTTTAGATACCTGTATAGCCATAATCCTCACATAAAGTTAGTATTTACACATATTTAAGTTAAGTCCCTTTGTTTTTGTCATTTATATGAAATTGATCGTTAGATGAGAGGTTGTTCTCTCTATTTTCAGTCTCTTTTAGCAATCCTTAACCCTACCTTATTTTCACTAATCAAATAAATGACACACCCAAGAGGACTTAACTTAAATGCTTAAACTAAAAGATTAGTGATACAATAACATCATTCATATTATTCCCAGTAGGGCCAGTTATTACTAAATCACCAAGGTTCTTAAAAAAGGTATATGTGTCATTATTCTCTAAATACTTACTAGGATCAAGACCTAATGTTAATCCTTTATCAATAGTATCACCATCCACAATTGCACCAGCAGCATCAGTCACACCATCAATACCATCAGTACCAATTGAAGCAAGAACAACATTTTTTAAACCTCTAATACGGAATGCAGCACTCAAGCACAATTCCTGATTCCTACCACCAACACCACTACCTCTAACAGTAACAGTAGTTTCACCACCAATAACTAAACCAAGAGGTCTCTTAAGTGATGTTTCACCTTTTCCTATCCCCTTCACTATATCACCTATAACAGAACCAACATAGCGAGCTTCCCCTTCAACACTTGATGAGAGATAAACACTATGTATACCTTTTTTCTCTAATATTTTAACAACAACTTTACATGCATAACTATTATCAGCAATTATGATATTATTAACATTCTCAAAAATTGGATCGCCAGGTTTTGGCGTTTCAGGAATCTCTCCCCTAACACCTTTTAATAAGACATCTTTTACATTCTCTGTGATACCTTCCCATAGGTTATATCGCTTTAACACATTGATAGCATCAGAAAAAGTTGTTGGGTCTGGTGCTGTTGGACCAGATGCTATTACATCTAATGGATTTTCTACTACATCTGAAATGATAAGACTAAGAACATTCGCAGGATAGAGATATCGTGCAAGCTGTCCTCCTTTTATCCTTGATAAATGTTTGCGAACAGTATTAAGCTCTCTTATATCAGCACCACGTAACATTAACGACTTAATTAAGTTACTTTTCTCCTCTAATGTAATACCATCAACAGGTAGAGGCATTAATGCAGAACCACCACCAGAAATTAATACAATAACAAGGTCATCTTCATCTAACGTTTTCAGTAACTCTAACATCATTCTAACACCATTAACACCATTTTGATCAGGAATTGGATGACGAGCCTCTACGACCTTAATATGCCTTAACGTAGGAATATTAGAACCATAGGGGACAATTATTAATCCATTATTAATTCTGTCATTAAGAATACTTTCGATTCCAAATGCCATTCTTCCAACAGCTTTACCTCCTCCAACAACAAATATTCTTTTAATCTTATGTAAATTAAGTTCTAGATTATTAACAATAAATTTGTTATCAGAAATTTTTACAGAATTTTTAATTAGGTTGGCAGGATCCATATAACTTAATGCTTCGTTTAATGTATCCAGTAATATTTTTCGCATTTCAAGAGAGTTCATAATTTAATTTTATCACTTCACAGATTAATAGTTATTGTTCTATAATTATATCAATTTTAAAATACTAAGAATATTAGGAAGATACGCGTAATATTAGTCAATATGTCGGACGCGTTGTTTCAAAATAAAATAGTGTTAGATATACTGGAGAAATATAAAACCATTTGGTCAATAGGACATGCTTTAGCGGTATTAAAATGGGATGTTGAAACTTACATGCCAGAATCAGGTATTGAAGAACGAAGTATTTCAGTAAGCCAGTTAAATCTTCTCAAACAAAAATTAATCCTTGATCCTGATTTCATATCTCTAATAGATAAAGCCGACGAAATCCGTGATCTTAATGATTTTGAGAGTGGTGTTGTTAGAGTGCTAAAGAGATCAATAAAAATTTACAAAAGTATACCACCAAAATTGTTAGAAGAATTTTCAAAAGTCACTCAAGAATCAGTAGTTATATGGAAAAATGCGAAAATAAAAAATGATTTTCAAACATTCCAACCATATTTAGAAAAAATAATGGTATTATCAAGAGAAATTGCCGAACATCTAGGTTATAAAGAACACCCTTATGATGCATTATTAGACCTTTATGAAGAAGGATTAACAAGTAGAGATGTATCTTCAATATTTGATTCAATAGTTCCTACATCAAAAAAAGTTTTAGAGACTGTATTAGAAAGAAAAAATTACTTACAAAAGCATCCATTAGAAGACGTCACATACAGTACTGACATTATGAGAAACGTTACAAAAGAATTAGCAACAATTTTAGGCTATGACCCTAAAAGATTCAGGATTGATACGTCAGCACATCCATTTACTATAGGTATAGGCATAAGAGATGTAAGAGTAACAACTAGATATGAAGGCAAAGATTTTAAGTCAGCATTATTTTCATTAATTCATGAATACGGTCATGCCCTGTATGAACTCCAAAACAATGAAGCATTTATAGCCACACCATTAGCAGGTGGCGTATCCTTAGGTATACACGAATCCCAATCAAGGTTCTGGGAAAACATGATAGGACGCAGTAAACAATTTTCTAAAGCCGTGTATCCAATACTTGCTAAACATCTTGACTTTCTTTCAAAATTCTCAGCTAATGATTTATATTTGTACTTTAATACAGTAAAACCTAGTCTTATAAGAGTTGATGCTGATGAGGTAACATATAATTTACACATACTTGTAAGATTTGAAATAGAGAAACTACTTTTGAATAATGAAATTAAAGTTTCTGATGTACCAGAGTTGTGGAATGAAAACATGGAAAAATACTTAGGAATCAAACCTAAAACTTATTCTGAAGGAGTATTACAAGATATACATTGGAGTCAAGGTTCTGTAGGTTATTTTCCAACATACACGATAGGTAACGTCGTAGCAGCACAATTACGTGCACATATGCTAAAGGATATTCCAGACCTTTACGATCAGATAGCGAATCTTAAATTTACGAGTATTAAAGATTGGTTAAAAGATAAGATACATAAATGGGGATCCACATATCCACCTAAAGAACTACTTAAAAAAGTGATAGGAGAAGAGATAAACCCACACTACTTCTTACAGTATTTAGAAGAAAAGTATTTGGAAACACCATTGATCTAATCATCACAACGTCTTATTTTTTATTATATGAAAAAATGAACATAATATAAACTTATAAAATACGGCATTTTTGTAATTACTGTGAGCTATATATTTTCTCATAGAAAAGATTGTGATGGGATAATGAGCGCTGCAGTATATCTTAGAAGCAATAAGGAAACTAAAGTCTACTTTACTAATTACGGTGAAGAAGAGACATTTAAGATGGTTAAAGCAATGAAAGAAATATCATATACAAGTGAACATGGAAACATAATAATTTCAGATATTGGTGTCAATAGAAGCACTAGTCCTATAATAATTGAAGAACTAAAAGAATTAAAACAAAAAGGATGGAACATAATTTGGGTGGATCATCATCAATGGCCCGATGATTTAAAACATGAGATGTCAAAATACGCAAAACTAATTATTGATACTTCTAAATGTGCAACAGAAATTATGAATATTACTTTCTGCAATGATGAAATATGTAATATGTTAGCATCAATAGCCAGAGATTCTGATTTCCATTTAAACCTCTACACAATAACTGAACTACTTAAAGACATTATAGCATATTATAACTATCTTAAAAATGATGAATTACTAGTACAATTAGCACAAAAATTGGCTCAAGGAATATTTTGGGATTATACAATGCAAAAAGAATGGGAACAATATATAATAGAAAAGAATGATGCAATCAAAAAACTTTCATCCAATATAATAACAAGCACTATAAAAGAGTATAAGATCGCTATCGGATTTGCGCATGATCTATTAGCATCATCAGATGCACTGGATGTTATCGATCAAAAAACAAATGCAGATATAAGCATTATTGTACATGAAAAAGGAACATTAACTATAAAAAGGCGCGAAGGAACAAATATATTATGTAATAAGATTGCTGAATACTTTAATGGAGGAGGACATCAATTTATAGCAGGAGGTAGATTACCTCCAGAAATTATCTCTAAGAGCGACAGAAATGAGTGGTTACAATACATTCTAGCCAAAATAGAAGAAGCTTTAACAGCAATAAACAAATCATGACTAAAATTATTTAAATATAAATACTTATAAAATAGGGCATCTTTTTATATAATTTAATTTTAATTAGAACTTTTTTTTATCAAAACTTTTAAGAATTTTATTAATTAAAAATGAAATTTTCAGTTATAAAATTAAAAACTAAGCTTATAATAACTCATCTTCTTACTGAAGAGAATCTTTGCAATAATCGGATCATATCTAAAAGTATTTTAACCACTTAAAAAATAGCTAGAATAGGTCATTTTCTCATTGTACTCTCATTAAGGGGTGATCTTTATGCATGTCACTATAATAAGGAATAGAGAAAAGGCATTCAAAGCTGCTCTGACAGCTGGACTATTTTCGATTATATTTGCCATAATCGAACCGCTAATGATGATAATAATGGGTTATTCAAGTATAATATTTGCAGATGCAATGCACAGCTTTTTAGATGCTGTGATGAGCTTTGCTACTGCGCTATCAATCTATATAACGTTTAAGAAACGATTTTCATCTAAGTTTCCATGGGGTCTCTATAAAATCGAAAATCTAGCATCATTATTTATAGCATTTATAACCATCTATTTCATAATAATGATAATTACTCAGACAATTTTAAACCCATCTAAAACACCGTTATACGCATTGCTCTTGTTATTAATTGGGGCATCAACATCATATAGTATGTATAGATACGAAATAAAATGGGCTAAAAAATCAAAGTCATCATCACTTTTAGCAGATGCTTCACATGCTAAGATTGACGCTTATATCACATTAGCAGCTTTTATAGGAGCATTAGTAGAAATCATCACAAACATATTAGCATTTCAATTAGTAATACTCTTAATAATAACACTTTACATAATTATAGATATCATGCATATATTAAAAGAATCTTTTTTATCACTTTTGGATGCTACACCACCAGAGGAAAAAGTCATAGACATTATAAAAACAGTTGAAGAAATCTCTGGAACAAAAGTAGCAAAAATAATGCTCAAAAGAGCAGGTTCATTTATCATGGGAACAATAATATTAGAAATTGATCCATTAATAACACTTAGAGACGCGCATAAAATAGTCATGAGAACAAAGAGAAAACTTTATTCAAAATATCCAGAAATAACAAATCTAATCATTGCAATTAAACCAGTTAATAAATATAAATATGAGAACTATTCAGCAACATATCTCACTATAAAAACTAATTATTAAATAAGATTCATAATTGAAGTATCTGCTTAGAACAAAGAAAAACCTATCCTATTTTTTCTTTAATGATATCATCAAAAATATACCTGTAAAAATAAGCGCCAACGCTAGTATCATTAAAAATTTAAGAAACTTAAAAATTAATATAATAATTAGTAAACCAACAATTAATTGTATGACACCAAATCCAGCTCTGATAAATGGTGTAGATCTAACTGCTAATAACAAGATAAAAAATACTATGAGCAATACAATCATTATCGTGATTATTTCTAATATTGAAAGCATTTTCAGACTGAAAAATTTTATCAAACTAATAAAAGCATCGTTTTAGTTCAGTACTAATAAAAGATAAATGCTCGTGAACTCATCTAATTATAGTTATTCGGTCAATTTTTGGCATATTTGTTTGGAATTTTAGGGATCATGCTTCGTTTATTCATGACCTTAAAAGTTTTAGTGAAGAAGATTAATCCATACGACATACTCATCAAAAAATTCATTCACAACAAAGGTTAATCGAATAACTATAATCACGAAAAATATTTAAAGAACATAATATATATTTAATTCATGATAAATAGATTAGCTGTTGTTGATGCAAACAGATGTGTTGGTTGTCAATTATGTATGTTCGCTTGTAATCGAAGATTTGGAATTGGAGGTTTAGCTAGGAGCTCAATACAAGTTAGATCAGTTGGAGGAATAGAGCATGGATTTACTGTTGTAGTATGTAGAGCATGCCCTGATCCTCCATGTGCTAAAGTATGTCCAACAGAAGCATTACGACTTAGAAAAGGTGGAGGTGTAATATTAGATCAGTCAAAATGTATTGGATGCGGATTGTGTATTAAAGCATGTCCGTTTGGTGCAGTATTTTGGGATTATGAATCTAATAAACCGGAAATATGCGTGCACTGTGGTTATTGTACTAATTATTGTCCTCATGGTGTGCTTAAAATGGAGGTCATATCTGCATGAACCTTCCTGCAAAAGTCTTGTATGTCGACCTAACTAGAAAGACATTTCTTATAGAAGATAGAAAAGATTTGTTTGAAAATTACATTGGTGGTGTTGGTGTTGCATCAAAGATATTATTAGAGGAGTGTCCAAAAGGAGCCGATCCATTAGGCCCTGAAAATCCTATTATATTTGCTATTGGTCCTCTCACAGGCTTATTTCCTCTTGCATCAAAGACAGTAGCAATGTTCAAGTCGCCTTTAACTGGAAATCTTGGAGAAAGTCATGCAGGTGGAAGAAGTGCAGTAGCTATAAGAATGGCGGGTTATGGTGCAATTGTGATCAAAGGTGCGAGTGAATATCCAGTTTATCTCTCAATATATGATAACAAAGTTTATTTTAGAGACGCTTCAGCACTTTGGGGAGTAAGAAGTAGTTTTACGGTCGGTAGAGTGCTAAGAGAGCTAGAGCCGAATCCTGGTTTTAGAACTATTATGAGGATAGGTAGAGCAGGGGAGAATCTTATTAGATATGCATCAGTAATAACAGAAACCTATAGACACTTCGGACGTCTAGGATTAGGAGCAGTTTTCGGAAGTAAAAAATTAAAAGCTATTGTAATTTCTGGCAGTAGCACTATCAAAGTTAATGACATGAAAAAATATCGTGAAATTTATGATACAATCTATAATCTTTCAGTGAAATCGCCGGCCATGAAAAAGTATCATGATTTAGGAACACCTGCAAACGTAAATCCATTGAACCTTATGAAAGCATTGCCAACTATGAATCTGACTTCATCATATTTTGACAAAGCTGAAGAGATCTCTGGTGAAACATTAACCGAAAAATACTTGGGGAGAAGAGTTGCATGCGGGCATTGTCCAACAGCGTGCATCCATATCGCAGCATTAAGAGAACCATATGAAGATGAACCATATTTTTACAAGACAACTATGATCTCATATGATTATGAACTTATCTATTCTTTAGGTTCAATGTTAGGAATAGGAAATCCTGAAGGGCTGTTAAAATTAATCGACGAAGTTGAAATCCAAGGATTAGATGCGATAAGTACTGGTGTTGTTCTTGCATGGTCAACAGAGATGTTCAAAAAAGGATTAATTAGTGAAAAAGAAACAAATAATTTAAAGCTTGAATGGGGGGATTATCAAACGTACATCAAAGCAGTAAGATTCATCGTTAATCAGATAAACGATTTTTACAAAACATTAGCTAGAGGTGTTGAATATGCTTCATCAATATATGGAGGAAAAGAATTTGCTTTAGCTTTTGGTTCAAATGAAATGGCAGGCTATCATACAGGTCCTCTATTTTATGGTACATTACTCACCGGAGCTCGTCACAGTCACCTTGATAGTGCAGGTTATAGTTTCGATGAAAAGAATGTGAAAACACGCACGATACCTAGTCCAGAAGAAGGAGCATCAGCAATACTTAATGAAGAAATCTGGAGACAAATATTAACTAGCTTAGTTATATGTCTTTTTGCAAGAGGAATTTATGATGAAAAAATAGTTAAAGAAGCCCTTTCAGTAGTAGGATTAAATATGGACACAACGTTATTAAAACAAAAAGGACTTGATATACTACGCATGAAATATGAATTTAAGATCAGAGAAGGTTTTGATCCAAAAATACTGAGGATACCAAAAAGAATAACCGAGGTAGAAACACCATTAGGAAAAATAGATGAAAACTATCTAAGGTCATTAATTAATGAATATTTTAGTAAGTTATATTCAATACAATAGGACGTGATTAATAAAACTCATATTAAAGTATTAATTTTAATAAAGTATTACTATCTCTGGTATAGAAAAAGGTCGTACAGGTAAAATAACATAACCTAATCCTCTAGACACATACAAAAATGCATTTTGTATTTTATACATACCTCTTGAAAAACCAAATTTTGAATTAGTATGTAACGTAAATCTTTGTGAAAATGCTACACCTCCATGAGTATGCCCCGCCAATATGAATCCACTATTTACAAAAGGAGCCACGTCAGGACTATGTGCCAAAATTAAACCACTTGGTGATATTTTTGACACATGAGAACTCCAATTTTCATCGTCATCCCAATCAATCCCCGTAAACGTAATACCCATTAGATTAATCTTTTCATCACTAAGAACAATAAAATCACATTCTTCAACACAACGAATTACCTCTTTTATACCTCTCCAGTAATCATGATTTCCTAAAACAGCAATCTTATACTTTGCGTCAATATTGGAAAGAAATTTTTTACACGCATCCAAATCTCCCTTCTCATCTACAATATCGCCAGTATGAACTATAATATCAGGTTTTATTTTTTTAATCAGACTAACAATTTCATTCTCAATAAAACTATACTTGCGAATATGAGTATCAGTAATATGAACAATCCTAACGTCTAAACCAATTTTGATCCATGTTAATTCCACATAAAAATAAAATGGTATTAGACTCAATATGATCTCGTTAATATTTTTATTCATGTTTATGGCACGATTTTTAACTTATATCACCAAAATATAACATTATCTAGGAATTTAGAGAAAGCAATGGAATTCCATAATTTCTTAACCTTAAGAAGAAAAGGATTGTGTTTCTAATACTTTGCTCTTTTCATTTTTTATACTATTAACCTGTTTCGATTGCTCTAGTTTTTCCATATTCTTCACTTTAGCTTTTACAGATGCTGTGTTTCTGTTTCTTTGTATCAACTTTTGATTTGTCATAAAGGCTCTTAAGATTACGGATACTGCATAGCTAATTTTGAGTTGCCCACACCTAGTCATTAGGATCAATTTAAATGCTTTCAAACATAGCTAATCACCGATAATACCTCATGTATAAGGATTAATGCTGACTTGAACGTTTTTGTGATTATGACTAAGAGTATAATGCTTACTTGTTTTGTGTGTTATATGGTATTTTTCATAACCCATAAGGGAAGAGGAATAACGTTCAAACCTACGGACAGTAAACCTTGATCTTCAGAAGCAAAAGAGTGTCCAGTATCTGGAAAGCTAAATTTTTATCTTAAAATAAAGTCGTAGCTCTTGTAGATAGATACGATTGTTTTATTTACTAAGCATATTATATAAGTTATTGATATGAAAACAATTAAAGGTATAGTTGCTGGTAAACTAATTACACCAAAGGAGGAGATAAATAATATCATTATAGAATTTGATGAAAAGATTATAGCAGACATAAGACCATTTTCGGGTGAAATTCCTAAAGATTTTCTCGATGCAAAAAATATGATAGTTACACCAGGCTTTATTGATATCCACATTCATGGTGCTGAAGGTTTTGATGCGACTAGAGATGATTATTATGGTATAAAAAACATGAGCAAAATACTACCTAAATATGGTATTACAGGATTTATGCCTACTGCTATCTGTTCTCCGAAAGATCGCTTTCGTCGATTTATACAGATAGTATATGAATTATGGAAAACAGAAAATGAAGGAGCAAGGGTTCTTGGGGCGCATTTAGAAGGACCTTTTATAAATCCTAAGAAAAAGGGCGCACAACCCATTGAACATATAAGAAAGCCTGATCTGAATGAATTACATGAATATATAAATCTAAGAAAGGAAATGCCTTTTCGACTTACTATTGCGCCTGAATTAGAGGGAGCTTATGAATTAATCAGCGAGGCATCTAAAAATGATGTGATAATATCAATGGGTCATAGCGACGCAACATTTGATGAAGCGAAAAAAGGTTTTAATGCTGGTGCTAAACTTGTAACACATCTTTTTAATGCTATGAGAGAATTTCATCATAGAGAACCAGGTTTGCCAGGATTTGCATTAACTAATGACGAGGTCTATGTAGAAATAATTTCAGATTTTATACACATTCACCCAGAAACTTTAAAACTAATTATAAAAACGAAGCCTTTAGATAAAATAGTTCTAATAACAGATGCTATAGAAGCTGCTGGATTACCTGATGGTAAATATCAGCTTGGTCAGTATGCAATAACAGTAATAAACAGAAAAGCAACACTTCCAGATGGAACAATAGCTGGTAGTACGCTCACTATAGATAACGCAGTAAAAAACATGGTAAAAATAGGATTACCTCTAAGGTATAGCATTCTCATGTCAACATTAGTACCAGCTGAAATTCTTAAAAGTCCAAACATAGGTAAAATAGAAATAGGTAAGGAAGCAAATTTAGTAATACTTGATAATGATTTAAATGTAAGATGTACAATAATTCATGGTAAAATCTTTTGGTGCCGATAAAGCTAAGATTTAATGAACACTTTTTATTAAAGATGATAATAACCAAACACCTTTCTTAATATTCTCTTCATTAGATAAGCTTACACTCAACCTGATAGCATCAGAATGTTTACCATTTGTAAAGAATCGGCGAGCAGGAACATAAACAACACCATGATCAATCGCTTTAGTTAATAATCCTTCCATGTCAACTCCAGTTACTCTAACTAAAAGAAAGAAACCTCTCGCAGAGTTAATCCATTTAACATTACTAGGCATATAATTTTCTAATGACTCATACATAATATGCATTTTAGATTTGTAATGATTAGTTAATTTTGGAATCAACCTACTTATTAAGCCAGAACGTAAAGCCTCAACAACAACATACTGAGTAAAAGTCGAAACAGCAAAATCAAGTTGTTCAAGAAGTGCCAATTTATCTAGAATTAATTTAGAACCATATATCCATCCAATACGTAAACCAGGTGCCAAAATTTTACTAAAACTACCAACGTACAATACTCTACCCTCCTGATCAAATTTTTTGAGTGGAGGAGGCGTATCAACAGCAATAGGCCTATACGGGTCATCCTCAATAACTAGAAGATCATACTGCGAAGCTATTTCTATAAGCTCCTTTCTACGTTCAATGCTCATAGTTATGCCAGTAGGATTATGACAAGTAGGTATAACATATAGTATTCCGCCATTGATTTTACTACTACCAAGAAAACCTCTAAGCTCATCAATATTTAAACCCTCATTGTCAAGAGAAACACCAATTACTGATGCACCATGAAACTTAAACGGAGCCAACGTTTCGTAAAATGTAGGATTCTCAACTATAACAATACTGTTCTTTTCCACAAGAAGATCAGCAATTAATTTAAAAGCATGCTGAGCACCGCTGGTCACAACAACATCCTCATCATCTTCTATACTGATTCCGAAACTATCCATATATTTCTTAATTTCAGTCTTCAGTTCATCTTGACCTCCAGCGTTAGGATAAGCTAATGCACTAACACCTCTCTCCTCTAATACCTTAATAGCGATGCTTTTTAACTCATTAACAGGTACAACCCTTGGATCTGGGCTACCACTAGCTAAATTTATCACACCACTCTTTATAGCAATCTTAGTAGCTTCCTCAACAGGAGATAATTCTACACGAGAACCTCTTTCAGAGATTTTTATCTTCATAACGCTAATACAAAGATAGCAATATAGTTCTTCGATTAACTTTTTGCCTTAACAAACTTCTCCACCCACCTGTTAGTGTATGAAAACTTCCTCTCACCA
>JBMFIF010000033.1:0-19606 GCA_049976445.1 Thermoprotei archaeon | reverse complement strand
GTGAGAAAACATCATCAAACTATCAACACACAAGAATCCTATATAAAAAACACATCAAAGCTACATCAGAATTATGCAACAAAGCAGAACTTAGCACTATTATTATATTTTAATGGATTAAAAATTCTTGATTAATATTGCTCAGTTGATGATTCTCTTTTTTGAGGTTATTATATTAATTGTTTTATTTCTGGTAGTGTTTCTGGAATCCCTGTTTTGGCAGATTTTAATGCACTATTTATTATGTATAGTGCGATTATTGCATCATTGAGAGTAACTAATGGTTTTTCTCCCTTTATCATGTTAATGAAATGTTGTAGTTCACGTTTTAGTGGTTCAGAATATTCGATGTATGGTTTTAGCATACCCTCGTTGTTTTCAATTATTACTTCTTGTGTTATGTAATCGATTGTGATTATTCCTTCGCTTCCTGTTACTTTTAATGTCCTGATTTTTCTGGGTGTTAGCCAATTAGTACTGATAAAACTAGTTATATTGTCTTCTAAGTTTAATGTTACCAATGCGTAATCTTCATACATTCCTTGTACTTTGCCTATAATGCTGTATACTGATTTTACTTGTTTATTAGTGATGTATCTTATAATGTCTATATCATGTATTCCAAGGTCATAGAGTACGCCAACATCCTTTACGCGATCTGGTCTTCTAGATACGCGTTCAGCGATTACTGTGATTATATGTCCTATCTTACCTTTATCTATTAACTGTTTTAAGTAGTTTACTGCTGGGTTAAACCTTTCAATAAAACCAGGCATAATTTTTACTTTTGTGTCCTTAGCAATCTCTGATAACTTTAGTACTTTTTCTAGGTTTCCAGTGACTGGTTTTTCTATTAAAACGTTTATACCTCTTTTAATAACATCTACCGCTATTTCATAATGTGTTGATGTGGGTGTGCATATTGTCACAGCATCAACATCGTGTTTATTTAACGCTTCTTTATAATCCCTAAAGAATTCTATGTTAAAGCGTTTACTTATCTCTTCAGCTTTATTTACATCTATATCTGCAACAAAGACAAGTTCTGCATCGTTGATTTCCTTTAAGACTCTTATATGATTCTTCCCCCAAAAGCCGGATCCTATAACACCTACTTTTATAATTACTCTCACCTAAGGAAATGATACGCGTGCTTACTTAAAAATGATTTTCTAGTAATGTTTTTTAACTTTTAAGTAAAAAATAAAATGTGGAAATATGGAGGATAAAATAATTCATCTCATGGAGACTGTGGGGCTTACAGGTTATGAGGCCCGTGCATATAGAGCTTTAATAGAGCGTGGTAAACTGTCCGCTAATGAATTAAGTCGTTCAACCGGAATACCTTTGCAACGAGTATATGGAGTAATATCATCATTAATGAATAAAGGTTTAGTAAAGGAATTGCTAGAGAGGCCAAAGAAGTTTGATGCTGTACCGCCGAATGAGGGACTTGAGGAATATATAAAGAAATATATTAGATCATTAGAAGCTCAAGTTGAACATGTACGTGATGCATCTCAGGAGCTTTTGAAAGAGGTTAGTACGCTATATAATTCATCTAGAATAAAAGTCGGATGGGAGGCTTTATTGCAGAGGCTTTCTGGATTTAATGAAATGGAGGCCATGACTGTGAAGGGTATTAACGATTCTGATGAGATGATCTCGATTTCTACGAATACATTTTCATGGTATCCTAAGGTTGAACGATATTTAAGAATGGCTCTAGATAAGGGAGTAATCGTTCGTGTGCTTCTTAATCCTTCAATAAGAAGGTTAGCTGATCTGGATATAAGATTTGATGAAAGGATTAGATTCAGAAGAAGCCCAATGCCTGCATTACCTTTCAGGGGAACTGTATTTGATGATAAGATGGTAGTATTTCTTATGTTAGTTCCTCCTGATGAAACTCAAAAAATACGACCATTGTTTTACCAACCGCATGTTTCAGTGAATCGAGGCATAGTAAAATTATTTTCTGATACATTCGAGTATAATTGGGTTAGAGGTAAGAATATAAAATGAGGATATGGATTGACATACTTACACCAAAATATGTATTATTTTTTAAACCACTCATTTGGAGGCTTAAAAAGAACGGTCATGATGTGCTCATCACATCGCGTGAATATAGAGAAACCGTCGAACTATTGAGGATAAAGGGTGTTGATGCATTAATTATCGGTAAGTATGGTGGAGAAACTCTAAAAGGAAAACTAATAGCTAGTATTGAACGTATGCAGAAAATGATTAATATAGCTGAGGAATTTAAACCTGATTTGACATTATCCTCTTGTTCACCAGATTTAACTAGGGTAGCTTTTGGATTAAATATACCTCATGTGTCTGTGAGCGAGAGTGTGAATTCGAAGTATGTTATGAGACTCACGTTACCATTATCAAGACTCTTACTTGCACCTGCCTATATACCTATTGAAGAGTGGCTTGTTTACGGCATTTCAAGAGATAGAATTATCACTTATAAGGGTCTTGATGCCTTAGCGTGGTTATCAGATTTTACACCAGATAATAAAATTCTTGATGCTCTCAATATTAAAAGAGATAAAAAGAAGCTTGTTTTGATAAGACCCGAGGAGAGGTTCGCATCCTATCTTAGTGGTAAGACAAATATAATGAAGAGAGAAACTGCACAAATGTTACTGGATCTTGTAAAAAAACGAGATGATGTACTCTTTGTCTTCTTACCAAGATATCAAGAGGATATTCCAATCCTTAAAGATCTTTATGGTGATTTTTCGATAATTTTAGACCGTGTTGTTGATGGAGCTAGTTTACTCAATGCTTCTGATATATTTGTAGGTGGGGGAGGTACTATGAGCCAGGAGGCAGTTTTGCTCGGAATTCCTACTATTTCAGTATATCCAGAGAGGTACCCTATTGGAGAATACTTGATTTCAAGAGGAGTATTAACACGTGTTGATATTAGCAAATTACCTTCTATTCTTAATGAATATTTAGATAACCTTAATGAAGTTAAGATTAATATAAAACGTAAGGTGGAAATGCTTAAACGTGAAATGGAAAATCCCATAGATGTGATAATAAATGCGATAGAGAGTAAAGTTTGGATTAAGGAATTTTAACCCTTGTTTTTATAATTTTTTCGTAATGTTCTCCAGAAATATGATGATACTAGTTTAAACCATGTAAATAGCCATAATCCTATTAGTGCAATGCCTATGAAAGGTCTGACATCGGATAATGATGGTGATTTAGGAATTTCTTGCAATATTAATGCTATTACTAAACTAACACTGATTAGCATAAGCCATGAGATGAATGTTATAATTAGCAAATCTTTAGTAGCTTTAGCAATCATTTAACCACCCCATAAACGTACTGTTGTTAGGTAGGCTGTGATAATAGCTAGTATGCATGATTGTAATGAGAGTATAAAAAGTGAGCGAGCTAGTTCTTTTTCATGTTCTGGGCCTCTCATAAGCAGAAGTCGTAAGAGCGATATTGCTGCTTTTGGATTATCTGTTGCCTCTAAAAGTCCATCATCACGTAATCTTGTTGGTTTGTCTTTTATAGTTTTATGTTCGGATAGTCTTCTTATACTACTTAGGATATAAAAACTGTTCATTATATGGGGCATTAGTGCTACTATTCCAACAATTTCGAGTCTTCCTGTTACTGCTAAAGCACCTATTAATCCTCCTACAAAGAAATCGCCTGAATTACCCATGAATGTTTTTGCTGGATATTTATTGTAATAATAGAATGCTATGAGGCTTGCTATAGCAATAAGTGATACTGTTTCAATACCTCTTCCACCTAATAAGATCCCTGATACGGCTAGCGCTATAAAAACTGGGATTGTGGTTAGTGGTGTTGCACCATTTATAACATCAAGCATATTTACTGCATTAGCTGGAACAGTTATAGAAAATGGCAACAGTAATTGATAAATTATGAATAATCGTGTTCCTGGTATGAATGGGAGTGCTGGTCTAGGATAATAAACTCCCATGATGTATATTGGTAAAAAGGCAAAAATAGTAAGTGCTGGTTTTAAAATTCCTCCCAGATCGAATAAATCATCTAATAAACCGATTATGCCAGCTATCAATGCAGCTAGTAATGATGCTATAATTATTGTTGACCCATTAAGTATGTACATGACGATTACTGAAAGTGAAACTCCTATGATGATACTTATTCCACCTAATTCAGGGATTTCTGGTTTGTTTAACTTGTGTACATCTACTCCTGTCTTACCAATTCTTTTCATGATCTTCATAATTAGTGGTGTTAATAAGAATGTTATTGCAAAGCTAACAATCGGTAGTAATATTGCACTAATTTCATTGACCATCTGCAGCACCCACTGATTTAATTCAATGATTAACTATAAAATAAACTTTATGATTTTTACGATAACGCATCATTCATGTATATATTGTTGGATGATTTTTGTAAATTGTGGTGATGAATTTGCTTACTAATGATGTGCAAAATAGTATACCTGATGTTACAATAAAAATTGATCGTGTTGGGGTAAAGCGTGTTAGACGAATAGTGTCTGTTAATACTCCTAAGGGTTTAATGAATTTTAATTGTGAACTTGAAGCCTACATAGATCTACCTGCAACACAGCGGGGTGTTCACATGTCAAGAAATATTGAGGCATTCATAGAAGCTATAGATGAGGCGAGAAATAACGGTGCATCATGTTTAGAAGAGATGGTAGAAAGGAGTGGTAAGAAATTGCTCGAAAAACATCCATATGCATCACGAGCTGAGGTCATAGTCAATACATCATTCTTTTATGATGAGAATTTCTTAGGTATGGATACTCAAGAAGTTGCTGAAGTGAAAATAAAATCAAGTATTGATCGTGATGATCATAGAGTTAGATGTGTCTCTGTAACTCTTGAGGGAATGACTGCGTGTCCATGTGCTCAGGCTACGTACAGCGAAATGGAAAAAACTGAAATAACACAGACGCCTACGCATACGCAAAGAGCACGATTAACAATTTCAGTAACAAATACATTAACCGATAATGAGAATAAGATAGCCAGGATTGAGTGGCTTATAAACGCTGCACGTAATTCATTCTCTTCTCCTGTAATTAGCCTTCTTAAAAGAATTGATGAGTATAAATTAATTAAAAATGCAATACATAAGCCTAGATTTGCTGAAGATGTAGCTAGGTTCGCAATAATTAATACTGCAAAGAAGCTCTATGATGAGGGATTTCCATTAAACACAGTAATTCGTGTAGAAATCGAGAGTTTTGAGAGCATACATCCACATAATGTATACGCATTTAAAGAGGCAAGTCTTAAGGAATTGATAGAAGAAAATAATTATAAAAATCACGTAAACTGTGCAACTAATAATTCATAATTTTTGAAGTACCTTTAATAGGAAACATTTTTAATCTTAGCTCCATGGTTTCTTGGCTTCGCTATCATTATTTTTGCATTAATATCCTTTTTTTCAAGTCTATACTTAAGTTTATTTACTATTTTGCTAGCTAATCGATCATTGTCAATGATACCGTAAGCTGTTGGTCCCCAACTACTCTGTCCTGCACCGTAAGCTCCAAGCGATATGAGCGTTTTAACGATGAAATCTGTCTCTTCACAACAGAATATGCCACCTTGAATTGGTTTAAAATATTCACCTACCATAAATTGTATTTTGGTTAAAAACTTCCCAAAAAGCTTTGGATTGTCCCATAATATCGCAGGAATTAAGCCTGTTAGGATGAGTCTAGAAATTTCTGATGAGATTGATGATGGCATTGGTTTTGGGCTCATCATTATTATACGCTCATTATCTTCACTAAACCCTTTTTTACGTAAGGGTGTAACTAGTATGAAACGCCAGTTTGTTGGTATTTTTATCCTAGTGATAACCTTTGGTAAGTCGTTACTACTAGTTACAGGTGGTATATTTTTATCCTCTGATAAGAATCTACCAGTATCTATGATAAATCCACCATTTTCAAACGATGCTATTCCTATACCGGATGCAAATCCTAGCCCCATCAAACCTGCTAAATCCCTAACACTCATTTTTAGATTGTAAAGTCTAGATGCTGATACTCCTAATGCCAGTTTAAGTTGTGTTGTTGAACCAAACCCTACATGAGGCGGTATTTCTTCAAACACTCTTACCTTAAGCCCTTTGATATTTAACAATCGTGCTATCTGTTGGCATACTGGAAAAATTCTCTCACTTTTGTCATTCTCTATTAATATGGAATCATGCGCGTTCACAGACATTACATAAGAGGGTTCTTTAAGGCTTATTCCAACACTGCCATATGCAGTATAAGAATTAATTATATTAAAGAAGCCTAGATGTATTCTTGAACCTGTCTCTATTAATAGCATTTTGACCACCGTTTTACTATGAAAACTTTCTGATCCAATAAACGGGAAATATGCCTAATCCAAAGAGTACTTGGTCTCAATTTTCTGAAACGTAGTGTTGTTTCTGTCCTGATGTAGAATCTAGGCCGCATTATTACGCCTCCAAGCGAAACTTACATTTATTTAAACTAAAGGGACTGTTAATGGAAATGGTTCATCTTGTACGTAACTTTTATTTAGACGCAAAGCAATTTCTGCCTTCTGTAGCTCCATTCCTATATAGGCTGCATGATCTAATCGCGAAATTAATCCTAAGTCTATAATTTTTTTGGCTACAGCATCAGCTGTGGCGCCTTTTATTACTATACTTCCTTTTCTACCTTGGTATACTGCTATTATTAGACTACGATCTCTGTCAATTCCTATTTTAAAGAAACCTTGAGGATCTAAGTTTGTATGCTCGAAGCCATGCTCAGAGAAAATCTCAACAGATGAACTAGTATTAATTGGCACGGTTTTGTCTGCTTTCTCTTTAAGTATTAAAAGATTTATGCCTAAGTCTTTTGGATACGTTCTTCTTACATGTGCTAATGTGACCATTTTTGATGCAGTTACTACTTCCCTTGTAGATCCTTTTGATTTATGACTTTTTTCAACTACAAGAACAGCTGAAACACCGAGCTCATATGCAAGAACTGTAAGGAGAGCATTAACACCAACACTATCAACATCCATCATCTCAGTTACGTTACTGATTCCCATCATTATCGGTAAGATTCTTCGTTTTTTCAATTCGATTGCAGTCTCTAGCCCTATAAGTAAGCCTGGATTTATGGGGGGTTCTATTATTGGATCTACTATCACATTCTCTATTTTTTTCTCATGAGCCTTGCTTAAGAGATTATCAATAAGTTTTAATCTTTCATCTACACTTCTAGGCACAAAATTTTCCTTCATGTTTGTAGGTATTAAGACGACAGCAACAGAACCAGGTATTGAAGATACGTCATCTATTATTCCAGCATCCAAATTAAGTATCATATCAGAACCAGCACTTATTCCAGCCTTGATTTCCGAAGTTACCATCGAATCTATAGCTATAGGGATATCATAGTTTTCCTTAATAAACCTTATTGTGGAGTATACTAGATCAGGCATCGGATTACTTGCATCAAAACCAACACTTACTATATCTGCTCCTGCTTCGATCCTCTTAATAATCTCTTGAAGTAATTTGTTTCTATCATAAGAGTGAGCCTCAGTGACTTCAGAAATAACCCTTACTGGTGGTGGTTCTGAAGGAATCTTTACCTTACCGGCCATTATAAACCCTCGCTCAACTATACTTCTCTCTATTATGGATAATGTTTGAGAAATTTCATTAGAGACATCCCCCTCATATATTATATCAGCAGGTATGTCACTCGAAAGTTTCTCTATTTTTATTGTGCTCAATATTTTTGATATATCTGCAAAATGTCTGGGTCCTTTAACACAAGGAATGCCAATTCTTTTCGAAATTACCGATGCAGATCCTCTCGTAAGACCAGGAATAATTATTATATCATAATCCCTAACATTAGCTCTTAAAAGGGCTTCCGCAATATAATTTGCAGAGGCTAATGCAGCAACTGGTAGACGAAGAGGAAAAACGTCCACTTTATAACCAGTCAGTTTACTAAGAATCTCAGCTTCCCTTCTAACATAACCCTCTGCTATAGTACCCGTGATTAATAACATTCTCATACTTACCCATATACTCTAACAATTCACTTACTAATGAATTTTCAGTAATTATGAAAATTTCACTTCACTTGTTTATTTAATTTTACAACTAAAAACTTATTTCTCAGAAATATATCGTAAAAGTTTAGTGCCTTAAGGTGAGCTACCTTGACTTCAGTTGGGAGTAA
Source organism: Thermoprotei archaeon (assembly GCA_049976445.1). Classification (GTDB taxonomy): domain Archaea; phylum Thermoproteota; class Thermoprotei; order Gearchaeales; family WAQG01; genus JAVZOV01. The sequence continues at coordinate 11,343 of JBMFIF010000033.1, read as the reverse complement.
CTCTCTTAGTATACGAATTCTTTTAGATCATATTTTGCAATTGTTGATGGAAATGTTCTATTATTTACTTTTTCGAAAGTTTCTTTGATTCTACTCTTTAATTCTTTAGTTTGTATTAAAATTTCATCATTATTTAACTCACCTAACCCTAGTTCTTTTTCGATATGAGTGTAAGGTACATCTTTATATTTTACTAATGGGGAAATATAAACTAAATCATCTTTATCTAATGGTATTTTACTTATGGCTTCAGCTGTTTTATTCACATGTTCATTCCAGAACATTCTTCCTCCAACACCTGCTATTACTATAATTGATATTGAAAGTCCTGCGTTTTTAAGATTAATTACAAAATCAACAAAATCTTCAACTTTCATAGGTTTATTAAGTATAGAAAGCACTTTTTCACTACCACTCTCCAGCCCTATATATAACCTTTTTAAACCTTCTCTCTTCATTTCTATAAAATCACTCATATCCTTCTTCTTTGGTGTAGTGAATGCATCCACGAAAGAATAAACTGGTTTGTTAAGCTCTTTTTTAACTTCTCTTAATGCTTCAATAAGAGTTTCCTGATCTACATTGATAGCGTTTGCATCTCCTAAAAATACTGTCTTCCTAGTTTCGAGACCTCTTCCAAAAAATGTTTTAACATCCTTTATATGTTGCTTAAATTCGTTAATTGATTTTACACGATATGGTCTGTTTCTATAAAGTTTACAAAATGTGCACCTATTCCATGCACATCCTTCAGTAAGTATCAGATAAACGGAAAAATACTGATCAGGCGGTATTATTGAAATTGACCACTTGTATATTTGCCTAAATTTCTCAGCATCTCTTTCTAGCCACTCCCAATTCCTAGATGCTATTGTCTTCAAAACATTCAAAACATCCTCATCATTAGTTTTTAAATGAACCAGTGCATCTCTAACAATTTCATAAGCATTGATTACAATATCCTTTCCTTTATCCTTTGTGACATTCTCAATGTACCTCTGCTCTCCAATCCATTTAACCTTATAAAAGTGATTTTCGAGGGAGCGCTTGTAAGTTTCATTCTTATTCACATACAGGATTAACCTTCCATTAAAATCAAAGGATGCTATCTCATTTATATTATGATCTACAGAAACAAATCCTTGATCAATTCTGATTATAAAATCATCGCTGTGAAAAACCTTAGCATACGTAATCGTTTCTGACATTTCACAATTTGAAATTTCTTGCTAAGAATTAAACCTAGCTTTTAAATATCTTAATCCATAATAGGATTAAATTGATTTGAAGTTCGGATTCGATATCATAAGGTTTTTTACGTAAAAATGAAAGCTTAGCTTTGAAAGATAAGATGAAAGGGATTATCTCTTAACTGGTATTAGAAGTATTAGTCTAAACTTTTGCTAATAATTTTATTCAGTTAGTATGTCCATCATAACTCCTTGGCCTAAACCGTCTGGATTTCCGTTGAATTTTATTTTAATAAAAGATCCTATTATCTCGACTACTTGTCCTTCCCATGTTTTGTCTTTATAATCTTTGTAAATAACTTTTCTACCAACTAATTTTTCAAGATCCACTTCTTCTGATGTCATGGCTAAGATGCCATCGTCTTCGAATGAAACTAATACGGCTGTGACCATTTTATCACCGAGCTTTTATCAGATAAAAGTAATAAATATTTTTCTTAATAATGATTTATTTCATGATCAGTTTTTATTAGAGCATGTTAGTGATTCCTATGTAAGAGAGGTAATTTTCAGGTTTCATAATTTCTCTAAGAAGGTTTGTGGCATAACTTCCTCTCTTTAGTCTAAATGTGATTACTGCCAATTTATGTCCATTAAAAATTTCATCATTGTCTATTTTTATTATTGAAAAATTCTCGATATTGATGAGCGGTTGTCTATATCCGCCTGTGACGTACAGTTTTTTCTTTAGAGCCGGTACTTTAAAGTCTTTAAGTCTTATTTTTTCTTCTGTTAAGATTTTGTGTTGTAGTTCTCCTTGTAGTCCGTTTGCAAGTTTGACCATGTAGCCTGGAACTGTTATTACGAGAACTGCCTTTCGTAACTTGATTAGATTATTAGCTTCTGAAATGCTAATTGTTTTATTTGCGATTAGGACTCTTGTGGATTGATAGCCGTGGGAATCTGTTAATGCAATCAAGTCACCGTCAGTTGCTTCGGTTAATGGTAAACCATTACGTACACGTTCGCTAAGAAATTTATTAAAAATATAAGATCCGTATGATTCAACGAAAAGTCTTAATAGATTTTTTGGTAATTGTTCAAGGGCACCTATGTAGTCTCCAGGATGTTTTGCTAGATATTTAAGGACTGTTCTTTCAAAATGTAATTCTCTTGGCATTACTTTAAGTGTTTTTATGGGATCCATAGTCTCATCGAATGTTTTGCGTGCTTCAATATGTGTTTTAGGCTCACCAATAGTGGGAGAGCCGATAAATTTCATTATAGCTCCTTCAAAGTCACTTTTAACTATGCGTTCTCCAACCAGATGAGTTGATGCCCTAGGTATTCCAAAACGTTGGTATCCGTAAAAATTTGCAAGGCCTCCAAAATCTTCTATTTCTTTAATGATACGAGAAATATGGTTAATCAAATCATTCTCAGAATTGTGATCAATATTTCTTATGCAAACAGTAAACTGATTACCGTATAACATTCCAGGTCTTAGAGGACCTAAACTAAAACCTGTCCATAGAACTTTAATCTTGCGTAAATTTATTTTTTGTAAATCACTTGGGTTAATACCTCTGATTGTAAGTCCTTGCGTTATGACAGCTCTCCTGTCTTTAATGCCAGCGACGCCTATTTGAGATGATTTCACGTTAAGTTTTTTACAAAATAATCTTATTGTTTCATGATGATCTAAACCCCACCTTTCAATGATAGTAAGCACATAAGGCCCTGTTGTAGGTGAAGGAGGCGGGACAAAATCTCCTAATAAGCTTGAACGATAAATAATTCCCTGTTCATTTATCTCTTCAACAATGAAATCCTCTAGTTTGTACTTTATTATACCTCCTATTCCTGGTGTTGACGATACATAGAATTCCATGCCTAAACTTTTATCAAACTCTGGCACATTAAAGTTGATCATTGAAATACGATCCTCAATTTTGTTAAGGTATTTTGATGATACTTAATAGTTCTCGCATAGAATTGATTATAATAACATTTTGAGGCAATTGTTTATTTTTATATCCAATTAAGCTTCTAGAGATATAAACTGTACGTAATCCCATGTTTGTAGCTACTGAGATTTCTTCTGGAACGCCGGAAACAAATATTGCGTCTGTCTCTTTTATTTTTAGATTTTGGATAATATTATGCAAAAATTCTGATGTAAAGCCTTGCATTGTGTTTGGGTTTTCTTCTATAAACACTCCATGAAAGAGATGATCTAATCCTAGCGCTATGAGCTTTTGCCATTGTTTTACTGGGGGTCCTGATGTAACTACATAAACTTTAATGTTATTATCTCTTAGTTTCAAAACAGTTTGTATAATATCTGGGTATGGTTTTAGGTATGCAGAACTGACTTCTCTATATGCTAAGACACCTGCTGCAATAATTTTAGGATCGTATTTTAATCCTAACGTTTCAAGAAGTAAATCAAAGTGTTTAGGATGATGATTTCCATATTTCTTTACTATTTCATTAAGTATGTTGTACGCAAACTCTGCTTCAACTGGTAATCCTTCTGCTATCATAGCTTTTATAGCGCTCATTCTAGCCATACTCATTTGGAGTGTTGTATCATAGAGTGTATCATCCAACCCAAATAACACAGACTGCACACTCATATTACCACCTTCTTAAGTTTCTCAGGCTTATCAGGGTTTAATCCACGTGCGATGGCTAAATAAAACGCAAATAGTTGCATTGGGATTATTATCAATGCTGGCATAAACAATTCCATAACACTAGGTACTTGGAAATGAAAGTCTGAATTGCTCAATTTATTTTCACCCACAATTGCAGTAAACACGTTAAAGCTCTTAAACCTAATGGCTAATTCTTCACCTTGAATTGTATCATCTGGAGTACTTAATAGCATGAAAATTGGTGTTTTCGAACTTATTAATTGCATTGGTCCATGAAGGAATTCTCTCATAGCATAACCCTCAGCAATAATATTACACGTTTCTTTAAGTTTAAGTGATGCTTCAAGGGCTGAAGGATACAAAGCTCCGCTACCAAGAATGAAGAAACCATCAGATTCTTTTAATTGTAACGCTATTTTAAATGCTGCATCGTCGTTATTTTTCAATACTTCTGTCATTAGATCAGGAATTCTAAATAGTTCTTCCTTCATATCTTTGTAATGACTCAGAAATCCTCTCACATTAGCCAACTCTAACGCAAGAAGGAATAATGCAGCTAATTGCGAAACGTAACTTTTTGTAGCTGCGATGGCTTTTTCTTCACCGGCATGTAAAGGTATCACGATATCTGATAACTTTGCCAATGTACTGGAAATATTGTTAGTAATACCAACAATAATCATGTTCTTTTTCTTGGTTTCTTTAACAGAATTTATCACATCAATACTCTCACCAGATTGACTGACTGCTATTACGACTGACCTTCTTATATTAGGAGATAGCCATCTTAAAAACTCTGAAGCTGGTATTGCTGATACGTTAACATCACTTATCCTAAGCAGAGTATACTGAAAAGAAAGGGATGCATGATAACTTGTTCCACTTCCAATTATATATAAAATATTGTCTAACTCTTCATTAATTTGGAAAGCAACTTTTTTAATTAATTCATAATCCATATTGAGTGTTTTAGAAAATGCTATAGGATCTTCATAAATCTCGTTAATCATTTGATACTCATATCTTCGTAATGATATGGTTCAACACCCAACTTATTTACTAAAATGCTTTATTTTAGCCTTACTGAACTGAAAAATGCTAAAAACCTTCTACAAGGATTTAAAGGTGTTAAAGAGAGTCTTATTGTAAATCTTATTTAAAAATGATCTTCGATCAGAGTTTCTCATCAATTCCGTTCCTATTAAATAAGCATCAGCACCAAATTTCATAGCTTTAACTGCATCTTCAGGATCTTTTAATCCACTTTCAGCTATTATGAATAAATCTGGGTATTCTTTTCTAAGCATGCTTATTGTTGTGAACATTCTTTCTTTATCTATGGTGAGTGTTTCTAAATCTCTTGCATTAACACCAATAATTTTGGGTGAAAGAATCTCTATGATTTTTACTGCTTCTTTGAAATTGTTAACTTCTATGAGAGGTTCTACGGATTTCTTTATAGAATATTCATAAAGATTTATAAGTTCGTGATGCCCTAGCGCTTTAGGTATAAGAAGAATGCTTGTTGCTCCTAGTGTTGCATAATTTTCGATTTGTTTTTTGTAAAAGATGAAACCTTTAGCTAGTATAGGGCCTTTCCATCCAATTTCTCTGAGTATAGCAATATAAGCTGGACTTCCCATGAACCATTCTTTATTCACGAGTATAGAAAAGCCCGCAACAAGGTCTGAAAGTTCTTGATAATAATTCTTAAGATCTGCCGTAAGGTTTATAATTCCGGTAGGTGATGCCCTCTTGTATTCAGCAATAATAGCAATTCCAGTTTTTGATTCCCATTTTTTTATTGAACTTGTAAGGTTTTCCCAGCATCTGTTATTATAGTTAATCTTAATTGGATTAGAAGCTAATTCTTTTATGAGTATTTTTTTAATTTTATTTTTGTTTTCTTTTAAAAAATTCATGCGTTATCTCCTTGATAATTCTATGAATGTTCTTAAAATTTTGTTTCCTATATTTGTTCCAATACTTTCAGGATGAAATTGAACTCCATAGAGAGGATATTTTCTATGGTGTATTCCCATTATTTCGTTATCATCTAGGCTTATTGCATCTATTATAAGATCCTCTGGAGGATCCTCTATTACGTAGCTGTGGTATCTCATAGCCTTAAAAATTTTTGGAATATCTTTGTAAAGTGGTCCTTCAAAATGTTGTATTAGACTAACTTTTCCATGGTATATTTTCTTTGCTTTCCTAATTTTAGATCCCAGTGTTAATCCCATTATTTGATGACCTAAACAAATACCGAGCATTGGAATTTTGGGGTAATATTCACGAATTATATCACTACTAAATCCTATATCTTCGGGTAATCTTGGATCTCCTGGGCCTGGTGATATTATTATAGTGTCTGGATTAATTTTTTCTACATTATTTGGAGATGCTTGATCGTTTCTAAGAATAACAATTTCTGCTGAAGAGATTCTTTTAATAATTTGATATATATTATAAACAAAACTATCATAATTATCTATTAATAGAATTTTCATCTTTATACACCTAAGAGATTCTCAAGTAAAGAAAGTTTATTTTCAGTTTCAATGTATTCTGTATATGGTTTTGAATCATAAACAATGCCAGCTCCAGCTTGTATTCTCAAGGTGTTTTTCGTTAATACAGCAGTTCTAATGGTTATTGCAAAGTCCATAATGTTATCTGTCACGTATCCTATAGCTCCGGCATAGGGTCCTCTACTTCTTTTTTCAAATTGCCATATAAGTTTCATAGCTCTGTGTTTAGGAGCACCTGAGACTGTTCCTGCAGGAAATAGGGATCTGAATGCATCAAAGGATTTCTCAAAATTATCAAGCTCTCCTATAACTTCGCTTACTAAATGAATAACATTAGGTAAGATCTGAGGATACATTAATTTAGTAACTTTTACAGATCCTGGTATCGCAATTCTTCCAAGATCATTTCTCGCAAGATCCACGAGCATCATGTGTTCGGCTTTCTCCTTTGGATTTTTAAGCAATTTTTTATAGATTACTGTCTCAATGCCGAGACTGTCCACATAAGAATTCACCGACACCTCACCACAAGTAGTACCGCAAGCTCACATAAAACTTATGTGGACAGTTTCGTTTAAGGACCTATCACTATTTATTATGCAATGATACTACTTTTTAAAGCTATTATATAATTTGCATCGGGTTTATATATTGTTTTGTTATAATATTTATGTGATGAGCATAAATTTGAAGAGGGAATTCTTAAACCTGTTGAAAAAAGATGCTGAGTTCCGTTATGCAGTAGCAGGCTACCTAGGACTCTCAGAAATACTAAAAAAACTAGACACACTAACAGAAGGACAAAACAAACTATGGGAAAACCAGAATAGACTGTGGGAAGAAGTTAAGTCACTAAGAGAAGGACAAAACAGACTGTGGGAAGAAGTTAGAAGCCTAAGGGAGGGACAAAACAAACTATGGGAAAACCAGAATCGATTATGGGAGGAGGTGAAGGCTTTAAGAGAGGGACAGAATGTATTAAGTGGTAGGGTTGGTAGGTTGGAGAGGAGTGTTGATAATTTGAGAAATGCTATGATTGCTGGTTTTGGTGAGTTGGGTAAGTTTGCTGGTGTGACATTCGAGAGCTTTGTGAGGAAGTTTCTCTCGAGGTACTTAAGGGGGGTTGGTGTGTTGCCGAGGGGCGGTAGGTTGGTGAGGGTTGTTGTTGATGGTGAGGAGATTAATGTTTTTTCTGAGGAACCGTTGATTGTTGGTGAGGTTACTGCTTATGCTGAGAGTGTTGATGAGATTAATAAACTCCTGCGTAAGATTAATTTGGTTAGAGAGAAGTACGGTATGGAACCATCGAGAAAATACTTAATCATACTGAGAACATCCAAAGAAGTCGCCAAAGAAATAAGGAAGATAGCAAAAGAAAACAACATAGAACTAATACTCGGAAGGGTAACATAAAAACATGTTACGCTTCTGTTTTTAAGATCAGCTCCTCGAAGAGCTTTGGGGATGAGAAAAATCCTTCATCTGAAGGTATAAGTTTATTGCTGCATTCAGCTGCCTATTAATCCTCAACTCACACCTTGAACACACGTATAATGCTCCTTTCGGGGGTAGTGGAATCAGGTTAGTATGAATTGATTCATACTCATCATTTCTCAAACAGTATAAAATTTATCTTAAAATGATTCAACTATCTCTCTCAAAGGTAGTGGAATTGCGTTAGGATTAAATATCTTCAAGCATCACATTAAACCATGATTTTCTTATCATCAACAAATATTTCCTAACAAGACGACACTACCCTCCGGCTGTGCATGGTGGTTGGAGGGCATGTTGGGCTGAAGAAGCCGCCAACGCTCCGAGCGATGAGAACATGTATACAAAAATACACGAGGGAACGGAATGGGATGCAATTCTGATAAAGCTTACTGCTTTCGTTGCTATTGCTGGTGTGTTTGGAATACTTGCATGGATAGACATTAGCCACAACACCACCACCAAAACCGATAGAAGAGATAGAAAAAGAGATAGAGAGCGAAATGAAAAACCTCGAAGCAAAGGAACAAAAGCCACCGAAGGACCAAACTGGTGAGAGAAAAAAAGAATCACCAGAATAACTACTTTTGTCTTCTTTCTTTAATAGCTAATTTTTACGCTCTTGTATTTAAATTGTAGTATGTTATAAAGTGAGTGATCTCGAGAAAGTTATGTGTGTAGTTGATGGTTCATGTTTATAATTCTATTTCGGAGTAATCACCAACGTGAAGTTTTAGTGTGCGTCGTTCATTATTTTTCATGATTCTTGCGTTTTTGCCAATTAGGCTTTTTTCTAATCTATCAACGTTCATGATAGTAGCGTTTTCTAAGATTACACTGTATTCGATTGAACTGCTAATAATCTTACTGCTGCGACCAACGCTCGTATAGGAGCCAATAAAGGAGTCTTGAATTAAGCAATTGTTACCAATAATGCATGGGCCATGGATTTCGCTATTTATAATCTTTGCGCCTTCTTCAATTGTGACGCGTCCAACAATGTTTGAGTTTATAATCTCACCTTTTATATCTCGTTTGATCTTCTCGTCTAGGATTAAAGCATTAGCGTAAAGGATGTCATCTTTCTTACCAGTATCAAACCACCAACCTTCGACAAAATCATAACCAACATGATAACCATGTTCAAGCATTAGTTGAATGGCATCAGTAATTTCGAGTTCGCCACGCCAACTAGGTTTAAGATCCTTAATCACATCAAAGACAATTGGTTTGAAAAAGTAAACACCAACAAGTGCATAGTTGCTTGGAGGGATTTTAGGTTTTTCAACAAGGCGAATTAGTTTACCGTCTTTAAATTCAGCAACACCGAATCTAGAAGGATCGTCAACGTTCTTCAGAAGAACCATAGCATCAAAATCGTTTTCTAAAAACTTTTTTAAGTAATTCTTAATACCATATTGTAATAAGTTATCACCTAGATAAACGACAAATTTATCGTTATTAACAAAATTCTTACATAAACTAACTGCATGAGCGATGCCTAGTGGTTTGCCTTGATAAATATATTGAATTTTTACACCGAATTTAGAACCATCACCGTAATATTCACGAACAATCTCGGGATATGTTTCACCTAAAATAACGGCGATCTCATTAATACCGCTATCTTTTAGATCCTCGATCACATATTGAGAAACAGGTTTATTTGCTACAGGGATTAATTGCTTGGGGCCAGAAAAAGTTAATGGACGGAGCCTTGTGCCGGCGCCACCATGAAGGACAACGCCTTTCATGATTACCACCTTAATCTCCAAGGAGTTGGGTGAAGAGTTCTTTCATCAGCGATAGGCCTCCACCACCATTCATTAGAAATATACCATTTAACAGTCTCTTCAAGAGCTTTATTAAAATCATGCTTGGGTCTCCAACCCAGTTCATTTTTTATCTTTTCTGAATCTAAGCTATACCTAATATCGTGACCAGGGCGATCTTCAACAAACTCTATAAATTCTTCATTTTTACCCATAATCTCTAATATTTTCTTTGCGATGGTAAGATTATCAAATTCATTACCAGCAGAAACATTATATATTTCACCAGGTTTACCTTTATTTATAATTCGATCTAAGGCATCGCAATAGTCTAGGACATAAATCCAATCTCTTATATTCTTACCACTGCCATAAATAGGTATTTTTAAACCCATGTATGACCTGATAATAGTCTTTGGAATAAACTTTTCAGGAAATTGGTATGGGCCAAAATTATTAGTGCATCGTGATATTACAATATCAAGATCGTAAGTCCTGTGGTAAGCTAAACAGAATAGATCAGCAGCTGCTTTTGAAGCAGAATATGGTGAGGAGGGTTTTAAACGAGAATCTTCCTTGAACGAACCTATTAAAATATCACCATAAACTTCATCTGTGCCTATATGCACAAGACGTGTTTCCATCTTAGATTCTCTAATAGCCTCAAGTATTGATAAAACGCCTCCCACATTATCTTTATAGAATGACATTGGATTCGATATGCTTCTATCTACATGTGATTGTGCAGCAAAATTCACAATAACATCAACATCCTTACTTTTTATTAACTTTTTTATTAACTTCTTGTTCTTAATATCGCCTTTTACGAATTCATAACGATTATCACTAATAAGATCTTTCAAATTGTTCAAATTAGAACCATAAGATAAATTATCTAAATTTACAACATTAACATCATCATATTTATCCAATATGAATCTGATAAAATTGCTACCGATAAAACCTAATCCACCAGTAACAAGTAACCTCATAATGATCACCTATGAGGAGGAGCAAACCAATCCCAAGGTTTTCCGACTCTGGGATCATCCTTGTGACCATTAATTAATAATGGTACAATAGTAGGGTCATTCCATGGTCTGCGTATTTCATCAGGATTATTGTAATCATACAATTTGTTAACAAAATAAACTAGAAAGGCAGGCTCAAAGCCGACAACCTTAAAACCATGCCAGTAATGACCAGGAACCCTAACAACTTGAAGATTATCACCAGTAGAAACAACCTCATCAAGCTCTTTACTTACATCATCATAAATACAAACCTTAATAGCACCTTTTAAAACAACAAAATAATCAACTTGACCCCTCTCATGTTTATGCCAAGCCCTCACAATACCAGGATAAGTAATTGAAAAATTCGCCTGAAGAATATCATCAACAAACAGATCTTCCCAATCTCTCCTAAAAATCTCAGTAAAAAATCCCCTTTCATCAGCAAATCTCTTTAACGCCTTAACAATCACACCATCAAGCATTATCCTAGCACCAAATTTTTGCTTTAATACAACTTAATAAAGTTTTGTTTTAAAATGCTTTGTTGCATAATTTGTGCGTGGTTTTATGAAGCGTTTCACATGTTCCCCCAATCTCACGATACTTACTGATGTGGTTTGGTATATGTTAGTTGGGAGTGTTTTAAAACTGTGAGAAAACGTTATCAAATTATCAACTCA
>JBMFIF010000032.1:0-19933 GCA_049976445.1 Thermoprotei archaeon | reverse complement strand
GTATTCAAAGATATTCACCGACACCTCACCACAAGTAGTACCGCAAACTCACATAAAGCTTATGTGGACAGTCTCAATATTTATTTCGATTTTTTTATATATATTAGATAAAAACATATCTATAAATAACATATCAAATATTAATATATTTTCTAAGAATTTTAGTTATTGTTTAATTTGAATATATTTATTTATTAAAATAATTTATAAGTTATTATAATTACAGTAAATATTTTTATAGTTTTGTATTTGGTATAGTTTTTAGATTTTTGTTTTTATAATATTATCAGGCTTAGAGTGCTAAATCATTAATTTAGATATAAGCTAGAGATCATATTGTAACTTAGGTACAAAAATGTTATTTTTGAACAAGTTTTTCTTAATTTTTCTACAATAAAATTATGAATTTGGTAATGTTTTATCATTTTTAATAATATCATCAAATGTGTCACGTTCTCTTATAAGATGTAATTTGTTATTAAACAGCATTACTACTGCAGGGCGTGGTCGTATGTTATAAGTACTTGACATTGATATTCCATATGCGCCTGCATCAAGTAGTGCAAGTAAATCATCCTTCTTTACTTCTGATAATTCTCTATTGGTGGCAAAGACGTCTGAACTTTCACACACGGGTCCTCCTATATTGTACACTTCTTTTTTATCTCTAATTCTGATGGGGATAATTTCATGATATGCATCATACATAGCAGTTCTTATAAAGTCATTCATGCCTGCGTCTACTAATATCCAAGTTTTTCTTCCAATACGTTTTACATAATTCACTTTCATCAGCAAAAGTGTGGAATCAGCTACTAAATATCTACCAGGTTCCACAATTATCGTAGGTTTTTGTAATCCTGCATTCTCGTAAACTTCGTTTATAGTTTTGCATACTATTTTTACAAACTCTTTGTAAGGTATTCGTTCTCCGTTACTAGTGTACGGAATTCCTAATCCTCCTCCTAAATCCAATACAGGAACATTTAATTTATATTGTTTGTAGATTGTTGATGATAATAGTGCTAATCTTTGTGCTTCTAGTTGAAATACTTTAAGGTCTGTGATTTGTGATCCAATATGAGCGTGAAGGGCTATAGGTTTTACTCCCTTCATTTTTGAAGCATACTTGTAAAGTTTTATTGCAGTCTTTTCATCAACTCCAAATTTATGTTTTCTTCCACCTGTTCTAATTTTTGGATGCGCACCGGCACTCAAACCTAAATTAACCCGTATGCCAATATTTATTCTATTTCCTATTTTTTCAGCAATTTTGTTGATTTCTGCAAGTTCTTGCTCGGATTCTATGTTAATAAGTCCTATATTGTTCTTTATTGCTTCTGTCAGATCACTGTACGATTTACTTGGTCCAACGAGTACTATTTTTGAATTCTCAACGCCTGATAATAATGCTAGCTTAATTCCATATGCTGACACTACAGTCGCTCCTGCCCCTTCTTTTGCGAGTAATCTTGTTATTGCCAACAATGAATTAGCTTTATAAGCGTACGCAATTAATGCATTACAATTTTCAGATAAAAATGCGTCTCTCATTTCTCTATACCGTTCTATGATCAAATTACCATCAACAACGTACAGAGGCGTCCCGTATTCTTCAGCCATTTTAAAAAGCGAAAAACCTCTCATTAACAATTCATTATTAAATACCTGAAGATTAGGATGCCTTTTTAATACTTCATCTAAACCAGTCACATTTATCCCTAGCTAAAGATAAGAAAGATTTATTTTAAATTAATGTCTTTTACTTTATTGCATGTGAACTATTCGAACTTATGAAACTTCTAGGACACAGAATTTAGATTAAGCTTCTTCCATATCCTATCTGTAGGCCATACCTTATTCGGTGTTAATCTAAGATTAGATATATATCTATGATCGAATTTGAAAGTGTGATATGAACATTAAGGATGAAGATAGCTTAGCGAAATCTCAAGAGAGCGCGTCAACTAATGTTCAGTCTGAAACAGTTAGAACCGTAAGTAAGGTAGAATTTAAAATGGAAGAGAGACAAAGATTGCTTAAGATCTTGTATGGTCAGCAACTTGTTACATCGTTTGGGAATGGTATGGTTTCGCCTTTTCTTAGTGTTTATCTTATTAAAATTGGTGGTTCTGCTTCTGATCTTGGTTGGTTTCAGGCTATAACAAACTTTTTTACTAATACTGCGCAAATATTTTGGGGTAGATTAAGTGATGTTACTGGAAAGAGGGTCATGTTTATAGTCGTAGGAAGTCTTTTGTCATCAATTCTTTGGGCTTTTATGATAGGTGTTAGATCGCCAGAATTATTTATACTGATTATAGCCCTGCAATCGTTTTTAGCATCTATGAGCGCACCAGCACTTTCAGCGTTAATAGCAGAACTCTCGCCAACAATGCAACGTGGAGCAGTAATAGGGGTGGTTAATGCTATGGGTGCTGCTAGTTCACTGTTTGCAACGTTAATATCAGGTTTCGTAATGCAAATATCTTTGACTTCAGATGTTTTTATAATACCATTTATAGTAGCATCAGTATCTGGTATTGCAGGATCGTTATTAATTTTAAAAATGAAAAATGTTGATAGAGTAGGTAAGAGAGTAGTGATAAAGGATCTTTTTAAATATAGTCTATCTTCACCTTTTAAGAATAGGACGTTTAGAGTATTTATTGGTGTATCTTTTTTGTCAAACTTTATGATGGCTATCTCATGGCCTCTATTTAACATCACTACTATTAAATTACTTAATGCCACAATGTTAGAGATAGCTATTTTATCTGTAATAAGTGGATTCTCAACGTTTATGTCTCAACGATATGTAGGAAAACTTGCAGACAAAGTTGGGAGACGTTCATTAATGTTAATAAATCGTTTTGGCCTTGTATCAGTTCCTCTATTTTATGCCTTTGCTCCAGATATGTCTATACTTTATATATCAAGTTTATCTACTGGTGTCCTAATTGCAGCAGGTAATGTCGCTTTCATAGCTTACGTTATAGATGTATCAAACCCAATAGAGCGAGCATCTTATATCGCATTATACAATGCAGCGAATGGAACTAGTGCATTTTTTGGATCGTTATTAGGTGGATATGTAGGGAACGTTATGATTGAAAAATTTGGTTTACGTAACGGTCTCATGTATACATATTTAATTTCGGCTATAGGACGAGCCAGTGCAGCGTTAATGTTTCTTAAAGTAAAGGATGTGATGAAATTCCCTGAGACAATATTTAGTGAGTTCATTAAGATAACTGATAAGATACATCATAAGAATAAATCACAACAGAACTAAGCCTTGTATTTTAGAGCCAAAATGACTCCCTTTTTCTTAAAAATATTATCGTAGAAAATAGCTCTGTATGAGAATTATACCTAAAGAGATTCCAAGAGCTTTAGCTCCTAAATGAAAAGCCATAATGTTAAGCTTAGCAAATCATTATGAACTTATAGTAATTGATATGATTTGCGTGTTAGATGAAAGTTCTTATATGAAATAAAAAACATGAATATACTGAAGCAAACATCTTTTTTATCAGCTTCTGAATATCACGAAAGAAACAACTCTTTTAATATGTGTTATCTATGTACTAATTTTATAACGTTTATCACGTGTTACATAATTTATTTAAGAAAAATCTTCCAAATGTTCCCATAAAATTATGTATAAACAGTAATGCATATTTTAAGGAATACTTATTAAGTTGGATTAGTATATTGATTTTGGTACATGCATATGTTTAAAAAAATACTAGTTCCAATAGACGGCTCTTCGCATTCAGAAAAAGCCATAAGGACTGCGCTAAGTATAATAAAAATTGATGAGAATGCTTTATTAACTCTTCTTCATGTAATTGAACCTGCAATATTGCATTCAGTAACTCCGCGTTACGACACGTTAGCAGCAATTACACCATCAATCACTATGTCTAGAGATTCAAAAATTGTCGACATGAAGCGAGGTTATGAGATTCTTAAATGGGGTAAAGAGATAGTTGAGATGAGTGGAATAAACGTCAATTTAGAAACAAAGGTTACTGTTGGTTCACCTGAAGATGAAATAGTTAGAGAAGCATCTCAAGGAGATTATGATTTAATAGTAATAGGTTCCAATAAACCAAAAGGTATAAAAGGTATCGGGGCAGGTCTTGTAAGCAAATTGATAAAAAATACACCATGCAGTATAATGATTATTAAATAATATCTGAATGTCAAATTATAAAAAACATGAAACGATGAGCAATTACTATATTCAAGAATATTATTTAGAAAATATCAGCAGAAATTTCTCTAAGCAAATGCTCATAAGGTTATATGTAACTATAAGGTATCTATCTTAACTAATACATTAGCTATCTGATCTTCTAGTATTTTTACTTTTTCTGGAGAAGTTATGTTGTTTGCTATAAATGAAAAAATTAATGTTTCATTGTTTAACGTTTTTACATAACCTGATAATGAACTTACATCACGTAGTGTACCAGTTTTTGCTTTTACTCTTCCCTCTGCTAAAGTATTCTTCATGCGTTTCTTAAGCGTGCCATCAATACCTGATATTGGAAGTGAATTAATGAATGAATCTCTAACGTTTTCTGGAAGTTCTGTATGAATCTTTCTAAGAACTTCGACAATGAGCTTTGGTGAAAGACGATTTTTGCGTGATAAACCAGAAGCATCTGCGATAATTATATTATTAAAAGGAATTTTTAACTCTTTTAGCATACGGTGCACAACTCTCTCCCAAGATCCCCATGAACCATCATTAAAAAGTTTCGCACTAACGAGCTTAGCTATATTATCTGCGTACAAATTTATGCTAAATTTCATCATGTCTCTTATTATAACAGATAATGCTTGTGATTCTATGCTTTTAACTATCATGTCAGAAATTTGTTTAGGGCTATGATCTCTTCGTATTTTTCCATGCACTAAAATACCACTTTTATAAATTATGTATTTTAGAATGTGTCCTCCATACAATGTTGGATCGTGAACTGTGATGTTATAATATTTCAATGTATTAGGCAATATTGTACCCCTTAAATAAATATCATTAGTGTTAATTTTTCTCTCTACCTTTATATCCTCCTTGTCAGAAATTTTTAACTCATTAAAAATACGTAAATATCCTACATTAGGTATTTCTTCAATACTTACTGTCGCATCATCAGACCTAATCTTCAATAATGTTGTATTTCTGTTCATAGTAAATGCAGAAACTTGAGCTGCATAGGGTTGAGTTATATCACTAAGATCCCATGTTCTATTATAACTCTCATCATCAAATAAATAATCATCGATAATTATATCACTTAACGCTCCTTTAATGCCATTAAATAATGAGCTATCAATAACATTTTCAGATCCATAACAAATTGATAATTCTTTCCATATTGTTAATGTTTCACGATCAACAATAGTAGGATCACCAGAACCTATAATGTACATATTAGGAATTCTTCCATTATCAGATTTCTCTATAAGAAACTTTGTCTTAAACTTAAAATCAGGACTCAAATAGAGTAATCCAGCCAAACCCGTTAAAATCTTCATATTAGATGCTGGTATTAATAGTGCATCTGCATTATACTGAAAAACTATATTACCATCCAAACGTTCTACAATGAATCCTAAGTTACCATCTTTTAACATCTTATCATTCAAAAGATCTAAAAGCTCCCTGTGCATAATAACATAGATGATCTACGATATTAATAAACCTAAAAATAAAAGTATTCTCACTTGAATGTTCCTACTTTAATGCAGATATTCCTTTTGGCACATATAGAGTATAAAACTATATACTAGACGTTTTTGCTGGATAGTTTAGTTTAGAGAGCCTTATATTATGGTAGAGCGTCTCTACCTATATATGGTTGGAGCTAATCTTCTAGGGAACCGCCTCTTCAGAAGCAAAAAGATTGTATTGATGAGTATGAGCATATGCGCAATGAACGCAAACATCCATGAAAAAAGGAACGGCATATCATACTTTTTTGATCTCTCTGTGTTTTGGCCTTAGGTTTTTACTTTTGCATTTTCTACAGCGTGTAGCGTCTATTGGATTGTGAGCTCCGCATTTTCTACAAATTTTATAATTTAGTCTATACATTTGTGCAAGCATTAATTTCTCGGGATCTGATATTGGCATAGTTACTCACAAAACACTTACTAAAACATCTATAAAACTTTATCGAAGTTATTATTCAGAAACCAGGGCCATACTAGTTTAGTCATTCAGCCTTTAAAGAAGGTTTATCGTTCATTTTTATTTGAATAACATATTCTAGAAGACTGTCCACTTATTATGTAGAAATGATGTTATGTTGATGTCTTATGTGGAAGCCTCTATTCCAGAGTAGTTATTGTTTTAAAGGACTATTTTATGATAGAATTGGTGGTTAGGCTGCATAAAATTAGTGTAGTAATACCAACATATAACGAAAGAGAAAATATTAATGAACTCATTGAGAGGTTAGAATCATTAAAGCTTGATTTAGAGATTATCATCGTTGATGATAATAGTCCTGATAATACTGCTGAAGAAGCTATAAAACTTGCTAATAAGTATAATAACATTAAGGTTCTTAAAAGGCCTGGAAAATTAGGCCTTGGGTCTGCTATAGCTGATGGTATGAAGATTGCTTCAGGAGATTACATAACGATAATGGATGCCGATCTGCAACATCCACCTGAAAAGCTTCTAGAAATTCATAAAACGCTTGAAAATGGTGCTGACATAGTGATAGCCTCAAGATACGTAAAAGGTGGTAGTATCAAAGGATGGGGGTTTTATAGAAAAATAATAAGCAGAGGAGCGACACTATTGGCTCATCTACTACTTCCTGAAACAAAGACCATTAAAGATCCATTATCAGGCTTCTTTGCATTTAAAAGAACTTCTGTCAATAATTTTATACCAAGCACACATGGATATAAGGTTCTCTTAGAACTTCTACATCAGTCAAAAATTGGGAACGTTAAGATTATTGAGATTCCATACACATTTGTTACGAGAAAACGAGGTAAAAGTAAACTTGGATTCGGTGAGATGGTACGATACTTAAATTTAATACTCAAATTAAACGAGTACAGAATAATAAAATTCATGATAGTGGGTGCAACAGGTATCTTAGTTAATGAAGGAATCCTTTATTATTTAGTTGAGAATGGTTTGAAACTTATTTATGCAAGCCCACTAGCAATAGAAACATCGATAATAAGTAATCATTTATTAAACCATTTATGGACGTTTAAAGCACGCAATACTAGAAAAATTAATACATACTTAACTAGTCTTGTTAAATATCATGTAAGTGTATTATTAGGCGCTTTTGTAAATTTCATATCCTTAATGCTATTCACTAGCTTAGGATTACATTATCTGCTCTCAAATATTCTGGGTATTTTTCTAGGATTCATAAGTAATTACTTATTTAGCGAACATTTAGTATGGAAACAATTTTGATTGAAACAATGAATTATTATTAAAATTTCATCATCTAAGATAAGGCTGCTTATTTACTTAAAATTTTCTTTTTATTTTAGTGTGAAAAGCAATTGATTATGGAATATTTTTGATATAATATATGTGTTATGATAACTAAGCGGTAAATTTATAGATGTTTAAAATTTTCTACTAAGTGGTGAACGTTTTGAAGGCTGTTATACTTGCTGGTGGTTATGGTAAAAGGTTACGTCCTCTTACTGATAGTCGCCCAAAAGCATTAGTTGAAATTAGTGGTAAACCTATTATTGAATGGCAGATTAATTGGCTCATTGCTTACGGCATTAGAGAATTTATCATATGTGCAGGTTACATGAAAGAAAAATTTCTCGAAACTATAGGAAGCGGTTCAAAATATGGAGTAAAAATATATTACTCCATAGAGGATGAACCATTGGGTACTGGCGGTGCTCTTAAAAACACTGAAGGATTACTAAAAAATGAAGAAGGCTTCCTCGCACTTAACGGAGATATAATAACAAACCTGAACCCTATAGAATTAATAAAAAATAATAATGAAACAACAGGAACAATAGCATTAGTTCCATTGAAAAGTCCTTACGGCATAGTTGAAATTACCGACACTAATTTTATTAAAAACTTCATAGAAAAACCACAATTAGATTATTGGATTAATGCAGGTGTATACTATTTCAAACCAGAAATCTTTAACTATCTTCCCGAAAAAGGAGATATAGAAAGAACAACATTCCCAGAATTAGCAAAAATGAGCAAACTAAATGCAGTAAAGTTCAGAAACGTATTCTGGAAATCCATAGATACACAAAAAGACATCGAAGAAGTTGAAAAAGAAATACTTCAGATTAAACACTAGAACTTAAATACTCATAACCATAATTAATACTGAGAATCTATGAATACTACTAAAATAACTCGTGAACAGTTAGCTAAAATGATTGATCATACACTATTGCGACCAGAAGCAACAAAATCAGACATAGAAAAATTATGTAAAGAGGCAATAGAATACGGCTTTTACTCAGTAGTTGTGAATCCCTCTTATGTCAGCCTGGCAGTATCATTATTAAAAGGTACCGGAATAAAAGTTGTGAGCGTAATTGGTTTTCCCTTTGGTTCAACATTACCTGAAGTAAAAGTATTTGAAGCAAACCGAGTATTAGAACTGGGAGCCAATGAAATAGACATGGTTATTAACATAGGCGCTCTAAAAAACCGTAACTATGAACTAATTAAAAGAGAAATTGAAGAAGTTGTAAAAATTGCTCATAAGCATAATGCCATTGTTAAGGTTATAATAGAAACATGTTATCTAACAGACGAAGAAAAAATAACTGCTTGTAAAATTGCAGAAGAGGCTGGAGCAGATTTTGTTAAAACCAGCACTGGCTTTGGAACTGGTGGTGCAACAATTCATGATGTAGAATTAATGAGAAAAACAGTTAGCAAGCATATTGGAGTAAAAGCAGCAGGTGGAATACATACAGCCGAACAAGCATTATCAATGATAAAAGCAGGAGCTACAAGAATAGGCGCCAGCAGAAGCATAGAGATCATTAATAGTCTAAACAATCAAAAATAATAACAAAGTTATTAATAGATTGACAAAACAAGGTTTCAAGTTGAGATTACATTTAAGTAATAATTTTATCCCATCGATGTTCTAAGCATTTCTAATGAGCTTATTACTTTTTGTGTTATGTCTTTAGGACCAACTGCTATTGTTGGTATTCCTTTGCTTCTTAATGTTGATGCAAAACTTAAATCATTTTTTAGTCTATCTAATGATCTGAGCCTGTAAATGATTGTTTGCCAACCGGTCATTGTTGTGACTTCGTATGCTGTCATGAGCGGGACTATCACATATGCGTCATTACCGCGATTTTTTAATGCTAGTATGTGTCTTATAAGTGCATTTGTATATTCTTTATCTCCAGGAGCTGTGAAGAAGATTATGATGTTTCTATCCCTGCTGAGATTTTTTATTGTTTCTTTGATGGCTTTGTTAAGAGCATCAGTACGGTCATGTGAGTCTGATACTGATGAATTCCATTTAATGCTACTAAGAGTTCTTGTTATATCTATTAAAGCTATTTTTCCTCTTCTCATTGGGGATGTTTTCATGTATTCTTCTGAAAATAATATAAGTCCTATTTTATCGTCATGAATGCTTGCATATCTAGCTATGCTTGAAAATGTTCTTGCACCCTGTTCTACAGGTGTTGCTCCCCAATTACCCACAAACATTGTTCTGGAGGCATCAAGAATTAGCATTATGTTGAGTGTTATTTCGCGTTCGAACTCTTTGACATAAAGTTTTCCGTATTTTGCTAGGGCTTTCCAATAAATACGTCGTGTCTCATCACCTTCTTGAAATTCTTTTACATCATAGAATTCAATGCCACTGCCTTTACTTTTAGTTCTGGATAAACCAACGGTTCGTGCTTGGATAGTTAATTTTGCTACTTTTATGCTTTCAGTTTTTGGATAGATTCTGATAGTATTTTTAATGTTTAAAATTGTTTCCGCCCTAAAAAGTCCTAAAGGATCCCTTATTATTGCATTTAATGGTCCAATGTCATGTTCTCCGATTCGTCCTAAAAATGTTATTTTGAATTCTATGGTGCCTTTTGGAGGTATGAGATAGATTCCTCCTGGTGAGCCTTTTATTAATTTAAAATATGGGGGGTATTTTAGTGATAACTCTAAGGGAAATATTGGTATGTAATGTTGGTTATACATTTTGTATACGATGTTTATCTCTTTTCCTTCTAGGTTGCCAGATATATCTACATTGGTTTTGAGTTTTTTAAATATATTTCTTGATATTTCCACATAATTTTTTGAAACTGGTATTAGGAAGATTAATAGTATTCCTAGAAAAGTTGAACCGTTTTTCCAGAAGATATCAGTTATGATTAAAAAAAGTCCAAGAAGAAGAATGCCAAAAATCCTTCTAGTAGGTTTTATTCTTTCAGTTTCTTGTAACATTTAATCACCTTTCGTGTTTTGCTGCATTCCATATCTTATTTTGTATTCTATGCCCTTTTCACCGGCAAGTGTAGAACCAAATTTATTAAGAACAATTTCTGATAATTTTATCATTTTTGAGACTTTCCGATTCCATGAAAAAATTATAGGTCTGAATTTTTTCTTAGTGATTTTTATGTAGAGTCTATTCATATCATTAACATATTGCTTAGCAACTTTTTCTTCAACACCATTGGCAATGAGAATTTTAACCATGTTATCATGTTCATTCATTTTTACGCCTACCGTTTTAGAAATAACTTGATCCATAACTTCATATAATGCAATGAAGTCATTCTTTGCAAGTTTAATCTTTTTACCTAATAATGTTCGCCTAATTTGAGTATCAACGATTACATCTATCTCTGATGTATCTTCTAACTTAGTATCGTTTACTGATTTGCCTATATTTCTAGAGATGAGACGATATCCTACGAATATCATGATTATTATAGCAATGATTTTTATTGGTTCAAATGACATTAAATTTTTCAAGTAAGCATTTATTGCACTAAAAAATAATGGTGCCCAAAACCTAGGATGAATCATTCTTGAAAGTAACAACAAGAAAAGTTCTGGATTACTTAATACATTCAAACCACCTTGTAATGCTAACTCTTGAGGATTACTTGTAGAAACATACTTTGAAGCTTCAATAAGTACTGTGGAACCTGGGATTGTGAGATCATTAACTAATTGATTGATGAAATTTCTATATGATAATGAAACATTGGCAGGAAGATCTAAAACTTGGTTAAGAAAAATTGACCCATCACCAAGAGTATAGACTTTAGATTTATTAAGAATTTGGTATGATGCCACAGGTAAGCTCTCTGATATTCCCATAATTTCTCCATTTTTAACATCAAGTGGTGCTGCCTTATCGAGCCTCAAGTAATATGCATAGCCAGACGGAGTTTCTAACATTGCATATGGATATGGATCTCCGGCCGGTTCTAAAATCCTTCTTGATGATATTATTTGTGTTCCAGAACCTATTGCACTTAAGATCATGTTAGTATATGGCCCTTCATCAGCAATGATAAATGATACACTATCACATGAGCTTATAATTCTTTTTATTGACAATATATCTTCAGCAGTATAAGGTATTTCAGGCGATACAATGATAATCAGTATATTATTGCAACCAGTTTTGAGAATATCTGCTGTTTTGTTCCAATTTGTTACTGGAATCACATTATAACCTTCTGAGGCAAGAATTTGTGCCAATTTTGATGTGCCTAATGAACCTGAATTAAATGGCGATGGTCCTACAACTAAAGGTATTGCAGGAGGCCCGTATTCGATCATAGCTATAAATCCTATCAAAAGCAAAGCAACAGTGGTACTCTTAGTTATCATTGGTAATTTTTGTGGTTTGTTACTCTTTTTGCTTATCATTACTCTTGCCCTCGTTCAACAGCATAAACAGATGCTGACAATTTTAAAAGGTATAACGATGCTGAAAGAAGAGTAAAACCTATTAATGCTGAAAGAAGTGATGTCGATATGAATGCTCTCTCCATTAATCCAATTGATAAAAGAAGTAGGTATACAGCTATTATTAGAAGTATGATTCCTAAAACAATGTATATCCATAGCTTTGCATGCGGTCCTAAATGAAATCTGGATTTCATGGTGCCGCCCCCATCAATATTAAAATCCATTGAACTATAAAGAATAATGTACTATAAAATGATATATATGTATCAAATATATAAGAATCGAACGCTGTGAAACTTGGGTTAAACGGGTTTATTATTACTGAATATTTAATATAAATAGCCAAATACATTAAAATTATTGTTATCCCAACAAATAAAATAGGTCTTAATGATGGTCTAATAGGTTCAAAAGATATTATTCTAGAGATAAATCTCCATACAAAAAATAGTACTCCCAACGCTATGATAAAATTTATAACATTTAATATGAATGGATTCATTCTTAGAATGCCAAATGTTTTAGTAACTTGCTCAATTAAAATCATTACCACAGAATATATTGGTGGTGCTATTATAATAGACTCTGCAAAACTACCAACATATCGTAGTGCGGGTTCTAACCATGTTTCTTTATTTAACCACTCAATAGCATCCTCTATAACTGCACTCCTAGATGGAACTATATACATTGATATTGTACTACCAATTTCTTGAACCAATTTATACGTTATAGCGAGCACAATACCAACAATTATACTCTCTCCAATGATATTACTTGTCATAAATGCCCATAAAGGAATGAGAGCAGAATCCTTTGGTTGAGGTATTCTTAAAAATAATGAAACAATAATACCAGCTAATTCAGAGTTCAGATAAGGTATTAAAATAAAGAACATAAGAAATATGATTACAGCAAGCATTGTATGAAATTTATTAATACTGACGATACCTAAACTTTTAGGCTGTCCATTTCTCCATCCAGTTTTAATAGTATTTAAGATAAACATGATCATAAGTAAACTGGTAAATATCATGATAAATAATAATGGAA
The DNA here is from genome assembly GCA_049976445.1 of Thermoprotei archaeon. Taxonomy (GTDB): domain Archaea; phylum Thermoproteota; class Thermoprotei; order Gearchaeales; family WAQG01; genus JAVZOV01. The sequence continues at coordinate 6,918 of JBMFIF010000032.1, read as the reverse complement.
CATTAATATAATTACTTATTATTACAAAAAATCCAAAGCCTGTTGCATAAATTATAGGATCCGCTAATATAAAAGCAAGAACTAATAAGACCAAACATATTATACCTAAAAATAACCAAACCTTGGTAGTTATAAGCAAATACATAGGCACTCGCAATAAATCAGTAATCCTCAAAGCAAATAATATATAAGCAAGCAATGGTAACATAAGCGCTCTCTCAACAATCGAAAAAATAGCTTGAATATTCATGTTTACTTCAGCTCCATAGTTAATATATTCTTAAAAGCTCGTTTAGCATCATCAATAAGTTCATTCGATTTTACCCCACCAAATCGCTCCAACTCATACGTCATCGCAATCTTATTAAAATCGCCTCCCACACTAGGCAGACCCTGTAATACTTTAGATGCGTATTCCCTATGCGTATCATAACTATTTATAGGAATTCTCTTAGAAAGTATATTAACAGCACTCCAGTAAAGTTTTACAGATTCTCCATACTTCTCTAAATCAGTCGAAACACTCACAGTCTTATTATGTTCAATCATTCTCATAACACTTGAGAATATAGCGTTCCATTTCCATAACAATATTAGCATTACAACAATACTTATAGCTAGAATTATTAAAGTATCAGATATTTGCATGCCGCTCGGTAATGTTAGACCAGAAGGTAACGCATTAATATTTGATAATGGTTGTGATATTAAATTGGAAGATGGTATTATTGAACTCTTATTAAAGTTTAACTGACTCTCACCAATTGGAGTTTTCAAATTATTGACACTGTTTAATAATGATATAATACTCTTAAGATACTCTGATTCTGCTATTTTTAATTCATTATTTAAATCAATAATATCAAGATTTTTGGAAGAACCTATTAACTGTAATGCTTTCAAAGCAGCTATGTAATCTGCTAACGACATGTTACCACTTTTATACCTGTCATTAATAATTGACAGAATATTTTGGTACATTTGTTTAGCTTGATTTGGATCCTTTACATTCTGTAATGCCTGAAGCATACTAACAATATCATTAAGATTATCTTTTGATAAGGCTTGAAGCAATTGCGCAAGGTTTGTATTATTACTAAGTATTGATTGTAGAACAGTATAATCATTACTTGATATCTGTCCACTGTTTAGTAACGTGTTTAAATCATCATTAAGCCTTTTAGCATCAGCCGGATTATTTACAACTTGCGAAGTACCATTAGATAATAACTGATTCTGCGACTGATTCATTAAATTAAGAAGATCCGTCAGTTTCTTCAAAAAATCAGTAGAATTAGTAAGTATAACTGGGAACTCATAACTATGTCTCAGCTCTTCATTGGATGTGATCGTTGAGTTTGTATTCTGCCCCATAACACTTGCAACAGAAAAACTCAGGAATAACATGTCTATTACAACAACAAAGACGATTAGTCTTAACACAGATTTATACATTGTTTATCTATTATTATTTTGTTACAAGACTATTTAAAAATTAACTAAATTCTACGTTTTTCAAACATTTTAATTTTTTAAAACATATAGATAAATTCATAAACTTATTTAAGGTTAAAAAGTTTAAAGATAACAGGTGAAATAAGTGAATCTAAAAATCTTTAGTGATATGATTGATGAGTCTTCTAAAATCCTTGTTGAACGAGAAAGAGAGATGAAATTTATTATAGCATCCATGATTGCTGATGGTCATGTACTTCTCGAAGGTGTGCCAGGCATAGCTAAAACCATGACAGCAAAAACTATAGCCCGAATGTTTAACCTAGATTTTAAAAGAGTACAAATGACACCAGACTTACTTCCAGGAGATTTACTAGGAGCCTACATTTATGATCAAAAAATAGGCGAATTTAAGATTAGAAAGGGCCCAATATTTACAAACATCTTCCTAGCAGATGAAATTAATAGAGCATCACCAAGAACGCAGAGTGCTCTTTTAGAAGCCATGCAAGAAAAACAGGTAACAATAGAAGGAAACACATTCAAACTAGACGAACCATTCATAGTGATCGCAACACAGAATCCAATAGAAATGGAAGGTACGTTTCCATTACCCGAAGCACAATTAGATAGATTCTTAATAAAACTAGAAGTTAACTATCCAACGACAAAAGGTTTCTCAGAACTAATAAAAAGAATCGACCAAATAGAACAAAGTATAACAGAAATTAAACCAATAGCAACAAAAGATGATCTCATTAATGCAAAAAACAGCACAAAAAACGTTAAAGTTGATGACTCTATAATAAACTATATCGTGTCAATAGTAGAAGAAACAAGGAAGCATCCAGCAGTAAAACTTGGAGGCTCACCAAGAGCAGGAATAGCAATATACAAAGTAGCAAGAGCATGGGCGATAATGGATGGCAGAAACTATGTCATACCAGATGATATAAAAAACGTAACAAAACCTGCACTCATTCATAGAATAATTCTAAACCCAGAATATGAATTCGAAGGAATAACACCAAGCAAAGTAATAGATGATATATTAAGCAAAGTGCCAACGCCAAAACCGTAAACCACATTGAACCATAATTTATTAAAATTTTTACAAAAATAATTTATCAATCAACCATGAATTTTTAAATAGTATTTTGCTATGTTCGTCTATAGGTGATAGAAGTGAGTACAAACGAAAAATTACTAAAACATGTTGACTCGAACTACTCATTAAAATGGTTACAAAAAATGTACGGAAGAAGCCTCAAGGATGTCACGTATGCAGTTCCAAAAAGAAAAAACAGTATAGAATTCAAGTATGAGTGGCAGAGAAAAGCTGTAGACTTCGTTAAGAAAGCGTTCGCAGAACTAAAACAACCCGTCACGATAAGACAAGTACACTACTACCTAGTAGGCTTAGAATTACCAGAGTACAGAAACGATATCAAACACTATAATAAACTCGTAGAATTCATGCTGAAGGCCAGAATACTCGGAATCATAGACTGGTCCATGGTCACAGAAACAGAATCACTATCATACAAACCAATACTCTGGGGTGTCTCCAATATAGAGGAGGCCGTCCAAAAAGCCATCGAAACAATACCACCCATGGGAAAAGACCCATGGGAAACTATAGGAAAATACATCTACGTCTTCACAGAGAAGAGAGAACTCTTCGGACAAATAAACTCAATATGTGCACAATACTACGTACCACTCATAAGCTTCAAAGGATACGGAGCAGTGTGGACAAGAGTATCACAACTAGCACCAGAAATCAAGGAGAAGCTCGAGAGAGGGTATAAGGTTTGGGCCTTGGTCATAAGCGATCACGACCCATCAGGACTGGACATAAACAGGTTCTACATGGCCCTCCTCAAAGTATTCCACCACTTCGACTTAAACGAAGTAAGGGTAGCACTAACAGCAAAACAAATAATAGACTACAACCTACCACCCAACCCTGCAAAGGAGACTGACCCGAGGTATAAATGGTATCAAAGAGAGTTTGGGAGTGAAAGTTGGGAGGTTGATGCGCTAGTGACGAAAGACATCAAAGAAATGCAAAAATTGCTCGAACAAGCAATCCTCAACATACTAGGAAATGACTACGAAAAATGGAAACAAGTTGTTGAAGAAAACAGGAAGCTCGAAGACGAGGTCAAAAAGAAGCTCAAAGAAAAAATCGGAGCATAAAGGAGGAATAATTTTCTTCTGTAATATCAACTACACATACACATTTTTATACTTTATTGTACTTTTTTCATTCACAAGAGAGGACTGTGCTCAGAAGACTCTGTGTCAGGAAAAACATAAAAATCAAAATGACTGAAAACAAGTGAACAGAACTTTAATCCTTTAAAATAGATGGTCATCAGATAAGAAATGTTAAAAATCATAGTTAAGTTTATATTTTTTTATTCCTAAAAATTGGTTGAGATAGTATGAGTAAAGATCAAGTTATAGGTGGATTATTACTTGTGGTCTCTGTGATAGTAATAATAGTTTACGGGTGGATCATATTTTTCCCTCCATATAGTCAATGGGATATGCTGTTGATGAAACTTACTGCATTCATTGCTATAGCTGGTGTGTTTGGAATACTTGCATGGATAGGTTATACATTAGCCACAACACCACCACCAAAACCGATAGAAGAGATCGAGAAAGAAATTGAGAGCGAGATGAAAAACCTCGAAAGCACAGAACAAAAACCCCCAGAGGGACCATCAACTGAGAAGAAAAACCCATAATAAACTTCATTAAACAAACTTAATAACAACAATTTTTAAACTATCCTCTTGATACTCATGGTAATCATCATAAATATCATACGTTATATAGTTTAACTGGCGATTTTCTATCCTAAAAGTCATTGTTTGTTCATATGAAAATCATTTGATTATAGAATCTATTACTCTTTTTGCATTATTCCATAGAACATCTTCAGCATGTTCTCCTAACAGATCGTAAAGAACTTTAATTTTAGTAATGTTCTCAAATTCTTCTGGTACTTCTCTGATACCCAGAAAATCAGTACCAATAGCTACATGTTCCCAGCCAAAGTTTTCACCGATATATTTTATGTTTTCAATGATCCCATCAATGTTCTTTTTAGGAAGTGTTGAGACGATCGCAGTAACACCAATGATACCACCAGTTTTAACGATTGCCTCAATTTCTTCATCATCTAGGTTTCTAACATGATCTTTGAGCGATTTTACGTTAGCATGAGAAGCTATTATAGGATGTTTAGAGACGTTAGAGACATCAATGATAGTATTTTTACTTGAATGAGCCACATCTATTATTATTCCCAACTCATTAGCAATCTTGATCAATTCCTCACCATCAGCAGTAAGACCATAATCTTTTTTAGACATGCACGAAGCAGCGAACTTAGTATCGTAATTCCATGCCAGTCCTATTGAAAAAACATGAAGATCCTTAAGCAGATAAAGATCGTACGGATCATTAAGACAATCAGTTCCTTCTAAGGATAACAAAAATTTTACGCCATGCATAATAATATCCTCTTTTTTGCGGATTATTTTAACATGTCCTCTTCTCTCTAAAAATAAGTAAAATTTTATTTGTTCTTTGAGAACATCAAAAAGCGGAACGGTAGAGTGTGATGGGCTTCCGTAATTTTTCGTTAAAATATTCTCCCTTTCATTCTTGGTGTAAATGTGCGAAAAGATTGATGAAAATACTACTACATTATCCATTTTGGACAACTCATGTATGTTTGATTGTTCAGCTTCACTTATCACATCCTTGCCGTTCTGAGCTGAAAACGCAAAATCTTCATGCAAATCTATGAATTTCATAATTTACTAATCTCGATATTCTATAAATAGTTAATCCAACTCTAAATAAAACTGGCAATGTTTATCTGAAATGTGAATTTGCTATCCAGTTATTAAGTTATAAGACTTAAAAACTAAAGGTTTTGTGTGGAAAGAGGTTCATATATTAGGTACTCTATTGTATTTTGGAGAGAAGGTTGGTTGTATAAATGCTGGTATTAGGTTTTAAAATGTTTTTAAGGATGAGAGGTCTGGTTTTATCTATTCTGTCTGTGGGTTTTCTAATAGCTATTTTGGTTGCCACATCTTCTGTAGTTAATTATGTTGTTTTGCAGGCTCAAATGCTTGGAGGTCTTATTAGTCCTGGTGATGTGTATATAGTGGTTAGTAGGAATTCTACGAACATGATTAATAGTCGGGTGGATGTGAGGTTAGTTGGCGAACTCAATAATGTTGGTTATATTAGGTATGTGCTGGCTCAAAAGGTGTTGGTTGTCAATTTGACTACGGATTCTGGTGTTCACGTAATTTATATTAGGGGTGTGGATGACGTTGGAGCTTTTCTTAGGATGCGGGGTGCTTACTTAAATGGATCTGTTGCTAGGGGTTTGAGTGAGTATGATATTGGTGAATTAGTTGCGAGGTTATTTTCTATTAGGCTTAATGATAATGTTAGTTTGAGTGTTGATGGTAAGCATGTTGATGGTAGGATAGTTGGTGTATTTAAAAGTCGAACGCAGAATGATGCTGAGTTGATAGTTCCCATGGAGGTTGTTAATAAGCTTATTGGCGATAATAGTACTGTATCTCTTATTGAATTTGCTCTTAAAGATAATGTGGATAGTAGGAAAGCTATTAGTGAGATTGTGAGTTTATTGCCTGGAAATGTTAAGCTTGTTCATGTTCAGGAGTTGAAGGAGTTTGTTGAGCAGATGAATGTGCAAATGTTAGACTTTTTGAATGTTTGGTCTATTGTTGTTTATGTTGTCGTTGTGGGGGTTTCTTATATAATTTCCATGAGGCTTGTTGTTGAGTCAAGTTATGAGTTGTTTATGTTTAGGGTTTTAGGTGCTAGGAGGTTTCATTTGTTTGGTCTGATCGTAATGTATACTGTGGTTATAGTTTTCTTGGGCACCGTTTTTGGCATTGCTTTAGGTGTTGTTGGTGTTCAGATGGTTTCTACATTTTTAAGATGGTTTTGGCCTAGTATTGAAATTGCACCGTTTTTCGATATATCAGGGGTGTTTCAGACGATAATATTGTCGTTTGTTTCAGCAATTTTAGGATGCATATACCCAGCTTTCAAATATACACGTGTAAAGTACATGGAACAGCATTTGTAGACGATTTTTGTGTAAGTTTTACAATCTCTTCGGCAAGAAAGCCTAGAGTTTTAGTTCTGGGATGAATTGTCAACAAATTTAAATATGTCGACAAGCAACATACAAATAATGCTAGAAGTCGTGGAAAGAAAATCACGAATTATCATGTTGAGAATGTTTTGGAGTTTGATATTTATTGGGTTGTGATGAAAGCCAATCAAACCTCGCCTTTCACAGTAGTTCAAAACTTTTTAGTGCAGGACAGTATTATAAAGTTTATGCAAACCATGCGCACAATCCTACGATCTAATAATGGCAACAAATAC
>JBMFIF010000031.1:0-20096 GCA_049976445.1 Thermoprotei archaeon | reverse complement strand
ATTGTGGATCATAATCGAGTAGCACCCGTAAAGGGGTGTAACCCTTGAGACCTCGGGAAACCCTCGCCCCTTCAGGGCGGGGAGGAGGTCAGATGTGGTGGTTTTATGGATTTTGATGTTAAGGGATTTGTTAATGGAAATATTTATACTTCGTTTAAGCCTTTGAGGATTGTTTCTGCTCTTGTATCCTGTAATGGGCGTATAATTTATGTTGGTGATTCTAATAAAGCTAAGCGATTAGTTACATTGTTTAATGGACGTATTATTGATCTGGATGGAAAAACTGTTGTTCCTGGTTTTGTTGATGCTCATGTACACCTTGATGGTTTAGGTGTTTCCCTTAATACACTTAATCTACGTGGCGTTGGCTCTATAAGTGAGCTTAAAGAACGTTTAAGGAAGTATTATGAGGAGCATAAGGATTCTTCGTGGATAGTAGGGAGAGGATGGGATCAGGAATTGTTTGTAGAGAAAAGATGGCCTAATCGTTGGGATCTTGATGAGATTGTTCCTGATAAACCTGTTTTTCTTGAAAGAATATGTGGGCACGCTGCAGTAGTAAATACAAAGGTCCTTGAAGTAATAGGTTTGCTTGAAAGGATACCTGAATCGACGTATTTTCTTAAGGATAAAAATGGAGTTCTTACTGGTATAGTTGTAGAGGATGCTGTCGACTTTTTCAGAGATCGATTAGAATATAATTTTGATGAGAGGTTAAGAATGTTGCGAGATGCTTTAGTCTATGCTGCATCATTAGGTGTAACTATGCATGGTTTTGTTTCGTGCAGTCCTGAAACGTTTAATATTCTGCAGAGTCTAAAAATGATGGAAGGTTTACCGGTGAGAGTTAGGGTTTATATGAGCGATTCGGCTTTAGATTCGTTATTATCATTAGGTGTTAGGAGAAGTTTTGGAGATGAGTATTTAAAAATCATGGGTATAAAGATCTTTGCAGATGGTTCTCTTGGAGCTCGAACTGCATGGCTCTCAGAACCTTATAACGATGATCCAAGGACTTCAGGAACATCAACAATCGAAGAAGAAAAGTTAATAGATTTGGTGAAAAGGGCTCACGAAGGAGGATTACAATTGGCTATCCATGCAATCGGTGATAAAGCTATTGATAAAGTATTAAATGCCTATAGTCAGCTTGGGAACAATTTGGTAAAATATAGGCACAGAATTGAACATGCATCAGTGATTAGGCCTGATCAAATAGAGAAAATGGGCAAGCTTGGTATCTCTGCTGCTGTGCAACCTCACTTTATTATTAGTGACTGGTGGGCTGTCGAAAGGGTAGGAGAAAAGAGAGCTCTATGGGTATACCCATTTAAATCAATGGTTAAATCTAATGTTAACATTGGTTTTTCGACAGACAGCCCTGTTGAACCATTAAATCCATGGGAAACGGTTTATGCAGCAGTAACAAGAGGTGGAAAAAATATTGATCTTTATAAGTATACCATGAAAGAAAAATTCTCAGTTGCTGAAGCACTTCACTATTACACGGTAGGTTCAGCACATTTACTATTCGAAGATGAAAACGCTGGTACGTTGCAAAAGGGAAAATATGCGGATTTCATAGTCATTGATAAGGATCCATTAGATATAGAATTAGAAGAATTGCGTTCTATAAAAACATTAATGACGGTAGTCTCTGGAGATATTGTATTCTCACAATTTCGTTCTTAGTCAACTGAATCATTAGAATTAGATTAAATTTCTTTCTTTATACCACAAAATAGTTTTTTCCAAACCTTCAGAAAGTGGTGTTGCTTTAAACCCAAGTTCTTTTTTAGCCTTCTCTACACTATAGTATCTATCCTTCGACATAATCTCTATAACCTCGCTGTTGAAGAATGATGAATTCCCCTTGGTTATCTTATTTGTAAGATTTAGAAACTTTACTCCTAATTTTGCTAATGTTACGGGAACACCATGAGTAGGTGGTTTTCTACCAAGCTTTTTACAAATAGTTGTGTATAATTCCTTGTAAGTATACGGTCTTTCCTCAGCAATAAAATACGTTCTATTCAATGATACTTCTTTTTCAAGAGCTAGCCTAAATGCTTTAGCAACATCCTTAACGTATACAAGTTGAGTTAACTTCTCTCCATTACCTATATAAAACTTTGTCCAATATTCACCATTAGCTATTCCCTTTATTAAAATGTAAAAACCATCATTAATCTGCCAAGGACCATAAATCGTGACGATTCTGAGAATTGTATAATCTAATCTTTCGTAACTTTCTATTAGTCTTTCAGTTTCTAGTTTAAACTTAGCATGCAACATTATCGGTCTTTCTTCCATATCTTCCGTAAAAGGTAATTTATTAGAATTACCCATTACTTCTGAAACACTTGAGAAAATAATACGCTTTACATTATTTTTTATCATAACTTCTAACAGATTCTTGGTAGCATCAATATGATTCTTTCTCCTATATTCCACACTATATTTATATGGATGAGGAGATGCTAAATGTATTACAGCATCGACATTACGTAACGACTCCATAAAACTTTCTGGTTGAAGCAGATCTCCTTTTACGACTTTTATTCCCATATGTTTTAAAATGTCCTCATTCTTACTACGAACTAAGCCTATTACGTCATAACCGTTGTTTATAAGCTCTTCAACCACATTTATACCAACAAATCCACCAGCACCAGTTACAAAAACCTTCACATAATTTAAAAGGAAACAATGCTTAAATAATTTACGTAAAACTCAACAAAAACTCTATAAACTTTAACTTTAGGGATGAATTATCTATGAGTAGGTTTGAAATTATGAATGAGTAGGTTTATTTTTCATTTATCATGAGTTAAATATAAATTTCTGTAGTGATATATTAGACAAGAGGGGATTTAATGTATGCAACGTAGTATGATGTTAATAATAGCAATAGTAATTATAGTTATCATTGTTGCTGGAGCATACTTTACTCAATTTTTAGCACCCTCAGTTACTACAACCACGACACCTTCAACAACTACAACTCCTTTTGTAACTACTACAACTGTTTCACCAACTAAGACTTCTGTGACTTATGCTTCCTTATCTGAAATGACTACGGCTGATCCTAGTACAGACTTTTCAAATTCAATACTTTGGATGGCTGTGGTTTATGAACCATTACTTATCTATGATCCTTTACAAAACAAATTTATACCTGCTTTAGCCCAAAGTTATGAAAGTAGCAATAATGGAACTATTTGGACTTTTCATTTAAGAAAGAATGCAAAATTCCATGATGGGACGCCAGTAAATGCGTTTGCTGTTAAGTTTTCGATTGAGAGAACTATAGCATTAGGTCAAGGAGCTGCATTTATATGGTCTCCTGTTGATAAGATTGAAACACCTGATAATTATACTGTAGTGTTTCATTTAAAGTACCCTGCTCCATTGGATAAAATAGCAGCTTCATCTTACGGCGCATGGATATTTAGCCCGGAGGTTGTTAAATATGCAAATGCTAAGAATTCCACTGATTCTAAAATTGCTGATTGGTTTAATGCTGGTCATGATGCAGGTTCTGGAGCATACAAGCTGGTTAAATGGGATCCAGAGAATGAAGTTATACTTGAAAAGTTTAATGATTGGTGGGGCTGGGCTGATCCTACGTATCCATTAAAGTCGAATAAGGCGCCTGATATTTTCATAGTTAAGATTGTAAAGGATAGTGTGACTCAAGAGAGGTTAGTTGAATCGGGAACAATAGATATAGCAGAATATGTGCCCTTAACAGATTTAGATGCATTGAGGAATAATCCTAATTTAAGGGTTGTAACTAAACCAAGTTTTCAGAATCTTCTCATGTTTATTAATACAAAGAAAGCACCGTTAGATAATATTTTGGTTAGAAAGGCTATTGCACATGCTATACCATACAATGATATAGTGACTGTTGCAAGGAGTGGTTTAGCTGTTGTAGCTAGTGGTCCTATACCCCATAATATGTGGGGTCATTTTGATAATCTGACCTACTCGTTTGATCTCAATTTAGCTAAGCAATTGCTAGCTCAAGCTGGGTTTCCAGGTGGGATAAATAGAACATTACTATTAACTTATACGGCTGGTGACATTTATGAACAGAGAACCGCTGAATTAATAAGAACAAGATTAGCTGAAATAGGCATAAAGGTAGAGGTTAGACCAATGAGTTGGGATGAACAGTGGTCTCTTGCTCAAAGTGGTTGGAAAGACCCTAACGCTGCTCAAGATCTTTTCATCATGTATTGGTGGCCAACGTATATAACTCCATATGATTTCTTATACAACATGTACTCAAGTGAAAGCCAGCTGTTTAACTTATCATACTACACTAATTCAGAATTTGATAAAATAATTGATGAGGCGCACTACTGGGAAGGAATTAATCCAGAAAAATCTCTTCAACTCTACTATAAGGCTCAAAAGATTTTATATGATGATGCTCCAACAATTCCACTTTGGGATATGATAGACGTGAGAGTATCAACAGCACGAATCGGTAATCTAAGCGATGCGATAAATCCTGCATATCCCACAGTAATATTCCCACAAGTATTGAGTGTAAGCGGTTAATCAATTTCTTATTTATTTTTTTAATTGGAGGGATTGGATGCCACTAAGCAAAGAATACTTGATTAGGAGAATAATTTTACAGGTTGCTGTAGTTCTTGGTGTAATCATTATAACGTTCATAATTACTAGGGTTATTCCAGCTAGGCCTGAGTTTCTTTGGGCTGGTTCTCATCCAACACCAGAACAATTGCAAAAAGCTAGGGAATCTCTTCATCTTGATAAAAATATTTTAGTTCAATTATACTTGTACTTTATTGATTTATTTAAAGGGAATTGGGGTATTTCTTGGAGGACTAGATCGCCCATTTTAGATGATCTATCACATGCACTTCCAGCTACGCTTGAATTGATAATTGTTGCTTTTATTTTTGCGATAATAGTTGGTGTTCCTATTGGTATTTTGGCTGCGGTAAGGAGAGGGGGTATTACAGATAATGTGGTTAGGGTGCTTACTGTTCTGGGTGCTTCAATGCCAACTTTTTGGTTAGCTCTTATAGTTCAATTAGTTTTTGGTACATGGCTTCGTTGGTTTCCTGCGGCAGGAAGGGTTACCGATTTATTAGTTATTCAAACTGGTTTTCATCCTATCACAGGTTTTTATCTAATAGATTCATTGCTTGAAGGTAAAGTTTCAATATTTTTAGATGTATTAAGGCATATGATTTTACCAGCTATTGTTCTTTCTTTATATCCAATGAGCTTGAGTGCTAGAATGACTAGGGCATTAATGGTCGAGGTTCTCAGTGAACAGTATATTAGGAGTGCAATAGTTTGGGGGATTCCGGGTAAAATAGCAGTATATAAATATGCCTTAAAGAATGCTATATCGCCCGTTATAGCTTCTTTAGGTCTTTCGTTTGGTTATACTATTGTTGGTGCTTTTCTTATTGAACTTATCTTTGTTTGGCCAGGAGTAGGGCTTTATTTAGCCATGTCGCTTTTGAGTTTTGATTATCCAGCAGTAATTGGTGTAGTGATCATAATAGCAATCTTCTACACTACAATCAACATGATTGTTGATATTGCTCACGCATACATAGACCCCAGGGTGAAGTTATAAATGTCCGAACTTGTAAGCATGCTCAGGCTGATCAAAAGAGATATTGTTTCATTGACTGGGTTAGTGATTGTTATAGTGTTTATAATAATTGGAGTAATAGCGCCATACATTTTAACGAATCCTAATGATGCATGGGGCTTGTCTTATAATGTTAGTAAGGCATATCTTCCTCCGTCGTTCGATCATCTTTTCGGTACAGATGAATATGGAAGGGATATGTTTAACAGGGTATTGTTAGGAACAAGATTTTCTCTCATAATAGCTGTAGGTGTTGTTGGGTTGGCCCTTCTTATAGGGATATTAATAGGTCTTATAGCAGGTTATGTTGGTGGAAAATTAGGTACATTGCTTATGAGGATTACTGACATGTTTCTTGCATTCCCACCTCTTCTATTAGCCATAGCATTAGCTGCAACACTTGGAAGGGGTTTAACTAATGTTATAATAGCACTAGCAATATCATGGTGGCCTTGGTATGCTAGACTCATATTTATTCAAGTTAATTCTATCAAAACGCTTCCTTACGTTGATGGAGCCAAGGTAGTAGGATTGAGTACTCTTAGAATAATGTTTAGGTATATACTTCCAAATTCGCTTACTGCCGTTATGGTTCAGGCTGCTTTAGATATGGGATCTGCAGTTCTTGAAGCTGCTGGTCTTAGTTTCTTGGGGATAGGAGTGAATCCTCCAACGCCTGAATGGGGATTATTAGTAAGCCAAGGATGGCAATCTATAAACAGAGCTTGGTGGATATCATTTTTCCCTGGACTCACATTGGTAATAGTAGTCTTAGGGTTTAACCTTTTATCAGATGCTGTAAGAGAGGTTATTGATCCTAAATTAAGAAGAGCAATACTAGTTAAGGGTGTATAAAATGAAAGCTGATAACATTTTATTGAAAGTTGAAGATCTTAGTATAAACTATTATACAATGGAAGGTGTTATAAAAGCACTACGAAACATTGATCTTGAAATTAAAAAAGGAGAATCAGTTTGCATTGTAGGAGAATCTGGATCAGGAAAATCAACCCTAGGATTAGCTATAGCTAGAGCTTTACCATCAAATGCAAAAATTGTATCTGGAAAAATATTGTTTGAAGGAATAGATATACTGAAAATAACTAATGATAAGCTAAAAGGTTACGTGGGTAAGACTGTGTCGATGGTGTTTCAAGATCCTGCTGCATCATTAAATCCATTATTTACAATAGGAGAACAGATTTCTGATGTTATAAAAAACGTTCTGGGCATTCATGATAAAAAGCAAATACTTGAACTGGCTGAGAAAATGTTTAAAAAAGTTGGATTACCGGATCCTCAAAGAATTAGCAGAGCCTATCCTCATGAACTTTCCGGTGGCATGCTTCAAAGAGTGTCGATATCGATAGCATTAGTAACTAATCCTAGATTACTGATAGCTGATGAACCGACCACCATGTTAGACGTTACTTTACAAGCTCAAATTTTAGAACTTCTAAAAGAACTTAAAAAAGAACTGGGGCTTTCAATGCTTTTCATAACTCATAACTTAGGTGTAGCGTCTGAAATAGCTGACAGAATAGTAATCATGTATGCAGGTAAAATATTAGAGGATGGACCTACAGAAGAAATACTTACAAATCCTTTACATCCATATACTATTAGATTACTAGAGTCAATACCAAGAGTCCAAGTTAAAATCAATCGACTTAAGGGTATTCCTGGAACCCTCCCAGATCTAAGAAATCCACCATCAGGTTGTCCTTTTGTAAATAGATGCGATGTCGCTAAACCACATTGTCTTACAAATATGCCAAAATTTATCGAAATTAATCCTGGCCATAAAGTAGCATGTTTTAATTATTTAGGTGATAATCATGACTTTACTCAAGATTGAAAACTTAACGAAACATTTTCCAATCAGAAAAGGATTATTTGGCAATATAGTAGGATACGTAAAGGCTGTCGATGGAATTGATATATCAATTAAAGAAAATACTGTTCTGGCACTTGTAGGTGAATCCGGCTCTGGTAAAACAACAACTGCAAGATGTATACTCAGACTTGAAAACCCCACATCTGGAACTATTTTATTCGAAGACAAAGATGTATTTAAATTAAAGGGCAAAGAATTAAAATGGTATCGAAAAAATGTTCAAGCGGTCTTCCAAAACCCATTCCTCTCCTTAAATCCACGCATGACAGTAGAATCAATAGTAACCGAACCATTAAAGATCCATACAGATTTAAAAAAGAATGAAATTAAAGATGTTGCCTACGAACTTCTAGAAAAAGTTGGTATACCGAAAGAATTAGGAAAACGATCACCATACGATCTAAGTGGTGGTCAAGCTCAGAGAGTTGCTATAGCAAGAGCACTCATATCAAAACCAAAACTTCTCATTCTGGATGAACCTACATCTGCTCTTGACGTTTCAGTACAAGCACAACTACTAAATTTATTAATCGACCTAAAAGAAGAAATGAAATTATCATATCTTTTAATAACACATGACTTATCCGTCGTAAGATACATTAGCAATTACGTAGCAGTAATGTATTTAGGCAGAATAGTAGAGTATGCCTCCACAGAAGAACTTTTCACAAACCCTCTACATCCATATACTCGAGCACTTCTTTCAGCAGTACCTGACCCACAGGCTAAGAGAGCTAAAAAAGAAATATTATTAGGTGAAGTACCAAGCGCAGTAAATATACCATCTGGATGCAGATTTCATCCTAGATGCCCTTACATAATGGATCGGTGTAAAAAAGAAGAACCAAATCTTATTAGTGTTAGCAATGAACATTTAGTGAGATGTTGGCTCTACTAATTTAAAAGTTGATCTATTTCCAATGCTTTTGTACATTATTGATTATTTACCTTATAATTTTTGATAAAGATTTCATGCTAAAATGTATAACTCCTTAATGAAATAATTCTTGCTAACATTATTACTCATGACATAAGATAGTTTTATATATGTTTTATTCTTATTATAAGCGTTGGTGCAAATTATGATAGAAATAAAGACATTAGATCAAGTTGAAAACATAGTATTAGGTTCAACAATACTTGGTACAGGTGGTGGTGGGGATCCTAAAGAAGGATTTAAAATGTTAAAGAATGTTATCGATGCAGGTCATGTTGTAAAATTAGTAAAATTAGATGAACTACACAAAGATTCGATAATCGTCGTTCCTTATAATGTCGGTTCTATAGCTCCTGGGCTTGAATCTAAAAAAATTACCAAAATCGTAAACCCTATCAGGAGGGCAATAGAAGAAATAGAAGCATTTCTTAATAAAAAGGTTGGTGGCATAGTAGCAAGCGAACTTGGTGGTTCCAACACTCCAGCTGCCTTATCAATAGCGGCAGAACTCGGATTACCGGCAGTTGATGGAGACCTTTTAGGCAGGGCTGCACCAGAACTTCATCAGTGTACAGTTCATATATTCGGGATACCGATGTATCCATCAGTTATAGTAACAAAAAGTGGAAATGTCGTAATAATTAAAGAATATGCTGATATCGATGATTATGAAGCGATTGCTAGATATCTTTCCGTTTTAGAGGGAAGATTTGCAGCCGTTGTAGATACCCCTATGAATTTAGAACAAGCGAAAAAAGCCATCATTCAAGGAACCATAACGTTCGCCATGAAATTAGGAGAGGAAGTTTTAAGAGCTAAAAAGGAAAAAAAGGATCCTGTATTAACTGCAGTTAAATACCTTAATGGATGGAAAATTTTTGAAGGTGTTATTAAAAAGTATACATGGGAAAGTAAAAGTGGCTTTCTGAAAGGAGAAGCCATAGTAGAAGGAAGAGATAAATTTGAAGGGCATGTTCTTAGATCATGGATAATGAACGAGCATATACTAGCCTGGATTGATGATAAACCTATAGTAATGCCTCCTGATTTACTTATTTTTTTAGAGAATGATGGTAATCCAATTACTAATGCAGAATTAAAGGAAGGAATGTTTATAAATGCTATTACAGCACGTGCACCTGAAATTTGGAGAACTCCTAAAGGTTTAGAATTATTTGGGCCACACCATTTCGGTTTTGACTATGATTATGTTCCGGTTGAAGAACTCGTTAAGGAGGTAAAATAAATGAGAATCCTAGTGATAAATCCTGTAGGTACTAACAGATGGGATGAAAAGGATAAAAAAATATGCGAAGAATTTGCATCACCCAATACACAGATTGATGTAATTTCATTATCAAAAGGACCTCTAAGTGTTGAAACACCAGAAAGTGAGGCTCAAGTAATACCTTTAGTAATTGAAACTGCAATGAAATATTACAAAGAATATGATGCAATTGTGGTTAATTGTTTCCTTGATCCAGCCGTCGATCTTTTAAAAGGTATCGTAAAAATCCCAGTAGTGGGACCATGCGAAGCATCGCTTGCATTAGCTTCTATGATAGGAAAGAAGATAGGGGTTGTTACTGTAAGCAATAAAGCTATTTGGATGGTAGAAGATAGGATAGAAGAGCTAGCTTTTAAAGATAAAGTTATATATGTAAGCGGTATTCCACTCGGCGTTCTTGACCTTGATGAAGATATAAAACAAACAAAGACATTAGTAATCAAAGAGGCTGAAAACGCTATCAAAAACGGAACTGAAGTAATAGTGCTAGGTTGTACTGGACTTGCAGGGTTAGCCAAAGAAATCCAGAATACCGTCAAAACTCCAGTAATAGATCCTACAGGAGCAGCAATCAAAATGGCTGAAAGCTTAATTAAGCTAAACCTTTACAATGCACGATATGGTAGGTGAAGAAGAGTGCCTCAAGGTCTTGATATAGAACTCTCCCTATCAGCATACAAACTAGTTAACGATATAATGAAGATTAAGCCTGGAGAAGAAGTAGTCATAACAGCAGATACCGGTAGCGATTGGAGAGTTGTTGAAACCGTGGCTCAAATGGCTGGTACAATCGGCGCAAAACCCCTTGTAGTCTGGTATAAAATGCCTGCTGGCGTAGGAAAAGCCGCAGACCAATACATACCACTCAATCTCTTAAAATCATTACTTCCAAATGCTGATGTATGGATAGAATTTAATAAAAGCTGGCTACTCTATTCAACACCCTACGAGGAAACCATGAAATTCGGTAAGACCAGATACATCTGTTTAGTAGGAATGAATACCGACATGATGGTAAGAAACATAGGAGATATTAACATTACACTACTCTACGAATTTCAAAGAAAGTTGGCAGATATAACTAAACATTCAAAATACATGAAAATAACAACACCAGCAGGAACTAACATTGAATTCGACAACGATCCAAATAGACCAGTCCTAGTTGAGGGTGAAGTCTCCGGTCCAGGCGAATATATGCTTTTTGGTCAAGTTGATTGGGCTCCTATAGAAGACAGTATAAATGGTGTTATTGTGTTCGATGGGTCAGTATGGCCTCCTGAACAACTCGGACTTCTCAAAACCCCAATCAAATTATATATAAAAGACGGCAAAATAACTAACATCGAGGGAGGACCAGAAGCCAAAATATTTGAAGCATGGTTAAAACATTTTAATGATCCAAATATGCTTAGACTAGCACATATATCTTATGGATGCAATCCAGGTGCAAAATTAACTGGAAATATATTAGAAGACGAAAGAGTTTGGGGTGTAATAGAATGGGGAATAGGCTATCAATCACCAACATTTAAAGGAAAACTTGGAAAAGCTTCTTCACACACAGACGGAATATGCCTACTTCCCACCGTATTAGGTGATAATAAAAAAATAATAGAAAACGGAGAATATGTACACCCAGAATTATCCAAATTAAGCAATAATCTGAAATATAAATAAAAGTGAACTAACATATCTCTTGTTATTTCACAGATAATTATAGTCTTATAAATTTTACTAATTAGGAGAATAGGTATTAAGTTATTGATCTATGTTTCAGCCAACTTTTCAAAAAATTAGTTATTATTGATTGAGTTGTACAGAGAAATTTTTGTTAAGAGCTTTAAGAAACAATAATAAAAATTAAAAACTTTCTAATATATTAGTAAAAGATATCTGATCTCTCTTATCATTAATCGTTTCTGTGATTTAGATCCTGTGGCTTCATATTTTTAATACTATAGCGTTTACTATGTTCAGATTTTTTTATGCCCTGGTCTGTTGTTACTACTGTTGCTTCTAGTATTTTAGCAAGGAGTCGGACTTTCATAGGGTTTCATGATATTTCATATCAACCCTCGTCCTCATACCCCTTATTCTACTCCCCATGCCGTCTACGGGACTAACTCCCTTCGAGGACACGGGGAGTTTCATTGGGCGCCTTCCTCCACCTCACATTGCTCATCGACTTCATAGTGGCACCTTCTGATTAAACATTAACTGCAAGTTATAAGTTTTACTGTTACTTATATCGTATGGAACAGATTGTTTTCAGAGGTGTCATATCCTCAGCTGGAAGGGATAAGTATGGTGAGCAAAGGTATGCAATAAATATTCCTAAGAGTGTGAGAGAGAAGGCTGAAAAAATTGCTGGTAAGGAAGTGATAGTAATTGTTATCCTACCAGATGATGAGTAAGTTAATAGGCTCTAAAGAAGCTTTAAAGAACTTTCAATTCGTTGCTATAAATGGAAAAGTTGAGTTTGAGGACAAGGGGAAGGTCGTAAGGATTGCTATGGCTTACTCAACAAGTTATCCTTAAATGGATGGTCTTTGCATGTCATGTTAAAGTCTAAGCACTTTACTTTATAAATAGTTGTGTAAAGGGGATTTTATTATGACAAGCTGAGACTACCCTTAAATGCAGGCATTAAATAATCATATATAAACTTTTATATTAATTTTCATAAGTTGTAATATCTTAAGTAATATAAGCGTGCAAGTGTTTTATTTCTAGCTTTTGTTTATTACTTAATTAGTAGTTAAAAATCTAGGATCCGTGCTTCATAGTGAATTACTTATTATTTGCTCATCTTTGACTTCATAATCCTTAAGTAGAACTCATCAACCCCGTTTAAATGAGCTTCCGCATACTAGAATCAATTACAACACTCCATCATAGAAAACTCAGAGTAATTACTTGGTAGTTGAATCATTTTAGGATAAATTTCATACTATCTTGAAAAATAATAAGTATGAATTGGTTCATATTAACCTGATCCACTACCAATTACTTTAAAGAAATCCCTGCACATAAGTTTTCCTTTTTATTTTAGTAATCTATTATTTACATCGCATATTCTTGATAAAAGAAGGACAAACTTCACCCTTCAGGGCTGGGAAGAGGTCAGACGTACAAACTATAAACTTATCTAGAGCTTAAGATAACTGTATTAGGCTTTTTAGTTTTGTTATTATTATTTTATGAAAGATCTATTTTGAGTTATTTTATTCGTTTTATTGGTAGTTTATTGTTTTTTAGGTCGTTTATCAGTTCTATCATTTCTTGGATTGCTGCACGAAGTATCGCTTTTCCTTTACCTGCATTAGCTTTTGATGGATATCCTTGCACAGCTTTAGTATATTCTTGTGCATATACTTGTTTTCCATATATTCTGAATTTGACTTCGATGTGTTCATCGAGAGAACCGTCAGTTGGTACATTTTTTACGAGGTTTGGGTATGCAGCTATAACTTCGCTGGTTTCATCTTCCGCAGCGTGACCTTCTATAGTTTCCAGTATCTTTTTGCGTGTTTCTTTTGCTAAATCTATCCACCAGTTCACAATAATTATTGTTAGGTTTGTTTCTTTGGCTACAGTTTTGGAGGCCATGTTGAGTGCGTCTATATTTCCACCATGGCCGTTAATAATAATCAAGTATTCAATACCATTTCTAAAAACTTCTTTAAAAATATCAACATATAACCTGTACAATGTATCATTACTTATTGATATTGTTCCAGGAAATTTGTCCAATACATAAGTGTTACCATACCAAATTACAGGTAATAAGAGTACGTTAGTTCTTTTAGCAGTTTCGCTAGCTATGTAATTAGCCATTAATGCATCTGTACCTAATGGTAAATGTGTACCATGTGCTTCAATGATTCCGGTCGGGAGAAGAGCTATCTTCTTATCAACCTTTTCAAATTCTGGATAAGTTAATTCCCACCAGTTCATAAACAAAATAAATGAGCTAAGGATATAAGGATTATCGATTTTTAAGAGCATTATCATAAGCTTAAGTAGTAAGGTAGAATGAAATAGGAGTGATTAGAATGAGTTTGAGCTAGAAAAATAAACTATTTATCCTTTAAGATAGAGAGGAAGTTAGAAATTAATGTTAATTTTAGGAAAGAGTTGTTTAAAATACTAAGAGGAAAGGCTTAAAAGTATCTGGGGATACTAAGTATCCGGGGGTACTAAAATGTTATTTAATCCTGATCCAAAAGAGGATAGGAATGAATTATTTGATAGGGAAAATGAGTTGAAGATGATTGAAAGTTCACTGTCACCTAAGGATAAGACGAGATTAATTATAGTTTATGGAATAAGAAGAATTGGAAAAACGAGCCTTGTAAATGTTGCATTGAAAGAATCTAAATTACCTAATGTCTATATTGATATCAGAGGAGTGTTTTCTAAGTCTGGTGTAGTGTCAGAGCATTTGCTAGTTAAAGAATTGCTAGAATCGTTCATGACAAATATACCATATTTAGAGAGATTGGGATACAAGGTTAGGGAATTTTGGTATAGATTAACTGGAATTACTGTGCAAAGTTTTGGGATACAAAAAACTATGGAAAGAAGGTTTTTGATTCAGGTGTTAAAGGAGATAAATAAATGGAGTATAGAGAATGATACTGTATTTGTTATAGCGCTTGATGAGGCTCAGTACTTGCGTTTCTCAAAATTAAACTTTAATGTTTCTTTAGCGTACTCTATTGATAATTTAAAGAACATCAAGTTCCTAATAACTGGAAGTGAGGTTGGAATACTTAGAGAGTTTTTAGGATTAGAGGATTATAATTCACCGATTTATGGAAGGCCTAGGCAAGAGGTTTATTTAGATAGGTTTAAAGAGGAACAGAGTATTGATTTTCTAAGGAAAGGATTTGAGGAGCTAAAAGTCAATTATAATGAGGAAGAACTTAGGGAGGTAGAAATGAAGGTTGACGGTGTTGTAGGATGGTTAACTCTTTATGGTTTTTATAGAGGAGTAAAGAAATTGTCTCATAAAGAAGCATTAAATATTGTCTTTGAAGAAGGTTCAAAAACCGTAATTTCTGAAATGGAGAAAATTATACAACCATCGAAGGATAGATACCTAGCGATACTTGAAGCTGTAAGCTCGGGACTTAATAACTGGAAAAGAATTAAAGCATACGTAGAAGCCAAAACAAATAAAAGAATAACAAACAGTAAATTAGCTAAGCTCATAAAGAACCTAGTAAAGTATGGATATTTAAATAAAATAGAAAGAGGAGTTTATACGATTTCCGACCCAGTCGAGATGCATGCAATTTTAAAGTTAAGAGAAACCCATCTTCCTTAGATAGAAAAGGTGAAAATAAAATAATTTTAATTAAAAAACAATAATTTCGTTGATTTTTAAGGTTTACAGATTATCTTTAAGTTGAAAGATGCAAAAATTTCTTATTAGTTGTGAATTACCATAAGCCTATTAGTAGATTTGGTGCAAAGTAGTAAGCCACGATGAGAATAAATAGTGAGGTTAAAGGAACAGTAATATTGTCATCTATTCTTTCATAACGTTCAACAAGCGTTGCAATTATTGCTGCTGTAATACCAGCAATTCCAAGTTTTAATCCTATTATTATACTAAGAATAAGCATAGCAATACTACCTTCCCAACCTTTTACTCTTCGTCCATATTTAAAATTTCTCACAATACCAGTTATTCCGTCCCCCCATGCCATTATTAATAATGGCACAACTCCAAGCCAAAACGTTGGATCAATAAACCATGTGAAAAATACTATGATTCCCCACATAATTGTGAAATCTACTTCATAAATATTTTCAGGATCTTGAAACCAATACATCAATTTTCCTGTTTTATGAGGTATATAGACACCGACGGATAGTATTATGGCCATTATTAAAGGAAGTACTGGTTCTTTGAAAAAATACGGAAGAAGAAATGCGACAAGTCCGCCAGCTAGGAAATGAATAACTTTTCTGCCAAAATACGTTGCAGAATGTGGCGTTCTACCATGCATAATGGCGAAGTTGTATGTCCATCTTGCAATATAATAAACAACAAAAATAACCCATATTAATAAAATAACTGTAATCGGTATATCTAAAATTATGTTATCCAAAAGAGAGCTAATCAAAAGCATCACCACTTATTATCAGATTATTTACTAGTTATAAATGTTTATGAACATTGATTTCTGGAAAAAGTTTTTAGTAAGAAATTAGATAAGACTATGAGATTATATGGATTTAGGCACATTCGCATCGGGCGTACTTCCAACAAAAAAACTATATTTAGATAATTCTTATATGAAATCTTGTGAAGCAATTGTATTAAAGTACGTGATTGAGAAAAATCGTGCATATATAGCATTAGATCAGACAATTTTTCATCCACAAGGTGGTGGCCAGCCATCTGATGTAGGGATAATAAGGGGTAGTGAATTTGAGGTTTATATTAAAAGAGCGATGGAATCGAAAGGTGTCGTGATTCATTGGGGGGAGATTAAAGGTAATGTTAAATCTCAAGAAAAAATTATTTGTGAGATTGATTGGTCTCATAGGTATTATAATATGAAATTACATACTGCTGGTCATGTGATAGATTATGCTGTTATGAAGGTTCTTGGTCATCCAATTACGACAATATCAGCAAACCATGGCCCACAGGCATACATAGAATATCTTGGTAATCCTCCTAATCAAGTACAATTAAAGGACATAGAACAGGAAGCAAATAAGATAGTACAGTTAGAAAAACCTGTAAAAGTTTTATACATAAAAAGAGAGGAATTGTCAAAAATTACTTTTAATGCACCAAACTTGCTAAGAATACCGCAGTTAGAAATTTACAGAATAATAATGATCGAAGGTGTAAACGCTATGCCATGCGGAGGAACGCATGTGAATAATACAAGAGAAATAGAAAAAATCATCATAGAAAACGTTAAAGATTTAGGAGCTTCGTACAAACTACATTACGATGTGAAGTGAAAGAAATAACATGATTGTTTGTTGATTAGTTTAGTCTCTTTGAAGCATTTGCTATCATCAATTATGAGGTTGTTATCTATTTTTAGATTGTTAAAAATTGCTTAATAATAGTTATATTGAAGTTAAAAAATTTTGTTTATGTGATACCTAATTTTGGATATATCTCTTTATCTAATCTGCGTCTGGCTTCTGTATAGATTTGATCGTAGAAGTTCTTGCCTTTTGAATCGATTGTTACCATTAGTGGTCCAAAATTATCTACCTCCAAAACCCACATTGCTTCTGGTATGCCAAGATCTAACCAATACACATCGATAACTTTTTTAACGGACTTTGCAGCCACTGCTGCAACACCACCGGGGTATATTGTATAAACCGCACCGAATTTTTTACATGCATCCGCAGTTTTAGTTCCCATCCCACCTTTTCCAATAATCATTCTGACACCAGTTTTTTCTATGAATTCGGCTTCATACATTTCTAATCTTGCACTAGTTGTGGGTCCTGCAGCAATAACCTTCCATTCATTGTTGATTTTTTTCACTACGGGCCCGAGATGATATACTGCAAGACCATGAAGATCCAATGGAAGTTTCTCTCCTTTATTAAGAAGTTCAAGAGCTCTTCTATGACCAGCGTCCCGTGCACTTACTATTATTCCTGAGAGATATATAATATCCCCAATATCTAACTTACGTATGTCTTCTTCACTTAATGGTGTTTTTAATCTATATTCATTCACCATTTATAGCACCTCCTTATTTAAATGTGGATGCGTAAGATACTCGATCTTTCCATCTGGATAAATTTTCATTGTTGATTTTCTTGCGGCCCAGCAATTTGTGGCTACAGCAACTGCAAGTGAAGCGGGATGCCTATAAGCGTATTCAACATGTACATCGAGAGCTGTGGTTAAGCCTCCCATTCCATGCGTTCCAATGCCCATAGAATTTATGGCTTCCAATAATTGTAGTTCAAATTTTGCTACTTCTGGATTATCACTTCTTATACCTATAGGTCTTAACAATGCCTTTTTAGCTAGTTTCATTGCTATATCGCCTGTAGGTCCTAAGCCAACTCCAACTATCACAGGGGGGCAAGGTTTGGCACCAGCCTCAAAAATGTCCTCAAGAACTATCCTCATGACGCCTTTTAACCCTTGACCTGGTGGTATTACTTTAGCTAATGAAGGAGCTTCACTTCCGCCACCTTTTAGCATGACAGTAATCTCTGCTATATCAGAATCCTCATCTATATCCCATTCTATCCATGGTATGAATCTACCAGTATTATCGCCGCTATTCTTACCTGTGAATACATCGACAGCATTAGGTCTTAATGGTATCTTATTGGTTGCTTTTATCGTCGCCTTTTTTAAAATCGTTGGTAATTTCCCTAATAAGGGGAAGTTTTCACCGGCTTTAATGTAGAATATCACAGTACCTGTATCCTGGCAAATTGGTAATATTTCATTCTTAGCTACTTTAACATTATCGATCATCGCTCTTAACATGCTCTTAGCAAGAGGATTAGTTTCCTTTTCATAAGCAAGCTTTAAAGCATTTTCAACGTCTTCAGGAAGCCATGTTGCTGCTGCTTCGATTAAACGCACAGTAGCACTGAATATTTTATCTTCTAAATTCAAGTTTATCACCAAAATATATTTAGCTATACAAAAAAATAAAGATATGCATTAATATAGTCTAAAATTCATTAGTATATATCATGATCGTGAGCGCATATATCTAGGGATCTAATTAATGACAAATGGATTCTTTTAAATTACTTATGAAATTTTTTAGTTCACTCAGAATATCTTTACCCATGATTTCAAGTTCTATCGTTCTGTTTGTATGATCACAATAGAAATGAATATTCAGCACCTGTATTTGCTGTTTTTTAATAAACCCTATACTTCTACTAACTAAGCTATAGGATGCTTTGTGAGAGGATATCGTAAATTCACCATTCTCCAGTATTTTTTCTTGAATCTGATGTATTTTTCTTTGGGAATTACGCACTTTAATTTTTAACTGATAACCATGATTATTGTTATAGATGTAATGGTATGCATCACCGTCGATTACCCACTTCACATTGTTTAAAATTATACTATTGTTCACTTCAGTCGGGAATTCTCCTATTTTAATGTTATAATCATCTGGTAATGTAACAACTAAAAAATTTGACACTCCCAAAAGAGGATTCCCCGCCGCTATCGCAAATCCCTTTGTCACAGTAATATTTTAAGAGTAAAACTATTTATATCTTTTTATCGATTACGTTAATAATATGAACGATCAAGCAATAATACTAGCAATAATATACATTGCACTTTTCTTAGGAGTATGGTATCCATTCGGATCATGGTATAACAGAAGGATCATCAAAAAATATTTCAAAATAATAAAAAATGTGTTTAAAAACTCAGAACTTAAAAAAATTGGAGCAGGCGGATTACTTATCTCTGGGTCCAAAATGAACTCTTTCAAGATTTATGGAATTATCGTAACACCAATTTCGAGAGAAAACCCAATTAACTGGATTGTAAGTTATTTAGCCAAAAGACGAGATATAATGGTATTCAAAGGAAATTTAAACAAAGCACCCGAATCATCAATCGAAATAATAAACTTAAAAATCGGAGCATCAAAAAGCATCATGAAAACAATACCAAAATCATGGTTTAAAAATAGTATCAATCATTTTATAATATATTCCAATCAATTTACTGTAGTAACAAATCTAACGAAGATCTCTAAAACTATAATAGATGATTCAATATGGCGTATATCAATAAACAACAATGAGCCCAACATAACACTCATACTCTCACTAGAGAGAATAACAGAGGATAAATTAAAAAATATAATCAACAAAATAGAAACATTAACTAAAAATGTACTCTGATCTTCTCCTTAAAACAACACAATTAAAATCGAGAAATCCTTAATTCTCTAAGATACTCGTAGGTAAACTTTCATCATTATTAAGATTATTAGGAGATTATTACCATAAGAAAATCCTACATCATTTGATGAAAGTCTCGTCTTTTAGGGCAGAGAGAAGTCGTATTTTAACCTCTATTATTAAATCCTTAACTTAGTTTATTATAAAAATATCTTCTAGATTAAGATATACTTCTACAATGCTAAATTGGTTATTTTCTTAAAAAATATGGTTAAATTTTCTCTAAATGTTAATACTTTAATGTATTGCTTATATTTAAGTGTATTCTCATGAGAGACTGCCCACATAAGACATCACTCCCAGTTCACATACCAATAAGCGAAGAGGTTCATGAAAAGCTCAACACTCCTTAAACCAA
>JBMFIF010000030.1:0-20325 GCA_049976445.1 Thermoprotei archaeon | reverse complement strand
CTTATCCTTTCAACGGCCTCGTTTAGTATAGATGTCAATAGTTTTTCACTGACGCTCTCAACCAATTGACCACTCATGAATCTACTATAAAAAACCCAACATAAATACTTTGCGTACTCCCATAAGAGACTGTCTACATAAGACATCACCTCCAGTTCACATACCAATAAGTGAAGAGGTTCATGAAAAGCTCAACACTCCCCAAATCAAGAACCCTAGAATTCACATAAAGAAAGCACCAAACCTATACTTCGAAAAACTAAAGAAACGCTCAACAGAACTCATCAAACCAAAACCCTCACATGAACAAAACCAGCCCTCACAACAGCATCAACATACCAATGACCACCATAAAAAGAACAACATACTCGTTCACACAAAGCCTTTTTCTTACAAGGAACTTGAGAGCCTCATAAAAATTCCTCGTAAAAGCTCACATGGAAAGGTAGTTGAATCATTTTAGGATAAATTTTATACTGTCTTGAGAAAAAATACGTATGAATTGGTTCATACTAACCTGATTCCACTACCCATGGAAGAGTATGAGCTCTTGAGTCTCCACATCAATTAAGACCATACTTACGCATTTTCATCGTTAAGCTTTATCACACTCTCGTCTATTGATATGATCTTGCGTGCTTTTGGTTCTGGTTTGAGTTTGCTTGTGATGCTTTTCTTACGTAGTTGTGTATGCTTGTTTTTGAGATTTTTTGTTTTGTGAGTGTGAGTAGTTTTGCTGTTTTTCTTGTGCTGAGTCCAAATATATAGTACTTTAGTTTGAATGGTACTTTGTTTCTTTTGTGTTGAGTTGTTTGAAGTGTTCAAAAATGTTTACGGTGTCTCATTACAAGTAATACTACAAGTTTGCATAAAGCTTATGTGGACAGTTTCATTCTCTAATAAGGAAATGTATTTCTTATAGGAATTTTTATAGAATAATGGTAATTATGCCTGTAAATATTAGGTACTTTCCATATAAACCTAGAAAAGGACAGTTAGAATTCATGGATTTTTTACAGGAAGGATTAAGAAATAGTAATGTTATAATTAATGCAGTAACTGGGTTTGGAAAGACCCCTTTAATTTTAGCTTCAGTAATTCCTGAAGCGTTAAAAAAGGGAAAAAGAATTATTTGGATTGTAAGAACTGGAAATGAGACTGATAGACCTATAGAAGAACTTAAACAGATTAACATGAAAATCAAAAATGAAAAAATTCGCGGTTTATCTTTAAGAGGAAAGAAAGATATGTGCCTTTTAATCAGAGATATGAACATAGAAGAGTTAGATTATGATGATGTAGGTTATATATGCAAGATAAATAGGGATAAATGTAAATACTATGTTTCTTTACATAATTTTGATTTTAATGTACATTCATTTGAAAATAGTGCTATGCTTTATTCAGAAATATTAGATTATTGTAAAAGATTTAATATATGTCCATACTACTTCCAGTATGAATTACTCTCAATGTCATTAGTCATTTCTCTAAGTTACAATTACATATTAAATGAGGATATAAGCTGGGCCTTAAGAAATTATATCAGCTTTAAAGATACTATATTAGTCATAGATGAAGCACATAATTTACAATTCGCAGCAAGCTCAATAAACTCTAACCGCATTAGCCTTAATGGTCTAAAAAAAGCAATAGATGAAATACATAACTTTGAGGATTATGATAAAGAGAAAACTTTTCTCAAAAAAATGTATGACTACTTATTAAAACTTTCTAAAGAAATCATTGAGGAAGAAGAGTTTAATATCAAAGAATGTATAGAATACTGTGCCAACGATATTAAGAACTTCATCAACATAATTACTAGAATCAAAGCACTTGGTAACAAAATTAGAAAAACCATGTTAGATCAAGGAAAACGCCCTACTTCAAGCTTATACCATTTAGGCACATTCTGGGAAGAAGCACTAAAAAACCTCAATAAAGATGGAATAGCATTCCTAATAACTACAGAAAAAGATAACATAATCATAGAGATGTGGGATATGAGAGCAAAAGAAATCCTGGAAAAAATTTGGAACAATTTTTACAGATGCGTGTTCTGTTCAGGCACACTTAAACCAATTGACTCATTTGCGGACATAATCGGCTTAGAAAACTACATCGGAAAAGAATTTCCATCAATATTTACAGATAAAAACTGCATAACACTAATAACAAAAAAATTAACAACAAAAGGTGAAGAACTAAGTGAAGAAATGGCACAGAAATACCTTGAAATCATAGAAGAATTCACAAACATAATAAATGAAAACATCGGAATATTCTCAGCAAGTTACAGAATCCAAGAAGACCTCCTCAAAATAGGATTAAAAGAAAAACTAGAAAGAATGAACCGAAACGTATTCATAGAAGAACAAGGAATGTCAGGAATTAAAGCCAGAGAAACCCTTGATGAATTCAAAAAATGCGCATATAAAGAAAAGAAAGGAGTATTAATAGCAACGATGACAGGAAGATTTGCTGAAGGAGCAGATTTCCCAGGAAAAGAACTTGAAGGGATATTTCTAGTAGGCATACCGTTCGACAAAATCACAATAAGAACAAAACTATACATAGACTACTACAAAAAAATATATGGCAAAGAAAAGGGGGAATTCTATGCCTACATCTTACCAGCGATAAGAAGAGCGTCTCAAACACTCGGAAGAGCTCTGAGATCAGAAGAAGACAGAGCGATATTCATATTAGGAGATAAAAGATACATAAAATACATAGACCTACTACCAGATTTTATCAAAAACAACTACAAAATAATAAATAAAAAAGAAGACATAAAAGAAAACATAAAAACATTCCTAACTAACTGATTTTTGACAAAAACATGTCAAGCCTCGCCTTCACAGTAGTTCAAAACTTTTTAGCACAGGATAATATTATAAAGTTTATGCAAACCATACACACAATCTTGAAGTAAATGATTACAGCTTTGGGTTAATTTGCCAAAAGATTATAAAATGATGCGAGATTGTCCAGATAAGTCATTAACCACAATATCACCATTACATACTAAGTGGACAGTCTGAATGATACAACCGAAATACAGAAATATTGATCATAGGAATATACCTATTGTTACATTAGATGATGGGACTATTGTAAAGCTGATGGCAGGGGGTTCGATAAAAGCACCTGGGTATGGGATTGTGGAGGGCCCAGTTAATGATCTTACGGTTCCAGTGATCTATCTTGATGTTTATATGAGAGAACATTCTGAATTCGTTTACAAGGTTAGGGATGGATATACGACTTTTGCATATGTTATGGAAGGGAGTGCTATATTTGATCGAACAAACAGTACTGTTAACGATAAGGAGCTTGTGGTTTATTCTCGTGAGGGAGGCAAGGTTCATGTTAGAACGAATGATAAGCCTGTGAGATTTCTTCTGCTTTCAAGTAGGCCAATAGGAGATCCTATAGCGGTATGGACCTATTGTAATGAATACATGGGATGAGATATTAAAAGCGTTTGAAGAGCTTAAGAGAGGTACATTTGTGAAACATCAGCCGACAGTGCTTGATTTAAAATAATATTGAGGATGTTTATTGTGTTAGATATTTTTTAAACCATTCTGTTATGTTTTTTAGTCTTTCTGCTCTATGCTTGGGCTTTCCTTTTCTGGAGAGGTCGTGATTTTCTTTAGGAAATAGTATTAATCGTGCTGGTATATTCCTTACTTTCAGTATTGTAAATAATTGAAGTGCTTGGTCTAACCAACATCTGTAATCTTCTAAGCTATGAATTATTAGTAAGGGTGTTTTTATGTTGCTTGCATATTTTAATGGGCTTGAGTCCCAGTATTTGTTGAACCATTTTTCATCCCAGAATGGTCTTCCAAATTCTCCAGCTATTTGATCTTCGTTAAAATAAAAGCCTATATCAGTAGTTCCATAATCACTTATCCAATTACTTATTGATCTGTCTGTAACTGCAGCTTTAAACCTGTCGGTATGTCCTATTATCCAGTTGGTCATAAAGCCTCCGTAACTACCACCAATAACTCCTATGCGGTTTTCATCAATAAATGTATAATTTTTTATCACATAATCTAATGCCTCCATTAAATCCAGATAGTCTCTATTCCCATAATTTCCTCTTATATCTCTGAATGATTCAGAGTA
Source organism: Thermoprotei archaeon (assembly GCA_049976445.1). Taxonomy (GTDB): domain Archaea; phylum Thermoproteota; class Thermoprotei; order Gearchaeales; family WAQG01; genus JAVZOV01. The sequence goes on along the minus strand of JBMFIF010000030.1, from coordinate 16,182 downwards.
ACCGGTACTACCTCTAGGGTTTGTGAAGATTACTGCAAAATTCTCGGTTGAGAGAACATGAAATTCATGAATAAAACCTTCCCCATAAGCAGTTGCTGGACCACCATGAATATAAAGTATAGCCGGATATTTCTTATTTTTATCAAAATTAAACGGTTTAAGTATCCATCCATCTATAATCTCTCCATCGCTAGCTTTAAAACTGAAGTGTTCAGGTTTTCTAAGTTCTACTTCGCTAAGAAATGTGTCGTTGAATGATGTTATTTTTTCTAATCCAGATCTATAAATGTATAACTCAGGTAATGTTACTGAATTCATTAGTGTTACTGCAATAAAATCTTTTGATACTGAAAAATCTTCTACCACAAAATCACCGCTAATAACTCGTTCCATATCTTTTTTAGTATTAACTCTACACAATTCAACATTTCCTCTATTCGCTATATGAAAATATATGTAATTATCAATCCATTGAATTTTCCATGATGAAGACGGTCCTCTTACGTCTGAATTCATAGAGTTTGTGGTGTCTTTGTCGGTATCTGTTAGTAAGAGTATTTCGCCGTTTTGGACATTCAATAACCAAACTTTCGTATGTGTGGCTAATCCTCTGTGAAGATTGTGTCCTCGAAAAGCTAAATATTTGCTTGTTGGATCCCAATCTAAGTCATGAATCATCATGTTACTTTTAGTAAGCTTAACAATTTCGTGAGATTTAATATCTAATATATTTATATCCGTTATATATGGTCTCATTCTACTCTCCATGGATATAAAAGCTATCTTCTTACCATCTGGACTCCATTTCGCAAACTCAACATCAAAATTACCATTAGTAACTTGCTCATAATTCCCTGATAAAACATCTACAATAAACAAGTGTGTCCTTGTGTTATATATGAAACCTTCACCGTTAAACCAAATTGGAATTTCTTCGATAGTTTTAACATCTTCATCTCTCTTGCCAACGCGAGAAATAAACAATATTTTCTTACTATCTGGACTCCAATTCACATTAAAGATAGGCTTGTCAAATTTGACTAATAGTCGAGGTTCATAGGTACGATCAATATTAGTAATCCAAAGTTCTGACCCCTCCTCTTCTTCCTTAATAGTTCTCCTTGATATGAACGACAGCATTTTACCATCTGGACTCCACTCGGGAGAATGATCACTAGGACCATTAGTTATTTGTTCGTATTCTCTATTATTCATGTTTAGTAACCATATCCTAGAGAAATATTTATCATCTTTTATACTAGGTTTTGTCACAGTAAACGCAATATGGGTAGCCTTTGGTGAGATTTTTGGGTCAGAAACAAGAACAATCTTTTCTAAATCTTCAATACGCATTGCACGCATCATTGCATTATCACCACCATATTAACACATATTTAAGTTAAATACTTAATTAGTGCATTTGACTTTCAATGAGAACTTTTTGTAAGAATATATCATAAAAATATAAAGTTTAAATATTAGCGTCGTGCTGATAAAAATATGAAAGATAAAGTTATAGAAGTTTCTCAATTGACAAAACGTTATGGAAATATTGTTGCTATAGATAATATATCGTTTGATGTTTATCAAGGAGAAGTTTTCTCATTAGTTGGCCCGAATGGTGCTGGTAAAACTACTACTGTAGAAATTCTAGAATGTTTAAGAAAACCCACTAGTGGTTCTGCAAAGGTGTTAGGTTATGACGTGTTGAAAGATGAAAGGTATATAAAGAAAAGAATTGGTATTATGCCCCAAAATTTCAATGCATTTGAAAGACTTAGTATAAAGGAGAATGTAGAGCTTATAGCTAGGATAAGTGGTTTAAGAAGCGATGTAAGAAAATATCTCGAACTTCTAGGTCTATGGGATATTAGGGATAGAAAGTTTGGGCATCTTTCTGGTGGTATGAAAAGACGTGTTGGTATTTGTATGGCTCTAGTTATAGATCCTGATATATTATTTTTAGATGAGCCTACGACTGGTTTAGATCCACAAGCGCGAAAAGAAGTTTGGACTGTTATAAAAAACCTCAAAAAATCTGGAAAGACTATTTTTCTCACAACTCATTATATGGAGGAGGTAGAAGTGTTATGTGATCGAGCATCCATAATAGTTCAGGGTAAAATTATCCAGACAGCTAGCATTAATGATCTGATTTTAAAATATGGAAGCGGTATAAGAATTATAGCGGAAAATAATAAAAATAGTGAAAAAATACTTAAGGAATTTACTAAAAATGTATTCTACGATGAGGATGGAAATATAGTAGGAAGATTTTCGTCACTGAACGATGCTAACAATGCTTTTGCTAAACTTTATGAAAACAGTATTAGAGCTCGCGTTGTCATGTCCTCAATGGAAGATGTGTTTTTGAATATAGTAGGTAAAAGGATTAATGAAAAAGGTGAGCTAATATGAAAGGAACATTGGCAGTGTTTTCAGCACTAACGAAAAGTTGGATGAGAAGTAGAACAGGTGTCTTTTTCTCTATTGTATTCCCAGTAATGTTACTACTAATATTTGCAACAGTATTTAGTGGAAACGAAAACATAAAATACACAATCTACGTACAAAATCTTGACCTAAAAAATAACACACTTATCTAAAGCTTTCATAGAAGCTATAAACTCCACGAACAATTTTGATATAAAATATTTAAGCCCAGACACGAACATACAAAATTACATTAAAACGCATCCATCATTCACTAGTTATAGAATACTAATAATACCTGAAGGCTTTCAAGAAAAAGTCATGAACAAAAGTATAGCAGAAAGAATTGTAATAATTACTAATACTCTAAAAGAAATATTAGAACTCTATGGTGATAAGATGAACCAAACAACACAAGATTATATAAAAAATGGAATAAAAAGTTTAGAAGCATTAAACCAAAGTTTGACTATACAAAATCCAACAATTATACTTCTATTAGACCCATCAGATAGTAGTACACCAGTAATAAAAGGAATTATTAATAGCATAACAATGGCTTTCAATAATCGACTAATGGAGACAAACAATATTATAAATATAAATATTGAAAATACAACTCAGAGAACATTAAAACCAATTGACTACTACTTGCCTGGATATATAGCAGCATTTATAATGACAAACGGAATCATCGGAGTAACATCCACAACCTCAGAGTTCAGAAGAAACGGAATATTAAAAAGATTAGCATCAACACCATTAAGCAAAAGCTCATGGATTATGGCCAACCTCCTACAACAAACATTACTAGCCTTTATACTTGCACTCATAATGATAACACTAGGATTGATAGCATTTAACATAACAATAATACCAGACCCATTATCATTATTATTAATCTTTATCGGAGCAGTAGCATTCTGTAGTATAGGCATGGTACTAGGGGGAATAATAAAAGATGTAGAGACAGCTTATGGAGTATCAAATTCAATAGCTTTCCCATTAATGTTTCTTTCAGGAGCATTTTGGCCTGTAGATTTAATGCCCAGCTACCTGCAATTAGTAGCACAAACCTTGCCATTGTATTACTTCCACCAAGGACTACGAGAACTTTTAATATTCAAAAATGTCGAACAATCATACATACCTTTTATTGTAATGACATCAATTGCAATAATATTCACAATACTAGCAATAAAAATAACAAAATGGAAAGAATTCGAATAACAAACTAAGCATTCACATTCCTTTCATTCTTAACAACAAACCCTTTATAATGTTAAATCTAGGAATTCGCGAGGCATAAACAAGATAATTGCTACCAAACCTTTTAATTAGATCCTCTTCTTCTCTCAACGCCTGTCTATAGTATGAAAACAATAAAACAGGATACATTATCAATGTGAGAAACGTTGGCCATTGAATAATAAACCCGGTTAATATAATCATTAAACCTAGGTATTGAGGATGTCTGACATAAGAATAAAAACCATTAACAACTAGTATATCCTTCTTTTTATAAATATTAATCCAACCACCTATAACTAGTGTAAGCCCAATAACTATCATTATAATACTCACAAGCATTACTACAAAAACTCCAATATTAAGATCTACGCCACCATAAAGATTCAAAAGCGTAGCCCATAAATGTCCTGTTAAACCATTAGGTACGATATCAACACCTAGAAAGGAAGAAATAATATAAATCGTAAGAGGAATACCAAACATCTCAGTAAACAACGAAATTATAAAAGCCTCAGTCAAACCAAAGGACCTCCAATCTAACCTTTTTGGCCATCCAACGAACATAAAAAATATAAAGGATGCTAAAACAATCGATGCAATAACAAGTTCCCAATTACCATACCATTCTGTACCACTAAATACATTATTAATCATTGATACTCCTATATATCTAAATTTAACATATCATATTTAAACTTAGCTACTCCAATAAATAGGGTAAAGAAAAACTACTTTGGATGATCTTCTTTAAAATCTTAATACATTATAATGCTTATGAACTATGGCTTTATTACAATTCTCCCTAGAACTTCTCCTCTTTTTAATCTCTCTAACTCGTCATTTATCTGTGATAGATTAGCTATTCTATCTATTACGATTTTTATCTTTCCTTCAGATACTAATTTTATTGCTTCTATGAGTTCTTCTAAGGTATTTCCTACAGATGCTGTTATCACAGCTTCTTTGATTACTAAATCTAATGGGTTTATTTCCAGTTGATCTGCTGTATAACCTATAAATACTAGTTTACCTTTGCGCGCAAGCATTCTCACAGAGTTATTCATTGTTTCCTTAGTACCTACTAGCTCATAAATAACATCGGCTCCTTTATTCTCCGTTATTTCTAATATTTTCTTTACAACATCTTCATATCTAGCATTAACAATGTAATCGGCTCCTAAAGTTCTAGCTAATTTAAGTTTAGCATCACTTCTGCTCACTGCTATGACCTTAGCACCGACAAGTTTATTGTATTGTATTAATGCTAATCCAACACCACCAATACCATAGACTACGACATGATCATTAACAGATGGTATAGCCTTTCGCGTTGCATGTATCGCAGTAGTAACACTACAACCTATGGGCGCAGCTTCCTCAAATGTTATATTATTAGGTATTTTTACAACATTCTTTGATGGAACCTTAATATACTCAGCAAAACCACCATCATTTATGAAACCATACTCAGCTTTAAGGTTTTCACATAAATTCTCTTCTCCTTTTAAGCAGAACTTACATTTGCCACAACCTACATAATAATAGACTATAACCTTATCCCCAATATTAATATTATTGACTCCAGCACCAATTTCCTCAATAGTACCAGCAATTTCATGTCCTAAAGTTATTGGAATAACACCCAAATTTAGAATCCCATCTAGAAAATGGAGTTCTGTATGACATATACCAGCAGCTTTAACTTTAACCAGAACTTCACCAGGACCAAGAAGTGGTCTTGAAAGATCCTCTATAATTAATGGTTTATGAGGACCATAAAATCTTGCGGCTCTCATTATGGGTCACTAATTTTAAATAATTTAGGATATATTAAGGTTCTTCAAGTTATTCGTACTAAATTGTTGAGCGTAACTTTCCTCCGCTTTTCATAGCATCTTGGTTTCTCATCCATTTGGAAGTAAACTGTCCTAAGCATTGAGTACTGCAGAAGACCCATGGTTTATTAACGCAACAAGTTTTTATAACAATTGGATTTTCTCTGATAATTCTTCCACAATTATCACATCTATACTGTGTGACATTCTTAACTTTAAGTTCAAACGGCATGAATCTTTATCCCTCCTTATCTTAACTCTTTCACTAGTATTTCAGCTAATAATATTTCAGCCAATTTTTTACTACTTAGTAGCATTCCACCGAATATTGGCCCCATTCTAGGTAATCCATATACTGCTCCGACAGCCATTCCAGTAACATATAATCCATTAGCAACTTTACCTGTGCGTTCAACTATGAGTTTTTCAGATACCTCAGACCAGCCAGATTTCTCACCAATAACTTGGATGCCTAATTCAGGGACTTTTCTTGATGCAATCGATATAACTTCTGCATCGTGGCCTGTTGCATCCACAACTGCTTTAGCCTCAGTATATAATGGGTCTACATGTATACCAGCCATCTGTATTGGCGTCCATATCCACAATACACCAGTTATTCTCGGTGGATCTAATCTATATATCACATCATCTACATGAACACCTAGCATAATTTTAGCACCTGCATTAATGGCATGATAAGAAAGTTTAGAGATTACTTCAGCAGTATCTGATACATAAAGATTATAATCTGGATGTTCTTTAAACCTTATACCGAACTCTTTAAGTATTGAAAGGGCTTCTTCCTGAAAGACAATCTTAGGTAACATGTTGCCACCAGGACCTATACCTCCTCCAAACGAAAACCTTCTTTCAAAAACCAGAACCTTAAGATTATTCTTAGCCAGGTAATACGCAGAAGTTAAACCTGAAGGCCCCGCACCCACAATCACAACATCTGCCTGAGAATATTCATCTAAATCCTTTAAAGCTTCTCTGATTATAGTCCTACCAATATTAGCTTCTAATATTCGTGAATTCATCATTTTCACAGTTAAATATTATCTATAAACATGTATATAAACATGTTTCATATCAATAAATAACATGTTAATACACAAAATATTTGTTAGTAAAATTTTGTTTTGCAATATTAAAGAGATAAAAATGCAATTTTTTGATTAAGTTTTTAACATCGTATAACATTTAACGATAAATCCAATAAAATAATGTCATATGCTTTGACTAGCTAGGGTCAAAGATTCAGTTAGTGGTAATGGAATCAGGTTAGTATGAACTAATTCATTAATAATCATTTTTCAAGATAGTATAAAATTTATCCTAAAATGATTCAACTACTAATAAGTTTCATTGTCTGTTTCAGTTAATTTTTTACTCAAGTACTAGGTAGTTCGCGAATGCATTACGTGTTCCTTCACATTAAGCCTATAAACGATCTTATCGCCTAATGGTTTTTCTTTTATCTTCAACCTTTTTATCTTTCTACACCAATACCAGTTGTAGCGGTATCCATCTTCATGAAAGTGTAATGATATTTTCTCTATTCAGCGTTTGTTCGTATTATTTTTATGTCCTTAAATATAAGTTAAATATCCTTTCTGATTTGTCTAATATGGCTAATTCTTTAACAATCTCTTTCACCTGCAAGAGGCTTGAATATTCTACGCTTATCTCTTTCAGCTTTTTTGGAGTTACTAAACCTTCGACTAGATCCATTTTTCTGCTCTTTCTCTTGAAATAAGCTGATGAACCTTATATACGCTGCAGTTCCTTAGCTATTTACCTGTAACTCGTACTCTTCTGCTTGAGTCTCAACATCATTGGCTTAAGTTTCTCATTATCAAACAATCTTCTCAGAATCCCAAATAACGTTATTTAGTAAACAAAACCTTTCTCTTAATATTCCTTGTTTTCAGGTGGAGGTAATAACCTTATCACGCTCCATATGTATAAAGTGAACTGAAAGGTGGTCATGTGTTCAGTCAGAGTGTTATTCTTCTAAGCTAAAATTGAATAGTAATTTTAGTAATGGATATAATCTGATTTCTTTGTCTCTTAATTTTAAAACTTCTTCTCTTCCTTGATAAATAAGGGTTCCATAGTTCATCTTGTACTTGTCCATAAACCAAATTAAGTTTCTTAAGTCCTCTAAATTAATTCTTTCTTTTTCTTTAACTTCTATTGGGATTATACTTTTGTTTATCTTTAAGAAGTCTATTTCTCTTCCATTTTTTCTCCAGTATTTATTAGTGTTTAAAGCTGAGGCTACTAAGCTTTCTAAAATTTGTCCTCCAGTTAGGTTTGGGTAGAAGCAAAATGATAGGGCTACGTTATATGGATAAACCTTCATAAGCTTTCTGGATTCTGCTCTAATTGAGGGTCTATAGTTTTTGATAATTCTTATTATCTTTCCGTACTCTAATAATTTTATATGATTCGTTAAAGTAAGCTTATGAACTCCTAAATCTTTTGCAAGTGAAGTAATATTTACGATCATTCCGACATCTTTCATAAACATTTCTACTAAGGTTGAAAGAAGAGAGATATTAACATTCTTGAACAATTCTGGAATATCAGTCTTTACTATTTTCTCAATAACCAATGTTTTAACATATTCATTTACCTTGCTTATGTCGTTCCACTTTACTATCTCAGGAAATGGCTTTCTGATATAATCTTTAAAAATCATCCTAAGTTTATCCTGATATAGTTCAAAGTTGTCTATCTTTTTTTCAAAGTAAAGTTCAGCAAACTCTTGAAGACTTAGTGGTTGTACATCGAAAAAGAAATACCTGCCTGCTAAGTCTTTAGCCGCTTCCCTTTCAACAGTTATACTTGCAGAACCAGAAACACAAATTTTTAGGTTTGGTAATGAATCATACAAGAGTTTCACTTTTGAGCTCCAATTTTTTAATTTATGAACCTCATCTAGGAAAAGAAAAACTCTTTCTTTTTTCCAATCAACTTTTGTTATCTTAGCGTATTCGTCTAAAACTTTAATGGGGTCTTCCACAACCTCATCAAAAGAGAAGTAAAGTATGTTTTTGGGGTTCACTCCATTTTTTAATAATTCCTCTATTAGTTGATAAAATATAGTGGACTTGCCAACTCGTCTTAGTCCAGTTAGAACAACGATTTGTTTGTACTGGAAATAAGTTTTTTTAACTTCGTTGAATATTTTTCTTCTGTACTCCTTTGCTTTCTCCCTTGAAATAGTACCAGTTCTCCACCACTCATTTAATAAAAGTAAAATATCTTCCATATTGGTTCTTATAAAGAACTAATATTTAAATTTTTAGTTCTCTAAAAGAACTAATAACTAAATAAAATAAGAGACTGCCATTGACCAGCAGTTTCAAAATAGATGTTTAAACATGCTTTGTTGCATAATTCGTGCGTGGTTTTGTGGAACATTTCACGTTTCCCCAATCTCATAACACTTACTGATGTGGTTTGATGTATGCTAGTTAAAAGTGTTCATCAAAACTGCCAGGAAGTGCCATTAAACCATTAACTCACAAGAATTCTCAACATAAAAAGCACACCAAAAACACATCAAAATTATGCAACAAAGCATCATAAACGATAACTTTTTATCCTTTGTTTTTATTCTTTGAGTGGAATGATACCTGCTGGGCTTGAACAATATTGGGGTATGATTCTTTTGGTGCTCACGTTTGTTGATGGTTTAATATTTGGGGTTGCGATAAAGAGAGCGTTAGCATCGGCAATACTTTTCATAATTGGAATATTGCTGGCAGGGTTCATAGGCCTTTCATTGCCATTACCATCATCAGAGACTCTTACAAAAACAGTCTTAGACTTCCTCATACAAAATATGGGAGCGCTCTATAATAAAATCGGTACGATCGTGGTAGGATTACCAGTACTATTTATCATAGGATTGTTAGTTGGGCTATTGAAAGGATGAAAGATTTTAATCGAAAGTTTTATTTTTTAGATCAGTAAGATGGTTTATAATTTTATTATGTTATCCATTATTTTCATTATTTCAGATAGTTTGTTCGACTCGTTTGTGTCAAAATCTTTAAATTGTTCTCTGTAGAGTTTAACACCACTATAAGCATTACCTATAAATGTTTTAGACTTGTTTATGCATTGGATAATCTTTGATGTGGAACCTTTATGAAGATAAATCGTGAGATCATTTATTATTAAAATTTCTGTTGGATTATTGAGGTAATGGTTTAAAAATTGTTCTATAATATCTTTATTTCTTTCTGCTATTAAAGAGAGTTCTTCTAATGTTTTAGCAGAGAAGCGCGGCCCTCTTATTCTATCATCGTGAAAATATCTAATGGAGTTTATATTTATGTATTCAGAAATTTTGCCTCCAACCATTCCACTACGAGGTGGTGCCATATCGATTATCGTAATTTTCTCTTTAAAACCAGAATCGATGAGGAGCTCCACAATTAATGCAGTAATTCTTGTTTTTCCCTTTCCAATGTCGCCTATTATTAGAGTACGTTTGTGTAAAAGATCATGGATATTAATCTTAAGGTTTTCCAAGAATGTTCTCCCTCGAATAACCAGTACGGTATAAAACTGTTAATATGATAAATCCTATTATACATCCAGTTATTGAACTTGCTAGCCAGCCCATGTAAAAGATTACTAAACTAGAGATTCTAATATTAATCAATGGAGCAATTAAGTACACCGAAATCGTAGCACCGATTAAAACAGTACCTATTGGTTCTGTTAATGATGCTATTAATTTCTTTTGATCTTTAAATATTCGTTTGAATAAGTAATGATAGAATAATCCTACGATAAATCCTCCAGGCAGTCCGCCTGGTATGGCAAATATCGTTCCTGTTCCTAAGCTTATTCTAATTATGCCAATAAAGAATGCTATTACGATAGACCATAAAGGTCCTAGCATAATACCGGCGATAACATTTATCATATGCTGTGTAGGATTTGCTTTACTAGGGCCGACTTGAAACCAAGTGAATGGTGAAAGTATCACTCCTAATGCTATAAGAATTGCGGCTAGTGCAATTTCCATACTTCTTTTTCTAGAACGTTGGAGAGACATTTTCTTACCTCTTTGGAGAGCCAAGAATTTCTAAAGTCTTAAAAAACATTGGCCAGAAAGGATCTTGTTCTGGTCTTGAAATTTTCTCTTCACCATTATTAGTAATGAGTATTACGTCACCTTTCTCATCAGTAATTTCACCGATAACTTGTGCATCAATACCCTTATTTCTCAATAACTCTAACGCTTCATTAACTTTCCATGGTTTTACTGTCGCTATTAATGTTCCTTCACTTATTGCAGCATATGGATCCGCTTCTATACCTGTCAGTTGTGAAAATGCGTCTATAATTTTTTTAACATCATCTCTTATGAAAAGTTTATCTCTGTACACTCTTATCCCTACTTTGCTTGCCTCTACTATATCATGTAGTGCACCCCAAACACCATATTCTGTTGCATCATGCATAGAGGTTATACCAGTTCTTAAGCCCACTTTTGCTAACGTTAACGCATCATCAACGACACTTTGCAAGTAGAATATGTTACCTGCTTTCACGGCAAAATCCTTACCGAACTGCTCTTCCACAAAACGCGGAAACATTACCGACAATATTCCGGCTGCTTCAATAGCAGGTCCTTTCGTCATAATGATCTTATCACCAGGTTTAGCCATTTCAGTTGTAACATAACCATCTTTGGGAGCAACTGCGAACATCGCTGCACCGCCAATCATTGGATAATCAATTCCTGCATATTTACCGGTATGTCCAGTAACTATTGATATACCTAATTTTTTGCACTCTTTATGAATACCTAACCATAACTTGGTAAATTCCTCTCTGGTCATGGATTGGGGAAGGTTAAGGTCTATAGCCAAATATCTCGGCGCAACACCGGAATTAGATACATCACTAGCAAGTATGTGCACTGCAAACCATGCACTCCTATCCCAACCATATTCAGGAACAACAAAAACTGGATCACTTTTTATGATTAAAACTTCTCTTTCATTTAACTCAACCACACCAAAATCAACACCATGCCTAGGACCAACAATAACACTCTGATCAATGGATCCTAAATTTGGATAGATTATTTCATCGAAGATAACAGGTGGTAACTTTCCGAGTTTAGGTAATTCGCTCATAAATCATCACTCCATAGAATGAGCAATAGCAATTATCTTATTTGCAACTTCTATCGCATCTCTTCCAAATATCTTTATTGCAGGCTCTTTTCCCCAATCACCAGGATCATAGATTACATCAGGAACTTTTCCAACTCTCTTAATCGCTTGTTCAACTCCCCATGGTATTGTACCACCCTCTTTATTTTTTATTTCAGGTGGTTCTTCCTTTCGATCATAAAATGATATTATAAGACCAAGCTTTTTTATAGTCTGTAGTATTTCCTCAGAAAATTTAATATTTGCTGCTGCTCTAATATTAGCATCATATTCCATAACTTTAAGCACAGCGCGCGCAACATGCGATGAAGCACCAAACTCAGGCGATGCTGATGCTTTAACATGATTGCCTATTCTTACTATTCTCCCTGGTATGCCTGCAACATCGTTTATATTCTTGACATAGGGATATGGAAGAGCCATAACTAAGTTCATTTGTACTTCAGGTATTAGACTCGATACTTTTTCATCTTTTTCAAGCATTGTGACAGCACTTTTTAATTGCTCAATTACTCTATACTTTTCAGCTGGAATACTTAACCATGATATCGGATTTACAGGGCCATGTCCCTTACCGATCGATAAACCGTGAAATATCGCATTAGTAATGAATCGTTTTGCAATTTCAACTGAAGTTATTATATCATTTCCTTTAGCCAACTCTGCAGCTATTGCTGCTGAAAAGCTACAACCAGTTCCATGCGTATTCTTTGTGTTAATTTTTGGCGCTCTTAACTCTTTAAATGTTCCATTATAATAAAGCACGTCAACACTTTCATCCCAATCTAAATGTCCACCTTTCACTACTGAAGCTCTAGCTCCATAATTATCTACAATCATTTTAGCAGCTCTTTTCGCATCATCAATATCTTTTATCTTTATCTCAGTTAATCTCTCAGCCTCTGGTGCATTAGGAGTTACTATCGTAGCTAATGGTATTAATTCCTTAATAAGCGTCTCAATAGCATCATCTTTAAGCAATTGAGCACCGCTCTTAGCAATCATTACTGGGTCAACTACTAAAGGAAAAGCATATCGCTTAACAGATTTAGAAACAACTGATATTATTGATGCACTACTTAACATTCCAGTTTTTGCAGCATCAATACCCATATCCTGTGCTACAGCATCAATTTGTTTTTCAATAATCTCTGTACTTATTTCTTGAATACCAATCACAGAATAAGTATTCTGTGCTGTGATAGCTGTAATAGCGGAAGTTCCGTGAACTCCTAAGGCTGCAAAGGTCTTTAAATCAGCTTGAATACCTGCTCCTCCACCAGAATCACTACCAGCGATGGTTAATGCGATCGGTATTTTATGGGAATTAATTCCTCATCACCCCTAAATCTTTTTTATATAAGGCCATGCAACACCGGTTATTTTAATATAAAACATGTTTATAAACATGTCGCAATATATAATACTAGGTGAGATTGTGCGTCCTCCATGTGAGTATGTAGGCAAAACATACTTACCTCAGTTAAGAGCACGTATAGTGCGCAATTTAGTTGAAAGATACAACTGGAGTATCGGCGAAGCTGCTAAAAAACTTGAAATATCAGTAACAGCAGCATCAAAATACAAAAGAATTCTCAAAGAAGAAACTAATATTTCAGTTGAACTTCTCGAACGTTTATCAGGCATTCTTGCTGATGGAATAGCAAACAACAAAATAAGCCCAGAAGCCTTCGTTGAACAAGTTTGTTCACACTGTATGATTATGAGAGTAGAAGGTGATATTTGCAGAATACACAGAAATGCATTACCTGATCTTGTAGGATGTAATGCGTGTCATAGAACGTTTGTAAACTTGGGTGGAGGGTCTACAGAAAGAATGGAAGTATTGAATGAACTCAATAGAGCTCTATCTGCGTTATCTATGTATCCTCGATTTGATCGTTTAATACCAGAAGTACGAACAAATATAGTCATGTGCACTAAAGATCCTAAAGATACAAATGATGTGGCAGCATTTCCAGGAAGGATAACAGTTATGAAGGGAAGAGCTGCAGCAGTTTCAAGACCAGAATTCGGCGCATCACGCCATATGTCCATAATTTTATTAACAGCAAGAAAAATAAACCCTAACGTTAGAGCCGTAACCTGTATAAAATATGATAAAATAATCGAGCAAGCTATGAAACAAGCAGGTTTACAATTTATAGTAATGGATAGATCAAGGTATGAAAGTATAGAACGCTTTCTACAAACACTCGAAGACATTGAGGATGGCGTAGTAGATCCTGGAGGAGCAGGCATAGAGCCAGTTGTATATATCTTTGGTAAAAATGCTATCAACGTAGTCGAAAAAATAATAAAAATAGTCAACAAAATAGATAAAATAGAAATGCAACAAGCAGGATAAATCAAACCTAATTTTTAACTAAAACAATCACACTTCTGTATATTTTATCATTAATTGATAAGAGATCACAAAACATCCCTTTTAGGATATCATAAACTTAAATGATACACAATTTATGAACAATTTTAATTATTGATATATATACTTTTTGTAATAATAAAACTAAAGATACAAAGACTAATATTTTAATATTATTATAAATAGAAAAATTTATTTATGTGTTAAGCATTTATATAATCATGTATGACACGACGATATAATTATGAAGAACTATTAGAAAAATTTCTAGAACGTTTAATTAAAGAGAACATTACACAATTTAATTATATTGATGTAAAAATGAAGCTTAATGTAGGAACTAACACAGCTTATAAGATTATAGACAAAATAGTGTTAAATGATTTAGGTACTCATAGTTATGGAGTGATAAAAATTAATTCAAAAAAAGTTATAAAATGGTTACAAAAGAAAAAATCGGAGGTTCATAATGATTACTAATGGTACCTTATTAACATAGATTAGGGATATCTAAACTTTCATGACTCCTCTTCCGTCCTGAGGGGCAAGACACTCATCTTTTGTGATAGTGATGATCGTTTAGTTGTGAATTATTTTATTATTGAAGGCAACTTTAAAAATCCTTAAAACTTCATATTAATTCTTCTGATAAAAATATATTACTTTCTAAAATAAGATAAATTGGTAAAAATGCCTTTGATAGGTATCGAGCATGGTAAGGCTGATCTGGACACTTTAGCTAGCGTATTAGATAAAATGGGATTAACTCCTATGGAATATATGGAGCTTGAGATTAAGACTAAAAAAGGATGGATCAAATTTATTGTTGCAGATGTGTTGGGTTTCACAGATGGTGTTGCGTCTAAATTATCAACACGTTTTAACTGCATTGCATTTGAAAGTGGTAGTCATTTGAGGTTTGGTGAACCAAGTGCAGGTATTTGGGAAGATGCTGTAAAAGTGGTATTTCCTGATGGTGATAGTGAAATTATACGGATAATATTGAATGATAATTTTCTTAATTTAAAACTAGCCAGCGAGTACGTAAAAGGTCTTAAATCATACTTCTATGTGAAGGGTGTCACGTTTGAACTACCACTATCTAGGGAATCCTTACATCAAATATACCTAATGGGAGGAGAAGCAATAGATAAGCTACATAGAGCTGTGTCCGCATATGGATACTTACGAATACTCTCCGAAGATGCGCTGAAACCGGAAACAAAAAAGGATGAGACATCAAAAGAAAAGGAAGAATCAAAAAAATCTGAGGACCATAAAACTTAAGAATCTTAATGTTCTCTATCGGATGAGATAAGATGAAAATACTTGTATGCCATAGATTAAATCACGTACTAACAGAAAAATTAACCACAAAAATAAGAAATCATGAACTAATTTTTGCAAATGATTATGATGACGCTATGAAATACGTTTTTGATGCAGACGTAATAATAGGAATGTCGATACCAAGCAATCTTATTAAGGCTGCACGAAAAGTAAAACTGATACAAGCAGTTAGTGCAGGTGTTGATAAAATAGATTTAGATGCAGTTAAAGAATTAAACGTACCATTATGTAACGCAAGAGGAGCGTACAGCATACCTGTTGCTGAGCATGCAATAGCTCTTATAATGATTTGGGAGTTAAAACTTCTTAAACAATTTGAATATGTGAAATCTGGAACGTGGAAAACAGTCTTTCATGGAGAAATAACTGGTAAAGTTCTTGGTATAATAGGTTATGGTGATATTGGTCGTGAAATAGCAAAAAGAGGAAAAAGTTTGGGCATGAAAATTCTAGCAATAAAACGTAACCCGCACCAAAAGGATAATTTCGTAGATTTTTTAGGATCCATAAATGATCTAGATTTTGTGCTTAAAGAATCAGATTACATAGTAATAGCACTTCCACTTACGCGAGAAACATACCACTTAATAAGCGAAAAAGAATTAAAAATAATGAAACCTAACGCAGTATTAATAAAGAGATGGTTTCAAAATATTTAAGCTTTTCGCTTTTCATGTTGTGAGGTCGAGGAGGATTTCTCCTCTTTTTATGA
>JBMFIF010000029.1:0-20510 GCA_049976445.1 Thermoprotei archaeon | reverse complement strand
CACTCAACGTCGTTAAGCTCACGGAATTCCATAGATAAAGGATAGAGAGTAAGGCTTAAATATTTTGAAACCATCTCTAGGGTCAAAATTTAAAAACTTATATAGCAATTTTCAGTTAAAACTTCTTATATATTGTGCAGTAACCCAAAGCAATCTTAAGAAGTTAAACAGTATAATGTTTCATAAGGGCACTACTAATACTGGTTTCTTTGCCTCATTTATAATTCTTGATGATACACTACCCAAAAATATTTTCTTGAACGTTGAGAGACCCCGTGTCCCTGTCACTATTAAATCTGCATTGATAGTATTTGTGTATTCAAGAATCATTGAAGCTGGATCACCTTCAAGTACTATGCCCTCTGAGTTAACACCTTTACTTCTAGCTATATCTGTTGCTTCTTCTACATCTTTTTTAGCTTTCTCTACTATAGCATTCAATACGTTTGAGAATGGAGAAACTCCAGCTTTTATAAAAATATCTTTATCAGCTACTTCTACAATGAATAACTTAGCATTATATTTTAACGCCAAATCTATTGCTACATCGAGTGCTCTTTTAGCATAATCGGATCCATCATATGCAACTAAAATTTTATTAAACATGTTTCTACACAAAATAAATACAATTAAGTAGTATAAATCTTTTTAAACGTTCATTTTCTTATTTATTTAACTATCACAACATTTAGTCTTAAAATATTATTAAGTGTTTATTTTGTAAAAAACAATCTTTAGTTTTAGCACGGATACAAGACTTCGCATAATCTATAAGTTCCTCATCTTTTTTAAAAGTAGCTCTATTTGAATTTGGCAACGATAAAAGACTAATATATTTGATACTCTCGGCAATTTAAGTCAGGATGTTCTTGTTCCTAAGATGTTCATCGGTTTTCACAAATCTATATTTGTCAATGTATTTAAACTTCTCGGCAATTCATCCCACAATTAAAACCGTAGGCTTTCTTGCAGAATTTTTGTAGTTTTTAAAGCATTTCAGAAATATCTATGTATAGAGAAATTTATTATGTACTAAATAGGCTAGCTATGTAATTTTATTACTGTTTCTGCTTGAAAATATGTATTCCAGGTTTATGAGAAAATAGCTTATTGTAGAAAGATTGTTGTGTTCTTTATGTTACTAATTTGTTATCTTTGTAAATAATAGTGTAACATAATCTTTAAATATTAATTTTTCTTAGGGCTCATGATTATTATGCGTAGCATTAATAAGAGAAGTTCATTGCTGAGAGAGTCGCCGACTAGAAGGATTGATAGGATACGTGAGATAATTTCAAGGGAGGGGCGTGATATTTATTTACTTTCTACTGGTCAGCCTAGTATTCCACCTCCTAAAGAAGTGCGTGAATTTCTGTCTAGGATGCTTTTTGAAGAATCTATGAAGCTTTATGGCTATACTCAGAGTCAGGGTATTAGAGAGTTGCGTGAAGCTATTGTTAATGATTTGAAAGAGCTTGGTGGTTTAGATTTGGATCCAGACAAAAATATCGTTGTCACTGCTGGTGGGCAAGAGGCAATGTTTACTGTGCTGTCTGGTATTTTGGAGCCTGGAGACGAGGTTATTCTCATGGATCCTACGTATTTTGGTTATCGTCCTCTCATAGAGTATTTTGGTGGAAGTGTTAAGTATGTTTTTGTTAGTATGAATGATGGTTTTCAACCTGATATTGAAGGTGTAAAGGATGTTATTGGTCCTAAGACGAAAGCTTTGATTCTTGTTTCTCCCGATAATCCTACTGGTAGGATTATCAAAAGTGATGTTGCTAAGGGATTGGCTGAGTTGGCAAGGGAGTATGATTTTTGGTTGATTGTTGATGAGGCTTATAAGACATTAATTTATGAGGGAGAACATTCATGGATATGGCATTTTGCTCCCGAACGAGTTATCGGTATTAATACTTTTTCTAAAGATCCCGGAATTCCTGGCTGGCGTCTTGGCTATGTTTATGGTCCTGAAGATTTCATAAAAGCGGCGAAGTTAATTAGTGAGGAGATAGTGTATTGTCCACCCTCTATAGCTCAGATGATGGTTGCTTACTATTTGAAGAGTGGTCTAAGGAAACAGTTCATGCCTAAAGTTCTTTCTGAGTATCGTGCTAAGAGAGATGCGTTGATTAATGCACTTCAGGAAAATCTTCCAAATGTAAAATTCGTTAGACCACAGGGATCAATGTTTCTGTTTGCTGATTTTTCAAAGTACTTAAATGAGTTGGGCATGAATGGTGAGACTTTTAGCGAAACATTACTTACTAATGTGGGTGTTGCTACTGTTCCTGGTAATTATTTTGGTTCTGCAAAAGATTTTATCAGGTTGTCTTTTGTTTCAGAATCCCAAGAAAGAATTCGCCGTGCTATTGAGTTAATAAGGAAGTTTATAGAAGAGCGTCTTCAACGTTAAGCGAATAAATATCCCAAATTCTTTTAAATTTTGAATCTAATGTAAAAAATTAAAAATGTTGTTATTAAGTGAAAAAAGGATTATTTATGAGACTAGTTTTATTTCTGTAGTTTGTTTTTTCCAAGTCCATGTCTCTGTGGATGGATTATATAGGTGGTATGGTATAGATTTTTCTGTAATTTGGTTGACATAGAATGTTTTGTATGTTCTTATGAATTTTTGATTTTTAAGTTTTTCTAAAAGATTGTCTAATCCTGTTTTCATCGTTGTATGTATTGGGAGCTCTATCAGCAATGATGGTTCACCGATTACTCTAGATACACTATACACATACAATTGACTAGTTAATGCTTCTATGAATTTTGCCATGTCGTATGATCCACTAAAAGTTGCATATATTATTGCATAGTTTATTGGTTCTTCATATGGTATGAATTTTATTTTAAAGCCCAGTATCATATTCTTCTTTGATATGTGTTGTGTGTAATGATAGTATATTTTCTGGAATTTTGGTTCATTAAGTTTTCTTTGTATTTCTATTAGTTCCATGAACGCATTTGTATCTAACAATTTTAATATTTCTATATCAACTTCATCTAACCATTGTTTTGTTTTTTTAATCGTTTTAAGCCTTTCATCCAAATCTGTGAATGAACCTGCATTTACATTATTTATGATTGATTCCCAACTAATTTTCCACATTTTCTCTTCTTCATCATAGTTTTTAAAAGATGTTGGCGGTTGTATATGAGATGTTATTGTGTAAAAATCATATTCCTCCACTTTTTTAACGAATTTCAGCCTTTCTAATAATTCTATTACATCTCCGTTTGTATCTTCTGGTATATAGATTTTCATAATTAAGAAGTTTTCTTCATTCGAAGTACCTAACAACACACAATAATCTTCGAGTAAATCTGTAATCGCTTTCACTGCTGACTGATCAGGATTATAAAGGGCTAAAAAATGTGGCTTCAATCCTATAGTATACAAATCTATGTATATCCCTATCCTTAATTGTTTTAATAATTGTGCTATAAATTTATGTAATGTGCTTACTGGAATATTAGACCTTCTAGAGATTTCAGCAACATTTGAGGTCTGATACTTAGAAATAGCCTCAAGAGTTAAAAAAGCTTTTGAACTAAAGTCCTCTAGCTCTCGATGAATTTTAACTGATATATTGTTAATATTTTTAAACAATTCTGACATTTTATATTCACTATATAATAAAAGTATTTAACTAATATATAAATATTATTTAATTTTATCATGAAATTTTTATGAAAAATTTTTGAATTTTTCCAAAACAGGGTTCATTAACTTATGTAGCTACATTGGAAAAATTCAAAAATTAACCCAATTTTTGCAAGTTCTAAAAATAATACGCATTAATTTCTAAAATTCATATTTAATATAAAATGCATTTGGAAGAATACTTACATAATCTTTGGCCTATATTTACTAAAGAGAGTCTTAAACTTTTAGAGTAAAAAAGATTTCTGTTTCTAGGTTCTTATTAGTTTCTTATTGTATCTAATTATCCGCATTATCTTAAGTATAAACAAGATATCATCATATTATCATTTGGTAAATATACATTCTAATGATCATATACGAAAGTTAACTTAGGCTAAAGATTTAATTAAAATTTTGAGCAAAATGTAAGAAGGAGTTAAGGATGAAAAATTTTAATGTATTTACTGTATACTTACAGGTTCTAAATATTTATAAATATGATTTCTAGAAATCTATAATTAAATTTAAATATAACTAAATTTATAAATAACGTGTTGTATGCAGAGGAGAAAAAGACGTGTAATAAAAACATTAAACTATAAACTTCAAGTAAAACCACTTACTGATATTAATGGTATTGTTGGATGGACTGTTAATGCGTTTGCTCAAGCAAAAAATTTTGTTGCCGAAAAATTAAAAAAGCGAGACAGAATTAAATACATAATGGTTGATGAGACTGTCATACGAGAAAAACAAGTTGTCCGTGGAGAAATAGTGTGTGTAAGCGAAACAGAACATAGAGTAATTGCTTCTGCAATAATATATGCACATTATAATGGTGATGTAGATTTAATCATAGAATACTATTAAAATTCGCTCATAACAATGAAAATTTTAATACTTGAATTAGCAAAAGTGTTAGATAAGCGAAAAACTCACTAGAATATCAACATTCTCTCTAGCTATTCACGCACAACTCGCATATCTTTAAGTTCTAGAACACGAAACCAGAGGTTTCTGATTACAAATATGATAATGTTGATAAATCACAATCATATAGTAACCTTAAAGAACTCTCTCATCTCTTTAGGACTAAGAAGAGGTCATATGATCAATAGATTTATATACAACTTTATATATAAATAATATAGAGCCTCTCCTCAGGATGCGCACCGTAAAGGTGTAAGGTATGGAGGGGGGAGGAGAGGGGAAAACCCTCGAAAATTCATGCGGATATAGCTACTTCTCATGTACAAAATAATTTTCATGAATCTCGACTGGGCATCAGCAGCCCAGTTTAACAATATGTTTGCAATTATTTCTTAAGTATTAAGGCTAGGGTGGGAGCCCCTCTGATCCTAATGAAACTTGGTTCAATAAAAATAGAGTACTTTGGTTTATGTAATTTTCCAGAGATAATGTTTACAAAGATAATCATAGCTAGAAGGATTACTAAAATACTAATAGCTTATTTTGAGTGTGTGAGAGGTTTTCTCGATGATCGTGAATTAGTAATTGGTTGTGAGGGCCCCAGATCTCTTCTCCCCATAATATTTATTTATAATTGCTATATTCATTATTATGGATAGATATGGTAGTAAGGCTTGTATTTGTTGATTTTTGGGGTACATTATTTAAGCTTGAAGTACCCGTTGATAAATATCTCGATGAGCGTAGTATTCTTTTTAAGAAGGTTTTGCATAATTTTGGTTATAATTTTTCCGTTGAGTTTTTGAAGGAGCGTTATCAAATTGTTCGTACTGTGGTAGATAGTGTGAGACGTGCTTTGAGTCTAGAAGTACCTTTGTTAGTCGAGATTCGGTCCTTAGTTAAGGTTCTCGGTATAGATGATAATTATGAAATAGAAAGGGCGTTAGTGAAAGTTTACGAGGGATTGATTGTGAAATATTTGAAACCGGTTAGTGATGCTGAGTATTTTCTTTCTGAATTAAAAAAGATGAACTTATTGTTGGTTTTGGTTTCAAATACATCGGATTCTAAAATTTTGAGGTTGGTTTTAAGAAGATATCATTTGAATATGTACTTTGATTTTATGGTTTTTTCTGATAGGGTGATGTATAGAAAGCCTCATAAGATAATTTATAAGAAGGTTTTAAGGAAATTCTATGTGAAACCTAGTGAGTGTATAATGATAGGTGATGAGGATGTTGACTCAATAGGTGCAAGATCATTAGGTATCATTTCGATTAGCTTAAATAGTAATGTGGAGGCTGATTATAACGTGAACAATTTGAGGGAGGCATATCATTTGATCGTAAATCTATTGGGTAAGTAGGTGATTTTGGTGAGAATAGTTGTAGTTGCATTAAATAATGTTGATAGAGAAATATTGAATTATGTTTGTTGGTATTTGCAGGAGAAAGTTTTTGATTGTGAATGTAATATAATGAGCGCCCCGTTAGAGTTAGATTTAAGATTTTATAACAAAGTTCGTAAACAGTATAATAGTGATCTGATTCTTGAATGGATTAAACAAAGTCTGGAAGGATTTGATGCTGATGTTATAGTTGGAATCGGTGATTTTGATGCTTATGCTGATAGTCTGAACTTTATATTTGGTGAGGCATATCCGAAAAATCGTGTATGTTCAGTTTATTTAGGGCGTCTCAAAACTGAGGATCATGATTTATATAACGAGCGTATAATTAAAGAAGTTGTTCATGAAATTGGCCATGTACTTGGTTTACAACATTGTGGAAATTCTGAATGTGTAATGTATTTTAGTAGAACGATCGCTGATACAGATCATAAGAAACCTATGTATTGTAAAAAATGCTCGCAACTATTATTGCAAAATGGAATATCACTTAAAATTTCTTGAAGTGATACAAGGTTCACTTTTAAAAAGAATCGGGATACGGTAGAATAATGCGCAAAAATTTATATTGTTTAATGTTATGATTGTGTTGATTATTATGAACGATTTTCGAATTCAGTTTCGAGTTTCATGGGTTGAAACTGATGCTGCGCAGGTTGTGCATTTTACAAATTATTTTAGGTACTTTGAAAGAGCAGAAGAAGCACTTTATAATAAACTTGGTTTTGATTTTTTATCTCTCTCTAAATATGGTGTTTGGTTTCCAAGAGTTGAAGCACACTGTAAATACTCATCACCATGTAGGTTTAATGATTTAGTGGAAGTCTCGATATGGATCGATGAGATTAAAGAGAAATCAATAAGATATGGTTTTATGGTTAACAATTTAACAACAGGTAAAAAGGCTGCAGAAGGATATGTTGTGATTGTTTCTGCTAGTACCAGCGAGAATCATGCAGTACCTATACCAAAGGAAATTGCAGAAAAAATAAGATTATTTTTTGAAGGAAAGTAACTTTTAGCGTTTAAAAAGTTGATCTAATTCCTTTCTTATCTCATCTTGGAGTTCTTTTATACGTGTTATTCGTTCATTAACTTTATCTAACCATTCTTTACTTGACTCTATTCCTTTATGTACAAAAAATGCTAATGCTTCATTTCTACTTTTGAAAAGACCTGCATTAACTAATTCATCGATTATCCTTGCATCACTTTCTGGAATCCTTACTGAGGAGATTACTGTTGTTGCACCTTCAATACTTCTCTTAGCAATCTCCATAGCATCATCAATTATTTTACCTATATCTGGTAATGATCTTATTCCTACACTTATGATGCCCTGACCTCTTCTAATAGCACGCTTAACTCTAGTCCTTAATTCCGATACTAAATCCCCTAGATCCTCTAGTGACTCTCTGATATTTTCTGACATATCCCTTAGCAAATAATTTAGCCCGTTAATCATATCATCTAGCTTTATCTTCTCACCATAACTTAGATTAGAACGTTCTATATCGATCCTAAGATCATGTAATAGTGATCTAAATTTATGTTCGAGTCTTTGCAGTTCTAATCTGAGGTTAGACAAGTTTTCCTTTGCATCTAATAAAAGATTTCTTAACTCTTCATAAGCTACCTTATCTTCCTTTCCTTTTAGTTCGTCAAGTTTTGCAGAGATATTTTTACTTTCATTTCGTAACCTCTCCATAATATCTGATAACTCTTTTTCCATTTCGTCTCTTAATTCTTTAATTCGCTTCTCGAATTCATCAATTGCACTCATACCAATATGTAATTAAAAATACTTGTATTTAAGTATTTTTGTATTTTAAAATACAGAAATTAAGTAAAGTTTTTTAAGCTATCTAATAATTAAATAATTATGAAGTTAAGCGGGCGTCGTCTAGTCTGGTTAGGACACAGGCCTCCCGAGCCTGGAGTCCCGGGTTCAAATCCCGGCGCCCGCACCTCTAAATAATGAAGATTTTTAACTATTAACATTTTTCCTATAGATTTTTAATCATGAAAGAGAAAATATTTCATGAAGTATTTTACACATAGAATGAACAAATGAACATTATTTATGCAGTAACAGACTTGATTTGATGTACTATTTAGTATTGATCTTAAAAATTCTTTCTGCATTTTGGGTTGTTTTTTCTATTACAACATTTATGTCAATGTTTTTAATTTTTGAGATCCATTCTGCTGAGATTTTTATATTTGCAGGTTCATTACGAACACCTTTAATTGGAGCTAATACTGGTGCATCTGATTCTAGTAGCAAAGATTCCATTGGTAACGCTTTAACTAACTTTTGTTTTTGCTCTGATCTAGCTATCGAAGGAGGTATTGAAAATAAATACCCCTTATTTATCACATTTTTAGCGTAACTTGCCTTCCCATCAAAAGCATGCATTATAACTCTTTCAGCATTATTTTGGACAAGATGTTCTAGAGCATATTTTCCAGCACTTCTAGAATGAACAACTAACGGAAAATCAAGTTCTTTAGCAAAGTTAATCCACCTTGTGAAGAATTCTCGTTGGATTTTCCGTTTCTCTTCATCCTCAAATACATAATAATCTAAACCTACTTCCCCAATTCCTATTATGGTATTCTTATTCCTCTCTATATAAGAGAAGATTTCCTCTAAAAATGACCTATCAAGCACTGTATAATCCAATCCTATAGTTCTATAAATGTATCCATCATATTGTATTACCAATTTTTCACTAAATTTTATTCCACTATAATTTAATGCTGATGTGATTATTGCTTTCACACCATTTTCTTTAGCCTTACGAATAACTAGATCTAAATCATCAGAGAATTCTTTTGAATCTAAATGGCAATGAACATCAATCACAAACAATCAACCGCATAATTACTATTAAATTTTTCTTTTAATCTAGGAAATTTTTTAATACTGTTTTGTTTAAGCTATTTATTCTTCCTAAAACGTGTTACAACTTTAAAACAACATTATTAGCTCAGCTTAAAAGAAAAGTTTTTATTGTAAAACTTTTTAGGAAAGAACTGTTTATTTAGATTGAGGAAAAAGCCCCGGTAGTATAGTCCGGTCAAGTATATAGGCCTCTCGAGCCTGTGACCCGGGTTCAAATCCCGGCCGGGGCACCATTATTTAAATAGCTAACCTTAAAATATTAAGTTAAGTCCTTTTGTTTTTGTCATTTATGCGAAAATTGATCTGTTACGAGGTTATTCTCTTATTTTCAGTCTCTTTTGAGCAATATCAATCCTACCTTATTTTCACTAACAAAATAAATGACACACTCAAGAGGACTTAACTTAAAAAGAATAAGTGCAGTTTTACAGAAGATGAAAGTCTAGCACTTCAGGAGAGGGTACATAGAAAATAATATTTTAAAATCTTTAATCTAGAATTTTTTAATAACATTAGTGAGCATATTAATTTTAATCATGTAGTGTTGAAGGATTATTTATAAATAATTTTTACTATAATAATCATGTCGGTGTATAGCCTAATGGGTTATAAGGTTTTGTTTTTAGCTCTATCTAAGTACGGTAAGGGTTTTTGGCTTAGATATACGACTCTTCAAGGCTTATATAAGAGGTACTCTGCATCATGGATTACAGTATTTGGTTATGGTAGACCTCGAGGTTTCATGGTTAAGGTAGGTGAGGAATTCAAGATTAGCGATAAGAGTGTTAGCAATAGCCAAACCCTGTTCTCATTAAAAGATGAGGAAAGCTCTGCAATGATAAAGGATTATGAATGGTTTCTGGAGTTTAAGAAAGGAGGGAAGCTTTATATTTCTATACCTCTACTTTATAGGCTTATTAGACGTAAATCTAAATATGCAATAGTAGAACCAAACACTACCTTTAAGGGTATTGTGAGATTAAGGGGTGAGGAATTCGGGATAGAACTATTCCAGGGTATGATAGGCTATATTAGTGGAGATAGATATCTAGATCACTGGCTATGGTACCATTGCAGTGGGTTTGAAGAAGATATGAATGGATGGGTCGACATTCTGGTAGCATCACCAAATGGTAAGCAGAAAGTTTTATTTGGACTGTTAAAATATAATAAGAGTATAATTCACATCGGAAGATTAATAGGTATACCATATAAGGGAGAACTAGAATTAGGGAAGTTTAACACAAGTATAGATGCAAGAGGATATAGAATCACATTAGATGTGACAGCATCAAAAGATAATATGATAGTAGCTAAATATGAAGATCCGCTAGGGGGAGTTAGATACTGTCATAATACAGAGATAGCAGACTCAACATTAACACTGGAGGGTAATGGTAAAAAGATAAAGTTAACTTGTAATAAAAGAGCATTTTATGAATATGCATTAGCAAGAAAAATAGATGAAAACTTACCAGAGGTTCAAGAGGTGGATGTATGAAAGTTTTAGCCATAATAAATAGGAAAGCTAAGATGTTCAGCAGTACAGTAATAAATAATTGTTTAAATTATTTAAAAGCATCTAATGCGAAAATAGATGTAGAAATCCCGGATGGTAAGGAAGTGTTTTTAAATTTAATAAGAAATAGTAGAAACTATGATTTCATTATTATAGGCGGTGGTGATGGGACTATAAGTTTAGCCTCCCAAGTTTTAAGAATAGTTAAGATACCGTTCACAGTCATTCCTTTAGGGAGAGGCAATTCATTCTATAAAGCAGTTTATGGTGATGTAGATCCATTATTTTTATTTAAAAAGCTCTCTAAAGGATTTATTATAGAATCTATCGATTTGGGTTTAATAGAAAATGAAGACAAAAGCTTCGTTTTAGGCGCGTCGTTAGGAATTATTCCAGACATTATACAAGCATCTGAAAAATTCAATTTTTTAGGTGGTAGGCTTGCATATTCTTTAGGAGCTTTAATGAAACTCATTTTAGGAAGTCCTAAAATATTCTCTGCAAGAATACTAATTAATCAGGAGAGATTATATTATGACAAATATGTTCTAATATCGATAGGTTTAACACAATATAGAGCAGGCAGATTCAAGTTATTCCCAAAGGCTAAGTTAAACGATGGATTCTTAGATCTCTTAATAGTACCTCCTGTAAAACGTCTTAAAGCTATTAAGATTCTCAGACTTAGTGTAAAAGGGGAGCATATAACGTTACCAAGTATAATATACGATCAAGTATCTAACATTGAAATAGAAGTTGATGGAATTGTTCCTTTTGAGGTTGATGGAGATATATTAGAGCCTAGGAGCAAATTAAAAATTACGCTCATGCACTCTTCACTGAACGTTCTAAAGCCTTTTTTATTACTCTCACAATAAAATTCAGTTCTCCGTAATCAGCTTTTTCAAGATTCCTAAGTATATCTACTACGTGTTGAAATTCATCATCACTTATAAACATTTTTAAGTAACTAAGTTTACTAAATGCGACAACCCACTTTTTATCTAAACCAGTTCCATGAAATCCATCTACAATCTCACGCCGTGTCTCATACTTAGTAGTAGAAGTTTTAACTTCAATCTCTACTCCTAAGATTTTCTTAGTCCTATCTAAGTCTATAGACTCGATATTGCGCCCTTTTCTAATCTCTGGATATCGTAACATTATTAAAGCTTTCAAGCCTCCAAACCTTGATAGAAGATATAGTTTTGTAGGTATGTTTAACTCCTTAAATGCTATACTAAAAGGTAAAGGTTCTTTTAAAAGTTTACTTGTTAAATTTAAATTGTGCACGAATTTAGTTTTTGCAATCAAGTTCCATATATCTCTATCTTGTATATACTCTTTCTCATATATTAGTGGATCAGGCTTACCATGTATAAGAGTATATGATATAAGATACGGTGTAAAGAACTGCAATATTGGGAATCTTAAGCCTTTCCTAATAAGAACTTCAGAAGTTTTATCCATATGGTATGTTAAGAGATTTTCCTTTACCGTTATTTGGGTAATCTCTGAAGGATTAATATTTTCTCTAATCTGTAATATAGCTTCGATAGCTGTTTGAGCATAACTACAGGCTGGATATTTCTTAATTGAAAGCGTATTAATATGCCATCTTTTACCTAAACCACCATAAGGAGCTTTAACTATTATTCCTTTCCAGTTTTTAAGAAAGCTCTCGAACGATAAATTGTTATCACTCTTTACTGCCTTAGCTAAGTTAAAAGAGTTAAGTCCATGATTAAATCCTGTAAATGCTATTAAAGTTTTAGATATAGTTGCAAAACCTTCTCTTAAAGGTTTTAAGAGAATACTTGTAGCATGGTTAATAGCATTCACAATTGTATTTGGATCCTGGTCAGATAGCTTGGCTAACATTATAGCTGTAGATAGCGCATGAAGTGGCATCATCATCTGCCCCCTAGTCTCACTTAACGCTAATGAAGCTGCAATCCTAGATGTTATCTCAGAAGCACCTACTATAGCTTCTATAATCTCACTTCCAGTAGTTTCATTAGAAATTGCATAGTATAAAGCAGAAGCTAAAATACCATGTCCTAAATGACCATAGTACAATAATGTAGAGTCAAAATCTAACAGTATACTTAAGGCCGGTAAAATTATAGGTATATCATTAATGTTATTATAAAATCCACTTACAAGTGTTTTACCATGTGTAGTTGTAAGAGATGCTATAGCAGCCCCTAAAGTATCAACAAAAAGTATCTTAGCGTGACTAATGCTATCTAGGGGAATTTTCTTAATTGATAAATCATGTACCCAATTAGAAACTTCGATCAAAAATTCTCTAATATTACTCATAGAACTTTATACCATAGCCAGACTAATAAAAGTTTTTAAATTTTTAAGGATAAGTCTAATAACGGTGGTTTAATGACTGATTTTTGGTCTTATCTTGGGATACTTAGTGTAGTGGCCCTATTAGGCTTTATAATGGTTAGTTTATTATTCATAATAAGTCCAAACGCGTTCACAGGAGCAGGGATTAATATAGGCTCAGCTTTGTGGTATAGTCTCAGTATAGCATTTATGTCGACAGTATCAATTATAGCTCTTATGATATTTCTGAATCCCAAGAGATACTGGGCTATGCTCTTACCACTAGCAATAGGTAAGCTCACGTCATCAGCTTTAAGTCTATATTGGTACAATTTGCTAGGAGGCAGTGTTGTGCTTTTAAATGTAATAGATGCACTTCAGTTTAATTTTCTCATGGATGGTTTAATAGGAGTTATAGCTCTAATACTATATATGATGGCGTATAGGATAAGCTCTAAACATAATGTTTTATAGAAATGAAATTATTCGATAAAATTCTTTGATAGAAGAGGTTCTTTAAGGCTTAAGAAATTTATTAACATTGATGAATTAATAAAACTTATTAATGAAATTAGTATTAATTTTTGTAGAGAGAAGTATAATGGTGTTTAAGAATGTAATTAAAGCCTTAATTAGATCAAGAGTTGAACTTAAACCTAATGATATTGCATACTTTGATGAATCTCTTAATAAAGTCCTTCCGTTCTTTACTATAAAGTCTAAAAGATTCTTAGAGCTCGCATCTTTCATTGTAGATATAGCTCCTTTATTGTCTAGGTTTAAACTATTCACTATGTTAAGTGTCGATGAGAGAAGATTGTGGCTTAATGGTCTTAATCCTATGAGTTTAACTTATAATATAGTCAGCATGTTAGATTTTATTGCCTTGGCCTTATATAGTCTTAATCCCATGTTTCAATCTAGTATTAATTATAATAGGGTTGAGAGGGTTACTGTTGCTAGTTTTGGTAAAACCTATTCTAGGATGTCCGCCAGTAGTAGGCCTAAGAAGTTTTATGATGCTGTAGTTGTTGGTAGTGGAGCTGGTGGATCTACTGTGGCATGGTATCTTTCTATGAAAGGTCATAGTGTAGCACTATTTGAAGCTGGGAATGAACCCGAGCTTGAAGAGTTTATAGTTGAGTATCCTTTATATAGAACTTTGAAGTATTATTGGGATAATGGACTTACATTCACATGGGGTTCTCCGTTGGTGCATCTCCCTTTTGGGAAGGTTCTTGGTGGAACTGTTACAATAAACTCTGGTACAATGTTTAGAGTTCCAAATGAAGTTTTAAGTATGTGGTATAAAGAATCTGGTGCAAGAATAAACTCTGAAGAACTTAGTTCAGCTTATAGGGTTGTAGAAGAGAAACTTAACATTAAACTTGTACCTGAACACTTACTTGGAGGCAATGCTATTGTCATGAGAAAAGGAGCTGAAGTTTTAGGATTAAAACACGGGCCTGTTAAGAGACCCTTAGGAGATTGTCATGGCATAGGTGAGTGCGCTTTTGGTTGCCCATCTAATGGTAAAATTGATATGAGGCTTGGCTTTCTGAGCGAAGCTGTTAAACATGGATTAGAAGTTTACACCAATGCTATTGTTGAGAAAATAATAATAGTTAATGGTAAAGCTCGAGGCGTAATAGTTAATATTAGAGGTAATAAATTAAGGATAGATTCTAATGTTGTGGTCATATCAGCTGGAGCATTAAATACTCCAAGATTGTTAGTTAGATCTGGTGTAAAAAATAAGAATATAGGGAGAAATCTCCATATACACCCAGCAGTAGGAGTTATAGCTTTAATGCCCTATAAAGTTAATGGGTGGATTGGTACAATGCAATCATATTATGTAGAAGATCTACTAAAAGATTATAAGACATTATTACTGGCGACATTTCCACCACCAGGTATAGGATATAGTGCTGGCAGTATTCCTTTAGAAGAGCTCCCACAGTACCAGAATATGGCATCTATAGGAGTGCAAGTAAGTGATGAAGGTAAAGGAAACATACCAGAAAGAAGCTTACTAGGAATAGCGAACTACAACCTAATAAATACGGACTTAGAAAAGATAAAACAGGGAATAATATTAGCTGAGGAGATATTCCTAGCAGCAGGAGCTCAAAAAGTATTCCTACCTTTAAAGCATAACGTAGCTGTGTATAACATAGCAGAACTTAAAAAGTCCTTAGAAAGCTTAGATGCAAGAATGTTTAAGCTGAGTGCTTATCATCCTATATCTACAGCTAGGATTAGTGCAGATGAGGATATAGGAGTAGTAGATAATGACGGTAGAGTGTATAACATAGATAACCTATATATAGCAGATGCTTCGATAATGCCTTCAACAACAATAGTAAATCCTCAACTCACAATAAACGCTTTAAGCATTCTGGTAGCTCAGAGTATAAATAAAGAGCTTGCATAATTCGTGTGTGGTTTTGTGAAGCGTTTCACACGTTCCCCCAATCTCATATGCTTACTGATGTGGTTTGATATATGCTAGTTAGGAGTGTTCATCAAAACTGTGAGAAAACATTATCAAATTCTCAACTCATAAGAATTCTCAACATCAAAACTACATCAGAATTATGCAACAAAGCACATAAAAGGTAAGATTTTTAGTCATAACATCACAGTTTAGCTAAAGTATCATCTTAAAAGTAATAGGAATGTAAAATTTTACTAGCTTTTTAAACTATATTTATGTTGTATAGCATACAATGCGATGTTTATTGCTATTGTAAAACATAATCTTTTAATTTTTCTTAAATAATTTAGTAATGGTGATTGAAATGAATTATAAAGAGGTTATGGAGATTATTAATAGATCACCGTTTGTTTCCCACATAGGCTTACGTATAGAAGAAATCTCAGATAAAGAATCAATAGTTTCTTTAGTAATTGATGATAGGCATAAACAACGATTAGGAATGGTTCATGGAGGTGTCATTGCTACAATGATCGATGTAGCTATGGGATCTTTAGTGACTGCTGTTTCAGGTAAAGCTAGTGTTTCTGTGGAAATTAATGTAAATTATCTATCACCCGCCTCTGATGGTGTTATAAAAGCAATAGCTCGTTTAAATCGTTTAGGAAGGAAGATACACTATGCTGAAGCTAGAGTTATAGATAGTAAGGGTAATCTTATAGCGACTGCAACAGGAATATACTATTCTCTTGACAGTGATTAGATAGTTTGTATGAGTAATGTTTTCTTTAAAGTTTAAATAATCATCTATAGAATACTTTAGTAGAGTGAAAGTGAATTATGCAAAGCTCTTTTTCTTAAGTGTATGTTATTTTTGTTTAAAGGTTAATTATATTTATTTTTGTTGGAAGGGATTGATTTATGCCAGCTAATCTTCCTGCTGAGGCTAGGGCGAAATGGGCTAAGGTCCTTGAAGCAAAGACTAAAGAGGAGAAGATTAAAGCGTTACAAGAATATCTGGCTGCAGTTCCAAAACATAAGGGTACTGAGAAAATAGTTAGTCAGGTTAGGCATCAAATTGCTGTTCTTAAGCGTGAGATTGAGGAAGAGAAAAGCAGAAGAGGTGGTGGATATGGTTTTTCTATTGAAAAGGAAGGAGATGCGCAGGTTATTATGGTGGGATTTACTAGTTCTGGCAAAAGTACACTTTTGTCAAGACTTACAGGTGCTAAAGTTGAGATAGGTGATCATCCTTATACGACCACGAGACCTGTTCCAGGCGTTTTAAAGCATGGTGGTGTTCTTATTCAATTGGTTGAGGCTCCTGCAATTATTAGAGAAGGAGGTAAGTGGAATGATATGGTTTTTTCTTTGATTAGGAATGCAGATGGTGTTCTTCTTGTTATCGATGGTTCTCATAATCCTGAAGACCAATTAAGTAAACTTCTTTTGATGTTCGAAGATTATGGTTTGTTATTGGGTGATGAAAAGTGTAAGATTGAAATAAAAAGAGGGCCATATCCTCATATTCAAGTTATCGTTCATGGTCGTTTAATAGATGCTACTATTGACGATGTTAGAAAGCTACTTATTGATTATAGAATTACCAATGCTCAGGTTACTATATGGGGTGAGGCGACTCTTGATGATGTAGAGCGTTTTATAATGGGTAATGTAATGTATAAGCCTGGTATTATTCTCGTGAATAAGTCTGACCTGATAAAAGACAAAATAGAGTTGCATGTTCAATTGCCTGTATTATATGTTTCTGCCGCTAATGGTACTGGTTTGGATCTTCTTGGTGATCTTTTGATTAAAACATTGAAGCTTATTAGAGTTTATACTAAAGAACCTAATGAAGCAAAACCTTCTTCTAGACCATTAGTATTAAAAGAGGGATCGACCGTTAGAGATGTTGCTGAACGTATACATAAGATGTTTGCTCAGAGGTTAAAGTATGCGAAAATATGGGGAAACAGTGTGAAATATCCTGGAGAAAAAGTTGGAGGAGATCATGTATTGCTCGATGGTGATATTATAGAATTAAAAATTGATTAATATTTTAACTGAAGAGAGACATTGCCCTGAGAAGCCCAGATTGTGTTGCATAATAAAGGTTATTATTTCGTGATAAATAGCCTTGTTGGTACAGCTTTTCTATTATTGGTAATAATTCGTTCTTACTTATAGATAATACTGTGCTCAATTCATCTATAGATTTAGCTTTATCAAGTGTAATAGCTCCTATTGCTACTACCATAAAGAGTACAGTATCTTCATTAACCTCCATCTTTGATTGTATTCGTTTCATCAGATCTCTATATTATTTGCGTGCAAATGTTTATAAATTTATTTGTCACTTATCCATTTCTGATATTCACATAAAGCTTATTCCTCATTTGTATCTATTTTCCTAGCTTATAAGAGTCTAGTTCTATTGTAAATAATATTGCCCTAATTATCTGTCATTATTTTCTTTACTTTGTGCCTTAACTGCTTTTGAGAACTTCATCTTCCTTAGCAAATCAAGGATTCTTATAACTTTAAATGCATCGCAGTTAATACTCAACTTTAATATAATATAATGCTTTAATATTTAAATTCTTAAAATTTATTAAACATGATATCTACGATAAGCAAAACTGTTTTGTAAGTCGAAGTTTTGCGATTAGGTTTATGCCATAGCCTTTTTATACACTTCAATTGTTTTAAGTGCGATTGCATCCCAATTATATTTTTCTCTTATAATATTGAGTGCATTCTGTGCCATTGATTTAGCCCATTTTGGATTTGAAAGAATAGTATTAATGCCCCATGCAATGGAATCTGGGTTTGCTGGATATACTTTTAAGCCTGTCCTTTCATGTTCTACGATTTCACTTAATCCTCCTACATCACTTGCAACTAATGGTACTCCAGAAGCCATTGCTTCAAGCGCAACAATACCAAATGGTTCGTATATAGATGGTATTACCATTACATCAGCAGCTTTCATAAGACTTTTAACGACATGGTCGGGTAAGAAGCCTAATGTTTTTACATAATTTCCTAGGTTCATTGTGGAAATCATATTTTTAACAGTTCCTAACTCCCAACCATCACCAACTATTATAAAACGTGCGTCTGGATGAACACTTATTACTTTAGGTACTGCTTGAATAAGATATGTTACACCTTTTTGACTTGTTATACGTCCTACAAAAAGGACAAGCTTTTTATCCTCTCCTATACCTATATTACGTTTAACGTCTAATGGATCAACTTGAACATTAAACTCAGTAAGATCAATACCGTTTGG
Source organism: Thermoprotei archaeon (assembly GCA_049976445.1). Lineage (GTDB taxonomy): Archaea > Thermoproteota > Thermoprotei > Gearchaeales > WAQG01 > JAVZOV01. The sequence goes on along the minus strand of JBMFIF010000029.1, from coordinate 2,006 downwards.
TATTATGGATATTTTATAATCTGGTATTTTAAATGAACCTATAACTTCGCTCATCATAGACCTACTGGTAACGATGATCCTAGATGCTTCATATCCACACCACCATTCTAATCCATCTATTGTGAATGAGTCTGGTGTAGATAATGTTCCTACACGCCCTCGCTCAGTACTATGGTATGTGAATACAAGTGGCTTATTAGTAAAATGTTTTGTAGAGATTGATGCTAATGACACAAGCCAATCATGACCATGGATTATATCAACTGATTTTTTTAATAATGCAAACCGTTTTTCCATGAAATGATTAAAGAGAAAAACCCAAGAAAGAAAGCTTGGATGCCCAATTTCAACCCGTACTCGTTCAACGTTTACATTATCAATTACTTCGCTCCATGATGCTCCAGGAAATTCTAGTGTAATTATTGTTACGTCAACACCATTTCTTACTAAAGCTCTAGAAAGATGATAAACATGGCGAGCTAGGCCTCCTACAATTCTTGGAGGGAATTCCCATGTGTACATTAAAACATGCATAAAAGTGGACCTCTATGTACCTAATGACCAACTTTTAAGATATTTCTCCTGCTCTTCTGTTAATTTTTCAATAGTTATTCCCATAGATTGTAATTTAAGCATGGCAACGAATTTATCAATGTCTTCAGGAACATTGTAAACAGCTTTTTTTAATCTATCCTTATTTTCGACTAAATATCTTACTGATAAAGCCTGCAATGAGAATGACATGTCCATAACTTCACTTGGATGGCCCTCTGCAGCAACTAAATTTACTAGTCTTCCTTCAGCTAATAGGTAAATACGTTTTCCATCTTGTAAAACGTATGCTTTCACGTTCTTTCTTATCTCATAACTACTTTTCGAAAGTGATTGTAGGTCTTGTACAGAAACTTCTACATTAAAATGTCCTGCGTTTGCAAGCACCGCACCATCTTTCATCTTTTTTATGTGCTCAGCACGTATTACGCTAGTGTTTCCAGTAGCTGTGATGAATATGTCACCACGAACTGAAGCTTCATCCATGTTCATAACTTCATATCCATCCATAACAGCTTCTAAAGCCTTTATTGGATCTGCTTCTACAACTATGACTCTAGCACCTAATCCCTTTGCTCTCATAGCTATACCTCTACCAACCCACCCATAACCAGCAACTACAACTGTTTTTCCAGAAATAAGCATATTAGTAGCTCGTATTATTCCATCGAGAGCACTTTGTCCAGTTCCATATCTGTTATCAAAAAGATATTTAGTTTTAGCATCATTTACAGCTATTATTGGATATAATAAGAGCCCTTCACGTTCTAAAGCTTTAAGCCTATAAACACCTGTAGTGGTCTCTTCAGTACCTCCCCATACACTACTTGCTTTATTTTTATGAAATAGTACTGTCAGATCCCCACCATCATCCATTGTTATATTGGGCTTAAACTCATAAACCTTATTTAAAGCCCAATAATATTCATCCTCAGTTTCACCTCTCCAAGCGTATACATGAACGCCTCTTCTCACAAGCTCTGCAGCAACATCATCCTGTGTAGAAAGTGGATTTGATCCAGCAAGTGCGATCTCAGCACCACCTGCTAATAATACCGTCATCAATACACCAGTTTCTTTAGTAACATGCAAGCAAGCACCAATTTTTACACCTTCTAATGGTCTTGATTTAGAAAACTCTTTTTCCAAACTTCTAAGCACAGGCATGTTATATCTTGCCCACTCTAACTGTTTCTCTCCCTCGTTCGCCAAGTTAGGATCTTTGATCTTATACATAATTTTGCACCTATAAATTATACAACATATAATTTATTATGCTTTTCCTTATTAAAAATAAGATTCAAACAATATGAAAGCTAAATTAAGGATAAGATTAAGTTAAGTCCCTTATGTTTTTGTCATTTATACGAAATTGATCGTCAGATGAGAGGTTGTTCTCTCTATTTCCAGTCTCTTTTAGCAATCCTCAACCCTACCTTATCTACACTAATCAA
>JBMFIF010000028.1:0-20550 GCA_049976445.1 Thermoprotei archaeon | reverse complement strand
AAAATCATACAAAAAATTATGGAAATAATTAAAAATACTAAAATTTTTCATATGAACATATCCTATTATGACTTACGGAATTCTAATGGGCTTTTTATGGTTCATTAAAATTGTAGATTTTATTATTGAGTTATGTAAAGTTTTGTCTTAATTTTTAGTTTTAGTTTGGTGTTATAACTGATTTATGGAGTAAAGTTATATGGGATGAAGCTGAGAAGGATTGTCGATGTTCATGATTCTATTCTTCCACTCTCTGGGGGAGTATATTTAAGTGATGCGATACTTTCAAGAACTGATTCTTCAAATACTAAATCTCTTATAGATATTGCGCCATATAGTTTATTTTTCTCCATAACTACTAAATGTCTTATATTATGTTCTCTCATGATGTCGGCAGCCTTCCATATTGGATCATCAACATCGATAGTTATTACGGGACTTGACATTAACGTTGATACAGGTTCGTTCAGGTTAATGTTTTGGGCTATGGCTCTCACAATGTCTCTTTCGGTAACTACGCCTATGGGTCTTTCAATATCTTTATCATCGACAATTATCACCATTCCCACCTTTTTCTCAGTCATAATTTTTGACACGTCTTTAATTGAAATGTTCTTAACAGCTGTAATAGGAGGATGTTTTGCATAATTTTTAACACGAGCTATAATTTCTTTCATACTAATTCACCATATATTTTAATCTAATTAAGTATATTAAAATGTTTTGTTTTTATTGTTTGTATTTTTTAAAAATGTAGTTGCTATATTTAGGTATAGTGTGTATTATTTGAAATATATGGTAAATTTTTTGATATTTTTAACAAACTTTGATTATTTGTGTTTTAGTTATTTGTCCTCCTGAGTACTTAGTTATTAGTTTTAATGTTTTTTCAAGTGCTTCACTTATTATATTTTCGCTGATATTTGGTACTCCTAATGATAGTGCTAATATATTTTTTGTTTTATATGTTATCATTGTTTCGCTGGAGTCTCTGTGGGGATATAAGTGTATTATTCGTTTGTTATCAGCTAATATAGGTTGTCCTTCTTTTATAGTTTCTTTTTTGCCGCCAATTGGTATAAAATATTCATTATTTTTTGATAAGCGGAGCGTTATTGTTTCTTCAATATTATCGGTGTCATAAAGTCCTATTGGTATGAATGTTATTAATGATGCAATGTTTCCTGCATCAACTACATTATTTATTGTTGGTATGTTCTTATTTTGAAGTACTCTTCTGATTAATGCTTCACTGCTTGGTCTTTGTTTTGTTGGATCTATTCCAATTCTCCAATAAAAATCACGATAAGCTCTAATTATTGGATGTTTGATTATATTTTCTATAGTAAACTTAGATTTAATATCGTTCTCCGTATTCTTAAGCTCACTAATTTGCTCATGACTAGATGTTTGTACTATAGCATTCGTTATAAATCCTAATCCAATCCATGAGTTTTTTAAGAAATTACATACTTGATCATCGATCACTAATCTATTGTTCCAAACCATGTTTTTATTATGTTTTAAAAGTTTATTTAAGTTATCTTTTTCTTTTTCCTTTGATAAAATCCTCTACCCATTTTATTGCTTGGTCAGCAGGTGCATGGATTGGTGGATGCTTAAATGCGTATGAAGAGATTGAAACTAATGGTCCACTGATTCTTCGATCTCTAGCTATCTTTACTGCTCGTACTACATCTATCATGACACCTGCAGAGTTTGGAGCATCCCAAACATCAAGTTTTATATCAATAGTAACAGGCGTATCTCCAAAATATACGCCTTCGATCATTATGTATGCAATTTTTTTATTCTTCAGAAATGGAACATAGTCAGATGGGCCGATCTTTACATCAAAATTATATGGAACCATTGATGTTACTGCTGAAGTTTTGCTGATCTCTTTTGATTTGAGGCGTTCCCTCTCAAGCATGTTGAGAAAATCAGTATCACCACCAAAGTTCAATTGATATGTACGTAATATTTTAACACCTCTGTTTACTAGTAATCTAACTAAAGTTTTATGAAGCACAGTAGATCCTATCTGACTTTGAACATCATCACCGGCAACTGGTAGGCCTTTTTGTCTAAATCTTCTCTGCCATTTTGGGTCTGATGCAATAAAGACTGGCATGGCATTAGCGAACGCAACTCCTGCATCAAGACTTTGTTGAGCATACCATCTTGCTGCATTTTCTGATCCTACAGGAACGTAGTTAATCAGTACATCAGCTCCTACACTCTTTAGCACATCCGCTACATCCACATGTTTTGAAGAGGGGTTTATTTTTACCACATCCTTAAGATATTTACCAATACCATCTAATACTGGTGCTCTCATTACTTCTACTCCAAGCTTCGGCACATCGCTAAAGTGTCGCGTATTGTTGGGAGGAGTAAATATAGCTTCTGAAAGATCTTTTCCTATTTTTCTTTCGTCCACATCAAACGCTGCAACAAATTCTATGTCACTTACATGATAAGGCCCAAATTTTACATGAAGCAATCCAGGTACAAAACTATTTTCATCAACATTCCTATAATAATACACTCCCTGAACAAGTGCTGATGCGCAATTTCCTACACCTGCGATTGCAACCTTTACCTTACTCAACACTTACACCTCAGTATATCTACAAATGTAGATGTATATATAATTATCGCTTAATCCTTTGTTTATTTAATCGATTCTCGATCTTCTTGATTATCACATGAATATCATCATTTAACGATACTGTAATAACATCAACATCTCCACCAGGTCCTTCTCTTGCTATTATAAATCCGTCAAGTATTTTTCTTACATAAGCCACACTTTTAGACGATCCTTCAACGTAAAATCCATCAACTCCTCTCACTTTGCTAGCTTGCCTAATTAATTGCCTTTTATGTCCTCTATACGAATTTATTATAATCGCAAATGTATCATTACGTACAGCCATAAATTTCTCAAAATGAGAGTTAACATATAACGGGTCAATAATTAGTATATCGAACCCATACTCTTTAAAAATACTTGGATCAATATTAATGTAGGAAACAGTAGAATAATCTGCCACAGAAAGTAAATCATTACCATAAATATAAGGCAATAAGTTCTTAGAAATATACTCTAATCCAAATGTAACTATATTTTGCGTCTCGATAATAACACCATTTATTGACTGATTCACATATTTTATCAACTTTTTACTCTTCTCGAATGCATTTTTTGTAAGAAATGGTTCAAGATAAATCATCAATCTAAAATCTTCTTTGGCACGTTTTAGTATTTTTGAATTTTGTCGCATCTTATATTTTATTTCTAAAATAACAAATTTAAAATTTAATGATAAAATAAATAACAAATCTTCTAAGTTAAAATTTAAAAAAGCTTTGCCTTTCATGAAGCGATATCAATAAAAGTATAAAAACCTTGAATGCCTAAAACTCTCTTCAATAAGAGAAGCAAAATAAAATATTTTAGATAATTTATAAGTAAATGAAAACTCGCCCTTCAGGGCGAAGTAGCTCACTTTGTAGGTTCAAGCACTATTTCTATCGTTGAAACGTCTCTGATTTCGTTTCCTTTTCCTACACTCTCCGTGCCGATGGATATATTACTGATTTTTATTTGCCCTGGTAATATTTTATTTTTAAGGAGTTCAGCTACCGTTACTGCGCTAGTTATTGCTTTTCCTCTAGCTTTTAAAATAATTTTCTTATTACCTCTAGTAAATTGCGTAAGAACAGCAGTTACATATGTCATTATTGGTTTCTTTCCTATTAAAACTGCATTATCTGTAGCTATTTGTGTGTTTTTCTTTTCAGGTTGAGTTTGGGAATTCATACTTATCACCTATAAAAAGAAAAAAGGTAAAAATTTTAAGTTTTACGCATTCATTTAGATATTCCGACCTTAACAGCATCTCATTCTTGCTCTGAAAGACTGAATTTTCTTTATAAATAAAATATTTGCATCTTATCCTTAAAGAGGAGATAATTTATATATGTATAATTGGGATATCGTTAAATTAATTAATACGTAGTTGTAATCATTTTTGAGGAGAAATGGCTGGCATAGCTGATATAATTGGGTACTTTAATTATCTATATCGAGTACTAATTGTGATTGCAATTTTCTTGCTTATAGCATATTACTATTATACTACTACACATTCCTATTCGTCTGAGAAAAAATAAAATTATTAATTTAAGTACGTTTAGAGTTAAATGTGTGTTTATATTTATTTAATATTGCTAGTGTGAGCTAAGGGTGGAAGGGGAGAAAGAGCAATTTGAAAAAATACTAGAAAGTATAACTAGTAAGTATCCTAAGATAAGTAAGCATGAATTCATAAGAATGATTAATGAGAAAATTAATAGTTTAGGTGGTATGATTAATAAGGATGTAGCCGCTCTTCTCGTTGCTCAAAGTTTAGGTCTTGATGTCACAGATTTAGTTAGTCCTTATAAGAAGAAATATAAGTCGCGTATATTAGCATCAGGTCTCAGAGGTATAACAATAACAGGTAAAGTAATGTATGTCAGTCCTCTAAGAAAGATTAACATTAATGATGAAAAAAAGCCTTTTGTGACAGCAATCCTAAATGATGATAGTGGAAATAACATTGAAGTAACATTCTGGGGCTCTATAGTGCAGAATGCTTTAAAACTCCGCATGGGTCACACTGTGGAAATTTATGGAGGTACAGTAAAAGAACTCACACCTGAACCTAAGATTAGCGTGAGTAGAGGCTCAATAAAAATTCTGAACCAGGAAGAACCAGAATTCAAAAATACTATTGCAGAACGAGCGTCAGCCGTCATTATTAGTGGTCATGTCGTTGATCTTTATGATACTGGTGATGATGGATATCCAATAGCTGTATTGATCAAATCAGATAATTCACAACACAGAGTATTATTGACTGATGAACAAGCAAGGAAATTATATAGTAAAGCTTATGTAGTATTTAAAGGATGCTTTGTAAAATCTTTGAATGATAATGCTGTCGATTCAATGATGAGTATAGATGGTATTGTAGATATCTATGAAAAAGAAGTGCCTCAAATCATTGAAACCCTAGATGTTGATTCTGTTTATAATTTAAAAACATCATCATACATAAATATAACTGGGCATGTCAAAAACATTGATAACAAAATTTTCATAATCGGGACAAACTTTTGCATACCTGTAAGAACTATTCAATATTTAAATGATGGAATATTTACTCTTAAAGGTGTACTGTTCGGAAATCTAAACAAACCCAATTTAATCGTTGATAAGTTTTCTAAAATAATACAAGAACAAAGTGAGGTAAAAAAAGAGATTAGCAAAAACATTCAGTTAGAGATTGATAGATATTATTATATTTATGGAAAACTAAGTAACATTAAATATATTGATTTAATTCGGACATGCCCTGTATGTGGTTCCAGGCTAAATTCTTGGGAGAATTTTTGTAGTAAATGTGGTCATAAGGGGTCATTCAATCTCATACCGGAAATTTCATTTATACTCATGAATGATCTCGGTCCTATAGAAGTGGTAATTCATAGTAAGGATTCATATATTTTAATAGGTTATGATGAACAGGCTGTAATTGATGCTGCAGAGCTAGGTATTATTAATTATTTAAAAGATTTAATTGAAGACTCTATTAAAGGTTCTGAACTAATAATAGGTGGTCAAGTAAAGGAAATTAAACCACTTATCATTGCAAGAGAAGTATATAAGCTTAAAAGTAATGAACATGATAAGGTATTAGAGGAGAGTGAAAATGGGAGGAAGGAAGAGAAGAAAGAAGCTAGTGAGAAGGGTAATAAAAAAGATTCCTAAAATATTCATATGTCCTAGATGCGGTAGGCAAGCCGTGAGCGTTGAATTTAATAATGATCATACTGAAGCATATGTTAAGTGCGCATATTGTAATTTAAGTGGCCATGTTCAAGTGAAAAAGATTCATGAAGCTGTAGATGCATACAATATATTTGTTGATGAGTATTACGGAGGTAAAATTAGTGAAGTTAGGGCCAGTGGAACATAAAATTAATAAACTCATAGAAAAACAAGGTGCTATACACTTAACATTAATAGATCCTGATAAAATGTCAGTCGAAGATGCAATAAACACTGCAGAAATAGCTGAAAAAATCGGTAGTTCTGCAATACTTGTAGGAGGATCGATTGGTGTTACTTCTCATGAAGCCGATAAAATTGTTAAATCCTTAAAGAAAGTTATCAAGATACCTGTAATAATATTCCCAGGAAGTATTAGTAATTTAACACCATATGCCGATGCCGTACTCTATATTTCATTATTAAATTCACATAATACATATTTTATAGTGGGTGCGCAAGTTTCTGCAGCACCAATAATATGGAAGTATAAACTCGAAACGATACCTACAGCATATTTAATTATGGGTGAGGGAGGCGCTGCTGGTTTTATGGGTGATGCAAAACCAATACCTTATGCGCGTCCTCAAATTACTGCTGCTTATGCATTAGCAGCTCAAATGATGGGTATGAGGTATGTATATTTAGAAGGTGGTTCAGGAGCATCAACACCAGTTCCACAATCAGTAATCTCTTACGTAAAAAAATTCACTAATATTAAAATTATAGTAGGCGGTGGTATTAGAAACAAAGATATTGCGAAGGATATTGTCGCTGCTGGAGCTGATATAATAGTTACCGGAACTATTACTGAAGGCATCGATAGCACAGAACTTGAAAATAGATTAAAAGATATTATTAATGGTGTAAAAGAAGGTGTAAAACTAAGAAATATGAAAACTCGCATCAACTTTTAATATTATTATTAATATATTCTAGCAAACGTAACACATTATCATCACCTTTGTACGCTAATGATAGAACGCTTTCTATGATAGGTTGCATTGATCGCTTTACTAATGACTTGCTCATTAGATCTATTATAATCTCTGCATTATCTCCATTTCTTAACTTTCTAAGAGCATAAGAAATTGCCTCCTTTCTTGTATTTTCAACATAATTCATTAACTTAGAAAAGGATTCATTAACCATAACTTTTATTAGAAACTTATCTAATAGCATGATTTTTTTCTTAATAGAAGATTCAGTCTTGTTTACCCAACTTTTTTCAACGTTCTGTTGTATTTGGGCTTCTAGCGTCTTTAAGGTAATAACTTTTTCATTATTTATTTGCTGTACAGTGCTTGGTATAGAAATATCAATAATTAAAGGAATAAAATGATTATCGTTTAATTGCAAAGAAAAGTTCTTGCCTGATATTGCGACGAAAACAACATCAACAGTCTCTAATAAATGCAATACATCAGATAATAATACTCCACGTCCATTAAATTCAGATGCTAGCGCATTAACTTTCTCAATTGATCGGCCAGCAATAATTAGAGTTCTTACTTTAAAATTACTGATAGCCTTTAAAATTCCTTTAGCAGCTTTACCTGTACCAATAACTAGAACTTTTTTATCATCTAATCCTTTTAGAGATTTATTTGCAAAGTCTACCGCTAAATCTGGTATTCCTATTAATGTTTTTTCATCCTTTCTAACCTCAATGCCGAGTTCTACTGCTTTTTTAAAGATAGTATTTAATACTTTACCTAGAGAACCTGCTTGTCCAGCAATCTTTAAAGATTCTTTTACCTGATCCACTATCTCCCATTCACCAATCATTAATGATTCTAAACCAGACGCCACCCTGAATATATGCTCTATAGCCTCATAACCTATCATAACATTTACATATTTTTTCACATCATATCCTGCGAGCCATGATAGATGGCTTATTATGTATTCAGTATCACATTTTTCATTAGTATAGCAATAAATTTCAAACCTATTACATGTCTGTAATATTATCAGTTCCTTAGCATTTAATTTTTCTTTGAGTAAATGAATCTCTTCCTTAATGTTAGTTAACTGAAGTCTTCCTATTAATGATAATGGCGCAGTCTTATGATTAATACTAAAACAATAAATTCTATTGAGTATGATATTAATCAATGAACTTTGATATTCTCCTGTATCCATTCTAATGCCATCTCCTCTGCAAGTTTCTTCGCTTTTTCAATATTACCATCTAAGACAAGTTTTCTAATCTCGGGATGATTATAAACCATATGATAAATTTCCTTTCTTATCCTCCATGGTATGTTTTTCTTTCTCATAAATATTTTTAAGTCTCCCATCAAATGCATTAGTGCTATAAGGTCTTTTTGTTGTAAGAGAAAGTACTTTATCCTTTCTAAAGCTTCCATTACTGCCAAAGAACTTAATCCGCCAGAAATCATAGCTATTCTGAAGGAATCAACATTAGTTTCTATTCCCATGGCTACCTGAGTTCTTTCAGCATCACCAGCAAGATCATAAAGCTTTCTATGTTTATTACATAATTCAATTATTATATCATCAATGCTCCGTTGATCACTAAGAGCAGATATTATAAAATCATTTTCTGATATTAGTTTTTCTAATAATTCTATATTACGAGCATCACCATATATTAATCTTAATCGTGCATTCTCGCTTACCATTTTTCTAAGAGAATCAGAATGTTCAAGAGCAAGAACAGTAACTACAGCTCCAGCTGAAAGAAGCCTACGCGCTTTTTTTGTACCCTCTTCACCACCACCAATAATAAGAACTCTTAAACCTTCCATCTCTACAAAGAGTGGCACTCTCATGATTCTTACGCCTAATTGTAATTTAAGAAATTGATAATTTATTTGTTTTGAAACATACTGTTACTAATACCAGTTACATATAAACTATCAAACAAAGATTCATAAAAGATTTAATTTAAAACTCATTATAAAGTAACTCTAAACAGCAAAAACCTTTAATATACCATTATATTATTTAGATACGATGAATGTTACAAAAGTTAGACTAGATGAAACAAAAAATCAGTTAATGAGCCTATTAAACCTTACAGAATATGAGGCTAAAGCATACTTAACACTACTACAACATGGAACGCTCACAATTGGAGAATTAAGTAAACGAAGTAATATACCGAGACCAAAATGCTATAGCGTTGTACGTAGTCTTGCATCAAAAGGTATTTGTAATATCATACCAAGCAAACCAATAAAATGCCAACCCCTAGACCCCAAGAACATAATAAACACAATGATCCATATCACTGAAAATGAAATTTCCCAGAAAATTAATAACCTTAAAACGTTAGGTGAAATACTTACAAAAATTGCATCAGAAAGTGAAACAGGCACGCTAGGAATGAAACCTATAGTAACCATTATAGAAGGAAACAACAACATAATCAAAAATTTAAAAGCCGATATAGCATCAGCATCCAGCGAAATATTAATAGCAATAAGTAATACTCCAATAAACTTTAATTGGACATTAATATTTGAAGATACTATTAAAGCCATAGCAAAAGGCGCACGCTTTAAATACATAATGCCCCACTCAGAATTCTTTTCAAAACGCGTTGAACTCATAATGGGGATGCTACCAAGCAGTATAAAGGGTGAAGCAGAAAATTGGTTAAGAGAAGGTAAGGTACAACTCAGACGCTCATCACGCGTTTACCAAGCATTTGCAGTCATTGACGAAAAAATTAGCTACATCTTCTTCACCGAACCACAAAAAAATGAGGTGTTATTTTCCCTAAGATTTAACGATGAACGTTTTGGCAAATACATGAAAACATATTACGAACTTTTATGGGAAGTAGGCTAAAGTATTTCCACAATAAAGATTTCACTCTAGAACAAAAGAACAATACATACTCTTGCTATATTAACTTATAAACAAAGCATTTTAAAATTTCAGCAAAATCGTTATATTGTAGAATAAAAATAAACCTAGAATACACAAAAATACTCCTAAAAATTTTGAACTCTTATATTTTAAAAATAGTTTTATCAATGTAAAATATTTTTGTAAGTACTCATTTTTTTGTAGAGTTATACTTATATTTTGCTTTGAGATATTTGTTTTTCGTAGAGATGGCGGGGCTAGAGATACTTGGCGCTAGAGGACAAGAAAACATAAAAAGTACAGTTGGGAGGCACCTCATAGCCGAGCTATTTGACTGTGACAAACAAATTCTTACAAATGTTAATAAAATTCGAGAAATATTCATAAAAGCGGCAAAAGAAGCTAAAATGCACGTCGTGACAGCGCACTTTCATAGATTTAACCCCCATGGTGTTAGTGGTATGGTAATCGTAGCTGAATCACATTTATCAATCCATACATGGCCAGAGCACGGTTATGCAGCAGTTGATATATATGTTTGTGGCGATGATGCAGATCCGTGGAATGCATATAAAGTCATAGTAACAGAACTAAAGGCTAGACAGGTAACAGCCTTAGAACTTAAACGCGGGATAATCATAAAATAAATTTAATAGCTCGGCTAATGAGGGGCCTCCTTTCGTTCATCTATTTGTAATTATTTAAGATTCATCTTCTTATGTGTATATAAATCTTTTCCTGATATAGATGAAGATAAAGACAAACATAACCAAGAATATTAACGATAAAACCATGAACATATTTAAATTTTGTACAGAAATTATAGGAGACATAAAGGTTTCTTTATTCTCCGTAAGAGTATATGATTGCAATTCATCTTCATACAACACCTCATGTATCTCATCTTTTTCTCTCCACACAATATTGTTATTCAAAACTGTCCTAAACCATTCATAACTTGGTTTTATATAATCTGAAGCAATTATTGAACTAGCCACGAATACTGTACTTGTAAATAATGCAGCACCTATTATATGACTTAATGGGTTCTTTGCAGTAATTTTTAAGTATGTAGAATTGTTAATCTTCACATAATTTATTGAGGCATCTTTAAAGTACGTTAAATCTACTGGTAAAAATCCCCACGGTGGTATATATACCATAGCCCAACCATGCCAACCAGTATTAATCAATTCGTAATACAAATTATTAAACTTTTCAGTACTATTGTTGCCGCTCATGTATATGGAACCTACCTGAAGATATGCTGGAATACCTACAGATCTTAGCATACTAATAAGAAGAATTGCTCTATCATCACAATCTCCCTCTCTATGTCTAAAAACTGATGTAGAATTCCATGGTTCCAGATGTGGTGGATTAACAGGGTAAAGTATATTTTCATCAATCCACGATGAGTATCTAAGAACTGTATCCAATACATTACTTTTGTTTAGCATAGAAAAGGCTAGCATCTTCACATCACTATCATTTAACCAAGCATCGTTAAACCCCAAATAAATACTATTTATTAATTGCTTAGGAATATCATCTAAACCTCCTGCTTTAGACATATTTAGATCAGGAACTTTCTTACTTGTAACAAAAATAGAGTAAGAAACATTAGATATCATATACGTAGTTGAATTTATTTCCTTAGGTATTTGGTTTATACTAATTAGTGTATTATTATCCCTATCATTAGTTAAAACATAATTGCCGAAAGTCTCTCCATTAATGTTAAGAATAAATCGATCAATATGGACAGATTGAGAAAAATATTCGTTAGAAATATTCTGAAATGATACTATAGGGTTTATCAACCAAGATTGAAAAGAATTATCTGGAAAAGTAGCGTAAATACTAATGTCAACTCTATAATATTTTAATGATGATGCGTTAAGCGATGACATGTGAGATAACACTACTAATACAGTAAGAACAAGAGCTATTCCATATATCCTGACACTGTTTGAGGCATGCATACATAATGTACCTGTTTTTTCTTTTAGATAACGTTATCTAAGAGAACATAAATTGTTATAGTGGTGAAGGATATGGCATTCTTAATTTTAAAGCCAAAACTTCAAGTTGCTTTGGATCTCACTAACCTAGATGATGCAATCAGAATTGGCGAAATGGTTGTTGAGGGTGGTTGTGATATACTTGAAGCTGGAACTCCGCTTATCAAAAGTGTCGGTATTGAAAGTATTAGACGATTACGTCACGCATTCCCACGAACACAAATAGCAGCAGATATGAAAATCATTGATGCAGGACGCATAGAAGCCAGACTAGCCGCAGAATCCGGTGCTGACATTGTTACAGTTCTAGGCATCGCTGATGATTCGACTATAAAAGATGTGATTTCTGAAGCGAAAATGCATGGCATGAGCGTATGCGCAGATCTGATTACTATAAAAGATCCAGTAAAACGCGCTGCAGAACTTGAATCATTAGGTGTAGATATGGTATGTGTTCACATAGGTGTAGACGTTCAAAGAGCTAAAGGAACTACTGTTAAGGAATTAATAAATGAAATAAGATTAATATCACGTAGTATTTCAATACCTATATGCGTAGCAGGCGGTATAAAACCTGACATAGTTAAAGATCTCATAGAAGCTGGAGCGAAAATTATAATAATAGGTTCAGCAATAACTAAGGCCCCCGATCCTAGAAAAGTTACACAAGAAGTAAAAAATATAATAACAAGTTTTGCATAAACTTTATTTAAGTAATAAGGAATCAATAAATAGTGTACCTTATGATATCTACAATAAAAATCGGATGCTGCGGATATGGAAATATAAGAGGAGGTTTAAAGAAATACGCATCAATGTTTAATATCATAGAATTACAATCTACATTCTACAATCTACCGAAGATTGAAACTGCAAAAAAGTGGTTAGATGAGGCTTTGTCTGTTAATGCTAATTTTGAGTTCACAGTAAAGGCGTGGCAAGGTATTTCACATCCACCTGATAGTCCTACATGGAAACGTTCAAGGATCAAACCTGACCTAAGTATGGGATCATTAAAACCTACAGAAAAGAACTTTAATTCATGGAAAGAAATCGTAAATATAGCTAAAGTATTAAAATCTAAGTTTATAGTAATACAAACGCCTCCGTCATTTGATCCAAGTGAGATCAATATAAAAAATATGAGAGATTTCTTTTCTTCAATAGATAGAAGTGGTATAATCATAGGATGGGAACCTAGAGGTAAATGGAGAAATCAACCAGCTATGATAATGAAACTTTGTAATGAACTAAACTTAGTTCATGTTGTTGATCCATTCAGAGCCATAACACTCTCAAATTTACCATATGTTTATTTTAGATTACATGGGATAGGTGGAACAGAGTATAATTATAGATATAAATACTCAGATGATGATTTAACAAAATTACTCACGATTATAGATGAACAAGTTAACAGAAATAAATCTGAGGTATATGTAATGTTTAATAATTTTGAAATGATAGATGATGCTCAGAGATTCTTATCTATAATAGAGAAGCGAAAACTTAAATATACATAAAATAACATGATTAGGAGAGGAAAATGTCATTAGTATTGTGGCTCGCAAACATAATAATATCATTCATTGAAACTTATGGTTTATTAGGAATAATGATAACCATGACCCTGGAGAGTGCTCTTATACCATTGCCTAGTGAAGTAATAATGCCTTTTGCTGGATTTGTATCTTGGAGTAAAGGTTCATGGTTATTCTTCTGGCAATCTGTAATCGTAGCTACACTTGGTAACTTATTAGGTTCAATGATGCTTTACTATGCGGGAGCGTTTGGTGGCAGACCTTTAATAATAAAATATGGTAAATATTTGTTAATAAGTGAAAAAGAATTACGTAATGCTGAAGAATGGTTCCAGAAGAGAGGAGAGATAACAATTTTGATTGGAAGAATGATGCCTGCCGTAAGAACAGTAATATCATTGCCTGCTGGAATCTTCAGAATGCGCATTACCAAGTTCGTTGCATTTACTATAATAGGTTCGATACCTTGGAACATTATTCTAGCATATTTTGGGTACATTTTAGGCATGCATTGGATAATGATACTTAATTATTCGGTTTATATTGACATCATAGGAATATTAGCTTTAATTGTACTAATAGTTATTATGTTCATTAAAATCAAACATTGATAATTATTATAAACTACGTTTAATTTATATTTTAGTTAAATAATAAAAATTATGGCTAAGATCATGCAAAGTCTTATCGGTCTGCAAGTAATATACAAGCATTCCTGTCCAGAAATCGGGTGTAACAATGATGTTAGTATGCATAATTTACTGATAGGCAGAGGTTGTGAGTTACATCAAAGTATAAAAGGTAGAATCGATGTGAATGAAGTATTCTCTCCATGGGGGGTAAAACCGTGGGGTGCTCAACGAATGTGGATCAGAAGATTTCTTAGAGGTGAAAGTTTCGCCATGATAGCACCAACAGGTAGTGGTAAAACAACAACAGCCATGTTACTAGCATTATACAGTAATAAAAAATATGGCAAAAAATCATTAATATTGGTGCCAACAGCCACTTTAGCATACCAAATAGAAACAAAGTTAAAATCTATGAACATTTATAATAGTAATATTATAGGGTTCCACACACTTTCAAATAAACCAACGTTAGATGATTTACAAAGTGCTGACATAATTGTTACAACATCAGCATCGTTAGTTAGAAACCGCAATTTATTTAACAACGTTAAAGTTGACATAATATTTGTTGATGATGTCGATGGTTTTCTGAGAAGATCAAAAGCTATCGATGTAGTATTTAACATGTTAGACGTTGATTCTTATAAGATCAAAACAGCTGAAGAGATCATCAAACTAAGATCAAAGGCTAAAGGAAACCATTACGAAGAAATACTTCAACTACAAAAAAGCGTCAGACTTGAAGGAAAACAAATTATAGTATCAGGAGCAACACAATCAGCAAGAAGAACTAAGAGAGTCAAACTGTTAAGCGAACTAGTAGGATTCGATATCGGCATGAAAGTAATAGGCACAAGAAATGTAGAAGACGTATACGTGATACCAGAGAGATCTATGTACGATACACTACTTACTTTAGTTAAGAAACTTGGGAAAGGGGCACTAATTTTCACACAAGGTTCAGAAAATGTAATAAAAATATCAGAATTTTTGAATAACAATGGTATAAAATCAGCACCCTACGTTAAGGCATCGAAAAAGCTCTTTAGAATGTTTGAGAATGGTGAACTAGACACTTTAGTAGGTACTGCAACACTAAGATCTTCACTAGTCAGAGGTATCGACCTGCCAGAAGCAGTAAGATACGTCATATTTTTCGGTGTGCCGAAATATACTATCAAGGTAAGCTTAGAAGAATTCACACCAGCTAGGATGTTAGTAGTACTTGGTACAATAGCAAAATACTTAGAAAATAGTGATAAAGTAAAATGCGGGCAGATCATGGATAAATTAAGGAAAATAATCAACATTTCTCGTACAGAACTCGATAGAATAAAAAAAGAGGAAGAGAAAGAAAGAAGTAGCTTCCTAAATTATGCTAAAAACGTAATGATAGAAGCATTAAAATTTTATAATGAAGTAACAGCAAATCCTGAACTCAGACAAAAAGCCGGAATAGTAAATAACCAACTAGTTTTTCCTGATCCATTAACTTATGTTCAAGCATCAGGTAGAAGTAGCAGGTTAACCATAAAAGGAATGACAAAAGGTTTATCAATATTAATCGTTGATGAAAAAAGAAGCTTTGAACTGTTACAAGAACAATTAGATATTCTGGATATTCACTTTAAATCGATAGATGAAATCGACCTTAAACAGATAATTAAAGAAATAGATGAAACAAGAATGCTTAAAGCTGGAGCAAAAATAGAAATGGAGTCAATACTATTAGTCGTTGAATCACCCACAAAATCAAAAACCATCTCACATTTCTTTGGAAGACCTATGAAAAGAACAGTAAATTCATTAATAACTTATGAAGTAATGACACCTGACAAACTTATCATAGTAACAGCAACAAGAGGACACTTCTTTGATCTAGACATCGAAGAAAAAAGCTTTGGAGCAATTTACGACAATGGAAATCTTACAGTATACTTCAAACAAACAAAAGAAGGTGCCGTTGAAGCATTACGAAAATTAGCACAAGACGTTGATAAAGTACTAGTAGCAACAGACCCTGACGCCGAAGGAGAAAAAATTGCATGGGATATTAGATCCATGATAACACCATACAATAGCAATGTAAAACGAATAAAATATCATGAAATAACACGTAGAGCAATCGAAGAAGCATTAAACAATCCTGAAGATTTTGATATAAACCTCTTACAAGCACAAATACTAAGACGTATAGAAGATGCATGGATAGGCCTGCCACTTTCATTAATAGTACAAAGAGAATTTAAGAAACGATGGCTCAGTGCAGGTAGAGTACAAACACCTGTACTTGGTTGGATCGTAGAACGCACAGAGGACAATAAAAAACATAAAGTAGAACTCCTCACACTTAAACTCGAAAATAATCTCACACTGCCATCTATAAGAATGCCTAGAGGATCAGCCAAAAAGTTAAAAGACAAAGGAAAAATCAAAGTAGTATCAATCAAAATTGAAGACAAAGAAATTAACCCACCACCGCCATATACTACAGATTCAATGTTAACAGATGCTACACGAGAATTAAAAACCACTTCAGAAGAGATCATGAAACTAGCTCAAGACTTATTCGAAGTTGGTTTCATAACATACCATAGAACAGATGCAACAA
This sequence comes from Thermoprotei archaeon, assembly GCA_049976445.1. Lineage (GTDB taxonomy): Archaea > Thermoproteota > Thermoprotei > Gearchaeales > WAQG01 > JAVZOV01. The sequence continues at coordinate 4,015 of JBMFIF010000028.1, read as the reverse complement.
CAGTAAGCGCCGTAGGGATGAACATAGCAAAACAATACCTTACAAAAATTAACAAAACAGAACTTTACGTTGGTAGACCTTGGACCTCTGAAGGAGCACACGAATGCATAAGACCAACCAGGCCACTAAGCGCCGATGAACTTGAACTCATGGTCAAAAGCAAACTAATACCTGTACAAATACCTATAGGCAAACGACACATAGACCTTTACGATCTAATCTTCCGCAGATTTATAGCAAGCCAAATGTCATCAGCAATAGTAAGATACATTACATCAGTAATAGAAATACTCGACACAAAACATGAATTCAAATTTGCCATAAATGTAATAAAACATGGCTTTGATTTAATCAACCCAATACGTTTAAATGATGTAAACTTCGAACAACTAAAAGAAAACACAGAATACTCAATAATAGATATTAAAAAAAGAATCGTCGGTGAAAAAAGCTTATTCAACGAAGCAGACTTAATTCGACTAATGAAAGAAAAAAGAATAGGACGCCCAAGCACATATGCCATTACAATAGAAAAGTTAAAAGAAAGAGGATATGTATACAAAGTAAAAACAGGACAGCTAATCAGCTTAAAACTCGGAGAACAAGTCTTCAAATTCCTCATCGAAAAATTCCGCATATTAGTTGATGAGGACAGAACACGAAAAGTATTAGAAGCAATGGACATGGTAGAGAACGGAACATTACCATTCCTCGACGTTGTCAGCTCATTTTACCAAGAAGTCCAAACTATAGTAGAAAAAGAAGACATACTAAGACATGAAAAAATAGAATTTGCACGATAAATAATCTTCACTTTGATTTAGGGTGAAACTACTCCCGACTCCAGTCAGAAGTAGCTCATCTAAGATATTCCTGAATATTCTCAGAGGTCCTGGTGTTAAGTTATTGAATCTCATGTGGAGCTACTAGTTCAAGTAATGTATCAAGCAGCTCTCGTGTTTGCTCTGTTAGTTTGTATAGTTTAAACTTGCCTGCTCTTATGGATTCGATTAATCCTGATTTTCTTAGACTTTTCATATGATGAGATACTAATGTTTGATCTAGCTCTAATGTATATGATATGACACAGACTGGTAAGGGACCGTTTCTGAGCAATAATAGAATTCTCAGCTTACTTGGTTCTCCAAGGTTTTTAAGTATTCTGGCAATATCTGAAACATTTTCTGGCGGAATCTCAACGACTCTTTCAACATCTATAGGTATTTCACTGAGTTTGCATTTACCATATTTCTTTAACTCTTCAAATATCTCCGATAATCTAAAGACTCTCTTCAAAGAGGCACCCAATCTATTTAAATAAATACTAGTAAATTAATGTTACTTAAGCAATGTCTATAACACTTTTACGTAACTATTCGTTATTTTTGATTGCTTCTAATCCCCTTAACGATATAAGCTGAGGCTGTATGCTTATCAAATCTCTTCTCCTTCACACTCTTTGGAATGTATATTGCGTACCTCTTCTCACCGTACTTCTCACTACCAGCAGAGGATATAACACCTCTGAAAACTATCTGCCCCATGTAAGTAGCATAAAAATTTATAAACTTTTCCATTAATATTTTATTAGAAGAGTGCCACAATGAAGTCGATGAGCAGTCGCGAGATGGAGAAAGGCACCCAATGAAACCCCCCATGTCCTCGAAGGGAGGTAGTCCCGTAGACGGCATGAGGAGGAAAGAAGGAGTGATGATGCCGAGTGATTAATAGTCATTAAAAGTGACTATTAGTCACGATGAAGGCCGAGCTCTCTATTACGTATCACCATAATAACTTATTGCTGATGCTGGGCATATCTTTTGACAACCTCTACACATCTCAACACAATTTTCTGGATTCACAACAATAGGTCTTCCATCAGAGCTTATGCTATAGACTTCGTGAGGACAAAAGTTATAACATGACAGACATAATGTACACCTATTGTAATCTATTATTGGATACCAGTTCTTAGTCATACAATTAACCTCTACCTAAGACTTCATCGATGGCTTTGATCGCTTCTTCAGTTGTCATGTTTCTTATCTCAACACCTATAAACTTCTGTTCGTCAAAAGCCGTCTCTCTGAATATCCATCCGAACATCTTTTTCTGCATCGCTGGATCACAAGCAGCTACAACAATCTTGTCGATACTATCTTTCTTGCCAAGAATAATTCTCCAAAAGTTATCTCCATCATTGGCACAAAGTTGAGGATGAATAACGACGAAATCAACCTTCTTACCTTTTCTGAAATGATTTGCAACTTCGAATATATTCATCTTTTGGAATGAGGGACAGGTACCTTGACATACACATAGTATTAGACCTTTCACATGTATCACCAATCATATGAATAAACATTCATATATTTAAGCTTTACCCTAGTCTTTCAATATAAGCATATCACTTACTCTTATAAAAAATTCGATAAGAAAGTTTAGAATCTTAGTTTTTAGTAAGCTATGGATTTTTGTCCGCAGAAAGTGCAAATTTTGTTGTTAATTATTCAAGAATTTTTAAGATAGATTTTAATATTATGTTATTCTTATTTTGCATGGTGCATGTCATGCCTAATTTATCAACACTTACCGATATGATACAACCTTCGCCAATACGTAAGGTTCTTAAAATCATTGCTGATGCGAGAGCTGCTGGAGTTGACTTGATACAATTTTCCGCTGGACAACCAAGCTTACCACCTGATAGTGAAATCCTAGAATATGTAGCAGAATTTATGTTAAAAAATCCACAGAGAGCTAGTGAATATACACCAACTTCTGGTATTTACGAATTAAGAATGATGATTGCTGATGATTTAAGAAGATATGGTAATTTGGAGGTTGATCCTGAGACGGAAATAACGGTAACTGATGGTGGGTCTGAGGGTATTTTATTGGCATATATGGCTACTCTTCAACAAGGTGATGAGATAATATTGTTTGACCCTACATACGTAAGTTATCCTAATGCAGCTATAATGGTTGGTGCTAAACCTGTCTATTTACCTTTATATGTAGAGGATGGATATCAACCTAATGTTGATAAGCTCAATGAATTAATCAATCCTAAAACTAAGGCCATCATGATAACGTCTCCTGATAATCCGACTGGAAGAATTATTGATGAGAAAAGAATGAAAGCAATAGTTGATCTAGCTGTTGATCATGATTTATGGTTGATAGTTGATGATGCTTACAAGCACTTAATATATGAAGGTCAGCATGTGTGGGTTGCACGGTTACCTGGTGCGTGGGAGAGAACAATAGTTCTCAATACATTTTCAAAAGATCCTGCGATGACTGGTTGGAGATTAGGTTATGCTTATGGTCCTAAGGAAGCGATTTCTGCTATGATAAAGTTTAAACAATATACAACACTTTGCTCAAGTACAATAGCACAGATAGCTGCTATGAAGTATCTTCAACCAGAAGTAAAAGAGCGTGTATTGAAAAAGACTTTACCATTATACAAGGAGCGTAGGGATGCTATGTATGACGCAGTAAGAAAATTTTTGCCAGAAGCTAAGACGATAAAATCCCCAGGCGCAATGTACCTCTTTGTTGATATCAGGGCGTATCTAAAGAGACTTAACATGAGTGATGATCAATTTGCAGAGAATTTATTAAACTTGGGTAAAGTTGCATTAATACCTGGTAGTGGATTTGGAAGAAATGGCGCAGGGCATCTTAGAATGACCTTTGTTACCGAGAATATAGAACGTATTAATAAAGGTGTTGAGATAATAAGTAATGTGATCGACAAATTAGAAAGATCACTAGTAGTATCTACTAAGTAAGATCCCACATAAGGATAAAATTTTTTAAGTTTCTATTAATTTTAAGGCACTGCGTTTTATGATGCTATAAAAAACGCATAGGAAACAAACATAAACTTTACATTATAATGAAAGCCTCATCCTTTACAGTAGTTCAAAACTTTTGCTTGATTTTATGATGACGATGGCTGTCTGTAGTGTACATCACGTCATCTCCGGCTTAAACTTCCCGGTGT
>JBMFIF010000027.1:0-20661 GCA_049976445.1 Thermoprotei archaeon | reverse complement strand
TGAGTTTTGGTTGTGTGGTTGGTTTGTCTGCTAGGTGGTGTTGGGGTTGTTTTTGAGAGGGGTGTTTATAAGAGCGGTCAGGATGACGAATTTGCTATAAAATCAAACAAAAAGTTTTGATCTACTGTTTAAGGCGAGGTTTGATTGGCTTTTATCAACAGGTAACGAAAATCGATTTAAAAATGTACGAAGAATGATAACAGATTTAATAATATATCTTTCATTAATTTTTATCATATCAACATTAATAATCTCCATATTGGGCTATTTAATCACAATTAATATTCCAAGCTTCTCATTATATTTAATAATTTACTTAGCAGTAGCAGGCTATCTTACTTTTATTATATCAATCCTGGGTCTTTTATATAAAGATGTTAAGAATATCATGATACAAATATTTAGTGAGCTACGTATTAAAACTACTCAATTATCACTGAAAATACTTATTAACATGATATACACTATAATTACCTTAATTATCGTCTTATTTATTTTGACACAAATGTATTTCATGGTGTTAAAGGTTTTTGAGAATATATTACCAATAAGCGAGATTGTATTTAGAACCTATGCAGTATTAACAATAAGTGCTATAATTGCTATACTTTACAGGTATGTGAAAAAATTCATAATTATGTTCCAAAATATTATTAAAGGTACTTAAAGTGATCTTTTTAATGAACTCTATAATTTATTTGTTTGAATGAAAATCCGGCTTAGGTAATGTGACCCCTCGCTGTCCTTGATACTTTCCGGAATATGGTTTTTCAACTGGACTAGTGAGCTTAGCAAAAATTAGATGCAAAAATCTTTCACCAGCATAGAGCTTAACTGGGAATGGCCCTCCTATAAGTTCTATAGTTAATTGGCCTTTAAAATTAGCATCTACTATAGTTGGTGGTATAAAAAGCCCAAGCCTAGCAAATGTGCTCCTCAACTCAACAAAAGCCATTACATCAGTAGGTAATTCTAAATATTCCATCGTAACAGTAAGAACATGTTCATACGGATTTATTATAAAACTTTCAGCACTTTCTATCACATAATAATCATTAATATTATTTGGCCGTCTAATATCAAATGGCATATCAACATTTTTCATTCGTGCTAATTGATTACCCAACCTAAGATCAAGCCCATTCTCCCTAATAATCTCAGATGCAAATGGTTCTATGATAATCCTTTTAGATGCTATGTAATTTTTCAGATCAAAATCACTAAGTATCATGGAATCTCAATACTAATCACACTATAAAGTATATAAGAATTGCTAAGTTTGCAGAATCCTTTTTAATACATAATGCAATGGATGCAACGAGCATCATTTAAAATAAAACTTTTTCTATAGTAGTCGTGCATGTATTAATTCTGAGAGTTCTAAGAAGCATGATCTTTAAGTAGGAAAAAGAGTTATCGTGAAAACCATAAATATTAATTGTTGTTTTTGTATTTAATTAAATGGTGAGCTAGTTGTCAGGATTTGATGTACCATTAATTCATGTTCACAAGAGTTTAGGCGCTACCATTGGAGATTTTGCAGGTTGGAACGTTGCCATGAACTATGGAAGTGTTATTGATGAACATAAATTAGTAAGATCTAATGTAGGACTTTTTGATATAAGCCATATGGGTAGGATATTAGTGCAAGGAAAAGATGTTGCAGTATTTCTTGATAGATTAATCGCAAAAAATATTATGAAACTGAAACCCGGAAAAGCTATAATGCCTACTGCAATGCTAAACGAACATGGAGGTTTTATTGATGATGTCACAGTATATATGATAGACCAATCTAACTATCTCATAGTATGCAATGCAATAAACAGGGATAAAGTTATAAAATGGATGAAGGATAACAGTGATGGATTTAATATTAATATTAACGATATTACGTTTGATACAGTAATGTTGGCCATACAAGGACCAAAAGCACCAGAATTCATGTCAAAATACGTCAGCAATATAGAAAACCTTGGTATAGGAGATTTTATACTAAATATAAACATATTGAACACTGAAGTTTTTATGTTATCAGGTGGTGGATGGACTGGTGAAAAAGGTTACGAACTTATAGTAAAGAAAGAATATGGTGAAAAGTTATATAAATCATTGATTGATGAAGGATTAAATCCTGTCGGTATAATTTCAAGAGATACACTAAGATTGGAGGCCGGTTTCTTACTTTATGGTTCCGATATAGATGAGAATACAACGCCTCTTGAGGCTAGATACTGGGTCTTCACACTTAAAAAACCTGATTACATAGGAAAACAGGCGCTCGAAAAACAACTAAAAAATGGTGTACAAAAAGTCAGAGTAGGCCTAATAATGAAGGATAAAGGCTCAGTACCTAGACACGGGTCAAAAGTGCTAATCAGTGATATGGAAGTAGGCTATGTAACAAGTGGCGGTTATTCACCCATATTAGATAAAAATATTGCTATGGCATATATGAAACCTACTCATGCATTAATAGGAGGTACAGCTGATATTAAAATACGTGAAAAAACATTTGAGGCAAAAATAGTAGACTTTCCGTTTGTACGTGGAAGCTTATTTCAGTAGACATGGAATTGCTAGACGGATACGCAGTAATGGATGACTTGGATATCATTTATTATGTAGTAGGTTTACCTAAAAACAATGGAGTATGGGCATATCCAAAATACATCCCTGACCCATTTGGAGACCGCACAATCAACAATAAGAAATATAAAAAACTTTCAGACCCTATAACTGCCATCAATTACCTACGAAAATTAAAACCGACCATTATTGAAAGAATCGGAGAAACAGAATTCCCATTACTAAAATATGATGATATAAAATATGTTTTTAATCCAAAGACAACATTACAAGATATGATAGAAAGAGACACAATAATTAAAGAATTAGTCTATTTAATCTCAAATAATGATAACAAAATACTTCGAGATTTAGGCATCACCGGATCACGATTGCTTAACGCAAGTACAACTAATTCTGACATTGACCTTATATTCTATGGTAATCTTGAAACATCAAAATACATATATCAACGTCTTAAAAAACTAAGAGAAAATAAGCTTACAAGACCAGTTTATGGAAAAAAGATTAGAGAACTGTGGAAAGAAAGAAGCGACACACCCATAGATTACAAACTATTCAAGCTAATCGAGAAAAGAAAAATTGTACAAGGTATCTTTAAAGAACACATGTATTCAATAAAATTATTTGATTATACTGCATGGAACCTAGGATCAACATTAGGCGCAACTAAATTTAAAGGCGTAATACTAGATGACACCGCATCCATGCTTTTCCCACCAAGTTACATAATAAAACCAATAGAAATCATAGAAGGTTCTCTAGACTCAAACATGCCAATCAAAGTAATTTCTTATCGATCAAGATTCTGGGAAATTGCTCCAAAAGGATCATTGATAAAAGTGCAAGGAATATTGCAAAATATAAATAACAATAAGCTAGTGATAATAAATTATAAATATGGTAGAATTATACCTGAAAAAGAATAGAAAATATTCCCCTATACACAAGCATCATCACCCAATATTTTCCTAACATGCTCATGCATTTTAACATACCATTGAGGCAACTTAATTTCCTTCACAATCCTATCTGGTGTGTATGGTTTAATATCCAGTATAGGAGTTTCATTGAACAAGTCTAAATTCTTAACGTGAAGGAATCTATCTTCCCGTTTAACCAGCTGAACAATAGTTAAAGCTATTGGATTAGGACGATGTGGAGAATCACTACAAAAAACACCCACCTCTGGTAGATCATCAATAGATATTCCAAGTCTTTGAAGTCTACGATGTCTAATTTTCAGAGTCCTCATATTCTCATTTGTAACCTTATGCAGGTATGCAATCAAAATTATATGTGAGAATCCATCAATACCGATTAAACCATCAGCATATTCAGGAAAAATTTCTATAATACCATCAACGCCTTTAAACGCACTTTTTATCATATCATCAGATGAGACAGTATGAACAACACCTATTGGATTAAGTTTAATCTCTACCATAGAATTCCCTATCCAAAAATAAACAGTCTTATCTTATATTCTTTATTTTATGAAATCTATTTAAAGTCCTTTTATTCATGTGTTAAGGAAATATTCTCCTATCTTTAAAGAATGGAGTTCGTTGATGGAACCTCAAGACATTATTCTTTTTCTATTATGAACTCTTTATAGTAATCGTTTAATATTCGTTTGAGTCCTCTTCGAATGATTTCTGAAACAGTAGATGGTGATAAGTTAAGATTTCGCGCAATTTCATTTATTGATATTCGACGTGGATAGTCAAAAAATCCACTTTCTAGGGCATATTTGATGACCATGTTCTGCTTTAATGTTATTCTTCTTTCATCACTTTTGCGTTTAATATCATATAAGGATTTTATCGTTACATCAACATTATTGTTTTTTAACTGTTTCACTAACGGTTCTAGTGGATGTTTACTATCAGTTACTAAGGTAATTTGAAATCTTCCATCATTGCTTATTCTTGCTCTTAGGATATGGTATCTTGATAATCCTACAATCCTACAAGTACACCTCTTGCTTTCTATAATACCATATGATGTATTTTCATTAATTTGAAAAAGTTCAACATTTTTTACTAATGGATTATCATATATCTGACGAATAATATTTTTTAGATCATTATTATGCCTTACCTCCACCAATGCTTCGGCACCCATGCTATTCTTAGGATATCTGCAACTGTATATTTTTACATCAGCTTCAGATTTTATAATAGGTATGGCCCATGGGCATGGTGGATTCATTAGGAGTGTTACGATCTTCATAGCATATTAAGATATATATCAGCTATCTTATATTATTTTCCTTCAAATCCCATATAAATGCGGGATTAGCTTTATATACTCTAATTCTGAAATACTTAATGAAATGACAGAGTTAAGTAGTTTAATGAATGCAAATGCTGCTATGCCCATGACTATTTTAGGAATATATATTCATGGTTTCTTTCTAATACTTGCAGTAGGTTTACCATACCTAGTACTTATTTATGAAGCGCTAGGAATACTACATAGAGATAAAGAGTATATTGAAGCTGCAAAAAGAACATCAATGGTTTGGGCTATTTCATTCGGCTTTGGAGCTGTAACAGGAACATTAGTTGAGTTCGGTCTTGTACAAATATGGTCAGGAACGATTCTAGCAATCGGAAGCTTCTTTTTCATACCATTATATTTTGAATTATTTGCTTTTTTAATCGAAGTTACCTTTCTAGCAGCATACTTATACACATGGAATAAATTCAAAAATCCATGGACACATTGGGCTTTAGGACTTGGCATTCTTATCGGCTCCAACGCATCGGCATGGTTAATACTTACAGTTAATGCATGGATGCAAACACCATGGGGAACTGGCACATTAGTTCAAAACATCCTACCGTGGACACCAGAATTAGGCCCCTCTAAAGTAAACGCTACAGCATTAATCACAATATATAACGTATTACCAAAAACAGGATCCATAGTTCTTGCAGATCCCAAAACAATTCAAGCCTTAGGCTACTTGCTTTACGATCCATTTATCGTCCTGTTTAACCCAAACGCCCTTGCAACAGTCATTCACACAATACTTGCAACCATAATCATAGCAGCATTTGAAACCGCTAGTGTATATTCATTCTTTTATTTAAAAGGTCCTAGAGTTGATCTTAAGAATTTTTACCTTAAAGCTGCAAAAATAGCTTATGGTGTTGGGAGCATCACATCAATAATCATGCCGTTATCTGGAGATTTCATGGCTAGAATTGTGTATGAATTCCAATATGTGAAGTTCTTAATTATGGAAGGATTTAATGGTGGCAAAGACCCATTGGTAGGACTTTTAACAGAATTTAATCCCTCATATAATTTTCTAGGGTTTAAAGATCTCATGACGTTTACTAACAAGTCTATCGATCCTAACGCTGTTATTCAAACTATTACAGAAGCACAGCAGATCCAACCATTAATTACCATATTCTATTACTCCATGGTTATTTCCGGCATTGCTTTATTCCTATTTGGTGTAGCGTTTTTGGGAGTATACAGTAAAAAGATAGACAAACTTGTTACAACAATCACTAGAATGTCCACAGAGAAGTTTATCGTTTACAGTTCATTTATTGCAATGTTCCTCGGGCTAATAGCAGCTTCTACAGGTTGGGCCGTTAGAGAAATTGGAAGACGCCCATGGACGATCTATGGTCTCATTCAATATCAACAGGTTATAACGCCTAACCCAATTACTCCTGAATTTAGCTTGATGATAATAATTATTGAAATACTAGTTTTTATTGGTGGTCTAATAGCATTATATTACGTACCAACTAAGTCTCTTAACGAAATCGAGATCGTGAGGGGAGGTTAGATGGAGGTTTTCACGCCCGCAACATGGATGAGTTTTATGTTACTTGGTATTGCAGTATTAGTACACGTAACCCTAGTAAACCTTGTGCTTGGTTTTTCAGTTATCATACCTTTTGTTGAGTATTTGTCTTATAAAAGAAAGGATGAAGAGTTAGAAGATGTGGCAAAACGTCTTTTTAGGTACTTAGTAATCTCAGACCTAGTAGCTGGCGTATGGGGTACATGGATTACTGTCGTATTGGGTGGACTCTGGCCAACTTTAACATACATTGCTGCAACAGTATTATTCATTCCAATAACAATTGCTATTGTTGGAATCCTGATTTCAATACCCACCATCGCCGTATATTGGTACACATGGGGTAAAGTTTCTCAAAAAGTACATCTTGCAATAGGCGCACTAATGGCAATAGGAGCATTAATGGTGCCTGCTGGTTTTAGAATGATATTCTCATTCATAAACAATCCAATAGGATTAAATGAAGCACTAACAGGTAATCTATATGCAGTTTTTAATAATCCAATATATCCAGCAATACTTTTAAAAAGCTGGTTCGGAGGATTAACAATGTCTGCTCTCATGGCCGCAGGAATATATTCATTAAAAAATAGTAAAAAACTTGAAACTGAAAAAAGCACGAAAGCTGCAAAAATAATGATGGAGTTTGGAATCATATTATTATCCGTCCAATCAATCCTTGGAATCTATTATTTCTACACATTAAACCAGTACACACCCTACATTTATGCTGCAATAGTAGGGGATACAGGTATAGCCTACTATAGTTTCTTACCACTACTTTTAACACATATAGGACTAGTTGTTCTCATGTGGATCTCTGCTTTAATACTTTTTGTCCAATTGCGTTCAGGACGATCTTCTCAGTTTCTCTCCCTTATTTTAATACTTGCAACATTTTTCGCGCTTCCAGTTGGTGAGGCTATGAATGACGCATCAAGAGCACCTTACATGGTTATTAATGGAACTAGCGGACTACCAGCTAACAACTTCGTGAACTCCATGTTTCCCGTATCATGGTCTATTGCATATTTAGCAGTCATAATTGCCATAATAGTAATGGCAGTGTTTGCAGGATCACTTTATGTAATTTATTTTGGAAGAACAATAGATCAATCTTCCAAGTAAAGCAATTCTAACAAATATCCTTTTTTATGAATAACCTTATACTTTTCCATACAAGATTGAGAAGAATATTTATAAATGAATGAAATATGATTTAATAATGAATTGAGATAAACCATGTCTTTTTAGGAGGCTAGCTAATGGTAGTTCAGAACTGGGTTAAGAGGTTAAGGGCAAGGCTCAGCTTAAAAATAGAACCTGTGGATGAAAATTGTAAGTGTGCTGCTGTAAGTATTATGTTGGTTGGTAATGATGATAATATAGAGACTCTTATGATTAAAAGACTTATGAGACCTGATGATCCATGGTCTGGACAAATAGCATTTCCTGGTGGTCGTTTTAAAGTTGGTGATGGGAATCTGCTTTCAACAATGATCAGGGAAGTTTACGAAGAGCTTGGAATAAATTTAGCAGGGCAGGGGGAAGTAATTGGTTCTCTTAGTACAGTGTCTCCGGGAAATATGCCAGACCTGAAAGTTACTCCTTACGTTGTTGTGTTAGAGAGAAAGCCGATAATAATACCTTCTCATGAGGAAGTTGAAGAAGCATTTTGGGTAAGACTAAATGAGTTGAGACCAGGCGAATCTGAGGTCATTACAGTTTTAGGTCCTCGAATAGTATCAGGCTTTTTTTATAAGAACTATTTTATATGGGGAATGACCAATAAAATTTTGAAAGAACTGCTTACATTGTTATAAATATATTACATCAACCTTATTTAACCCGTGCTCTTATGAATATTGATGATAATGGAAATACTGAAAAAGATTTCTAATGAAGCATTACTCTCCAACGAGCGAAGGCTGGTTGCAGTATCTAGCATAAGGTCTCTCGAAACACTCATCGAATTTGGAAAAAGGTACATAGAAGAAATACGTAAAACACCTCTAGACATACTTGTGGCTGAGCATGATGAAGATAGTAAATTGAAGGAAATGAGCAAAAATTTACATGGAAATGTAATGCATATTAGTTTCAAAGAAACAGAAAATGTAATGGGAGGAACATGGGATTTGCTCATTGCAGACCTCTCGCGACAATTAAATCCTAATGATATAGGTAGATTAGTAGAGACTGTGAGAGGGAAAGGTTTAATACTCTTTGCAATACCGCCAATCAAGAATTGGCTTAATTCTTTAACAGAATTTCAGAGAAGTCTCATAACATATCCGTATAAAGATAGGGACATAAGGCATTTGTTTAAACAGAGGTTTTTGCAATCCATAACAACTCATGACGGAACATGGTTAATCGATGAAGAAAGGAATGAATATTTTGGAAAACCAAGAATGATCACTCATACTCAGAACACTTTAAAATTGTCTGGAAGTGGTCCATTATCTCTAGCATTAACACAAGATCAAAGTAATGTAATAACTACAGTTTCTGAATTAATAAAATCTAATGAGACGCAAACATTAATTATAATAGCTAATAGGGGTCGGGGTAAATCTGCTGCTATTGGACTAGGTATAGCGTTAATAGCTGAATATGCTGAAAAAACTAATGAGCGTGTCAAAATAGTTGTTACAGCCCCTCAATATACTGGTGTAAAAACATTAATCGAATTTATTGTAAAAGGATTAAACTCACTCGGGATGCGTTATTGGGTAAAACAGAATAAGGAAGGAATTACAATGATAAAGACTAGGCGTATGAAAGTATTTTACGTAAGACCTACTGTTGTTCCATCGTTAAAAGCTGATATAAAAATTGTAGATGAAGCAGCAAGCATACCAGTCACATTACTACTTAAAATAGTTAATTCATCAAAACGAACAATATTTTCTACCACAGTACATGGATATGAAGGATCAGGCAGGGGTTTTTCAATAAGGTTCCTTAAATATCTTAAACAATTTAAAGGAATCAACGTGAAAGAAATGTATATGGTAACACCAATACGATACCCAGAAGGCGATCCTGTTGAACAATGGCTTTATGATACATTACTACTTAACTCTGAACCAGTTCAACTTACTGATGAAGAAAAAAACCTACCACCCACATCATGCACCTATAAAGTATTAGACTTCACTAACATCGACGAAAATACTCTAAGGCATTTCTACGGAATTTATGTTCTAGCGCACTATCGAAATAGGCCCGAAGACCTAGCCACACTTCTTGATGCCCCTCATCACTCTGCACGCGCATTGATGCTCAACTCTAATCCAGTAGTTTCTATACAATTAAGCGAAGAAGGTGGTTTTGATGATACATTGACAGACCTAATATATAATGGGATGGATATACATGGTCATATAATACCGTGCAGAACCTTATGGTACTATGGTTTTAAAGAATTTGGTAAGATGAAAGGATGGAGAATAGTGAGAATAGCCACACATCCAGACCTCATGAACAAAGGATTCGGCTCAAGAGCACTTGAAGAACTCATCAAAGAAGCGATAAATAAAGGATATGATTGGTTAGGTTCTGGTTTTGGAGCCACAGAAGAACTCTTAAACTTCTGGTTTAAAAACGGTTTTCACCCAATACACTTAAGTCCTACACCAAATCCTACGTCAGGTGAGTATAGCGTATTAGTTGTAAAGCCTATAAGTGAGAAAGCTTTAAGAATAATAACAAAAGTTAATACAGATTTCAGGCTACGAATAATAGAAATGTTGCACGATATTTACTTCGAATTAAACCCAAGACTAGCTTACATGCTCATTTCCCAAGGACTAGAAAGTGCAAAAATCACGTTATCAAAACCACAAACAATTCGATTAAAAGGTTTTATAGAAGGGAGGTTAACCTATGAAGTTTCAGCCGATGCAATACGCGCATTCCTTAAACTCTTTCTATTAGATAAATCACCAGATAAACCAAGTCTAGACATAAATGATGGCGCCTTATTAATAGCAAAAATACTACAAGGAAAATCATGGAAACGTATTGAAAACGAAACAAAAATTGATAAACCCAAAGACCATATAAGAACTTTGATAAGAAAATTAGTATCACACTATGAAATATAATGGTGCTAAATATGACAATCCAAAAATCATTAAAGTTTAAGTCAGAATTCAAAGACCAAATAATTTCTGGAAAAAAGACAACAACAATAAGATTAAACAAAGACTTTGACGAAGGTGATGAAGTTAATATAATAATAGGTAATGAAATCATAGGAAAAGCAATAATAACTAGAATAGCAAACACGACACTCGATAAACTAACAGACAAAGATGCTATAAAAGATGGTTTCAGAAACAAAACAGAACTAATAAGTACTTTAAAAGAAATTTACGGTAATAAAATAAAAAACCATACACTATATATTATAGAATTCAACCTTATTAAAAAATAAATATTATCTACAGAGATTTTATGTAGTTTTCTCTGCAGTCTCTGGTTTTAATACACCCTCATCAATTAACTTTTTCTCAAGGAGTTCTAACGCTTGCTCAATAGTTTTCGTATTACTGATTTTTAATGCTGCCGAGACTCTTTGTAACCTCTCCCATGCTCTCTTATTAAAGTAAAATGTTGTGCGTGGCATATATATCATTTTATGATTATACGCACTTATATAAATACTTTTTGTATCTTCCTTTTACCACAATAATTAACATACTATATTTTTATGATCACTCCATACCAAAAATTTACAAAAATGAAAGCCTCATCTTCCATGGCGGAAAAGATCATAAGATAAGCATATCTCACATAATGAACTATCTTAAACATCATTAGAGCATTTTAGCAACTATAAAATATAAAATCTAAAGCGTTAACGCATACTGAATAAATTTTTTCGCAAATTCATCAGCATACTTTTCAGTTCCTTTGTGCTTACCTACCGCTGACCTGATTACGTGATAAAACTCATGAAGTACAATATAAGGATTACGAAACGATTCGGCATCTCGAAAATAAATTGTATGCTTTGACGGAACATAACATGCATAGGCCTTAAAGCATTTATTTCGCGGCAACCCTATAACACTTTTAGGCGGGTCTATATGATAAAAGGTTGACATAAATTTAAGCGCATCATCAGTATCACCGTTAATTATCATTCTTATTACCATGCTGGCTTCGTGATTGCTTAGCGGGAATAAATTCTTGTTAGACATTTCCCACACTCCTATATTAGGAATCATATTTTATTTTTATCTGGTTTTAACATTAAATGGATAAGTTTTTAACTATTATTATTTTTCTACGTCTAGAACACAAATGGCGGATACTCTCATAGCAAGACAAGAAGAACTCAATGCCCTCAGAGAAATTTTTAAGGATTCCATAAAAACTGGGAAAATTGTTCTCATTTCAGGAAAACCTGGGGTTGGAAAAACCACATTAATAAACAAGTTCCTTGATGACGTAAGTAATGATTCCGTCACAATATTTTTGGATTCAAGATTTTATGACACTCTCAGACCTTTCATAGCTATATTTTCAAACATTAAAGATTGGTTACAAAAATCCCAATTCAGTATGACAAAACCAATAGATGAAATATTAGATTTACTTAATATTGCAAATAAAGAATTTGATTCCTCTGAAATTAGAGGAGACGCACCTTATGATATATTTAGCCCAATTTTAAATTACACACCATTATTTAATAGTTTAACGATAAAAGAGATACAATTATCAAACAAGATTAAAAAATTTCTTGTAAATATAAGTGATTTATTATCATCAATAAATCTCAGATTAATAATTGTATTAGATCATTCAGAGGTTCTGAATGAATTAGTTATAAAACTTATAACAAATCTCATGGATAATTTACCACCAAGAATAATGTTCATACTTATTTATGAACTGACTAACGAAACAAGAGAACTATATGAAAGACTAGGCGATAAGCTAATTAATTATGAAATGGGAATTATTGAATTATCACCTTTCACAGACGACGATATATTAGAGCTTTTCAACAAAGAGAACATTACCATTAACTCTATAATTGCAACAAGCATAAAGGAAAAATTGAAAGGAAGTCCACTTCACATCACGCGTCTCATAAAGTTAATAAAAGATGATATGATACAATTATCTGAAAATAACATCCCCACTATCGACGAACTTTACAAACTATACTTCAAAAATCTTAATAAAGCCGACATAGAATTACTAAGCCTAATCGCATCATTAAAAGATCCTTTCACTAAAACCGAAATAGACGATCTAATAGATAGAGAGCAACTTAAACACTTCATCAACAGTAATATTATAGTACACGAGAATGGTTTATATGGATTCTCACACATAGATGATAAAACATTCTTTTCATCACTTCTTCCCAATGAGAATCAACGTAAACTTCATGAAAAAATTATTAATAAACTAAAAGCTAGCGTTGAAAATAGCCCTAAAATAAGCTTTGATCTAATTTCACGAATATGTTGGTACAATTTAAGGTCATTCCCAGACGAAAATTCACTAAGACTCTGCATACTTACAGCGCGCATAGCTCATGATAAAGCATTATTCTTAACAGCCCTAAAAATTCATAACGAAGCTATTTCGCTAACACAGACCCTTGAACTACAAAACTCTCGTCTAATACTAGCATTACTCTATTATTGGCAAGGAGTAGAATACTTAGTAATAGATGAGAAAAAACACGCATTACGAAGTTTTGAGAAAGCATTAAAAAATTTTGAACGCCTTGGAAACATCGAAGGTGTTGGAGCTACATTATACATGGAAGGTCTCCTCAGCGAGAAAAAAGGTAACCATAAAGATGCAATAAAATCATTCAATGATGCAATAAAAATGTTCGACTCAATGCGACACAATGAACTCAGCAAACACCTAAAAACACACGCACTATTAAAACTAGCCAGAGCCAACCTAAACCTAGGTAATATCAACGAGGCAATTGAACATGCCAATACAGCACTAACACTATCACATGATATTAATAATAAGCAATTAATAATCCACGCACTATATGAACTTAGCTTAATAAAATACACAAAAGGTGATTTTAATGAAGCTATAAAAACACTCAATGAAGCCCTTAACATATCATATACCACAGAAAATTTACATATAATGCCACAAATATTCCTTTACTTAGGACTAGCACACACTGGCCTTAACGAGATAGAAACTGCAACAACATACTTTAGAAAATCCATAGAATTAGCAAGAGAAACTGGTGATAAAGAAACAGAAGGATTAGCATTAGCCCAACTAGGCATATTAAATTCCAACACAGGCTCATACAACACAGCACTTAATTTATTAAAAGAAGCACATGAAATATTATTAAATACAGAAAATTGGGAAAACATTGCAAAAGTAGATTACATGATAGCAACAGTACTAATATCATTAGGTGATATTGATGGAGCATTCGACTCACTATTAAACATGCTAGACTCATCAACAAAAACAAGTAACGACACAGTATTCTTCCGCTCATTCAACATAGTACTAGAAACACTTGAAGAGATGATGCAAAGAGATCTCTGGGCCCAACTATCCACAGGACTAGATAAATTCATTAACGCATACTCAGAAACCGAAGCAACAGAACTAGAGAATTTCTTCAGAACACTAAAAGAAATAGCCATATTTAAGATAACCAAATCTAACAAAAACTTAATAACAAAGTACTACAACCTAGTAAACAACCGTGAACTTAGCAAAATAATCGAAACAATAATATCAAAATACGCTCCAGATTTAACAAATAATTTAAAGATAACTTAATAAGAAAAACCATGATCAATTTTTATTAAAACCTCACACTCTAGAACAGCATAAAGATTTTCAGCAAATCTTAAAAAATAAATATTAGTATTTTTTTAATTTAACATGGTTAAGATAACTGAAAAACTAATTAAAGGATTAGCAGTCTTCACATTCGACGACCTAATAATACTACCAGGATACTCTAAAGTAGAACCATCACAAATCGATTTAAAAACACACTTCACTACCCATATAAAACTCAACATACCGTTCATATCAGCACCTATGGATACAGTCACAGAAAGTGAAATGGCAATCGCATTAGCCAGATACGGAGGAATAGGAGTCATACACAGAAACTGCACAATCGAAGAACAAGTAGAAATGGTTAAAAAAGTAAAACGAAGCGAATCATTCATAATAAGAGACGTAATAACTATAAAACCAAATTTAACTACCGGCGAAGCAGCAAACTACATGAAACAACACAATATCTCTGGTTTACCAGTCGTTAATGATAACGGAATTCTTATAGGAATAATAACAAGCAGAGACGTAAGATTCGCTGACCCAAATATACCAGTAAACAACGTCATGACAAAAGACGTCATAGTAGCCCATGAAGGAATAACACCAGAAGACGCTATCAAATTAATGAAAAAACATAAAATAGAGAAACTACCTCTCATCGATAAAGACGGAAAACTAACTGGATTAATAACGTACAAAGACGTAGTACTGAGAGACAAATATCCAAATGCAATAAGAGACAAAGACGGAAGACTGATGGTAGCAGCAGCAATCTCACCATATGACATAAAAAGAGCTAAAGAATTAGAAAAATATGCAGACGCACTTGTAATAGATGTTGCACACTTTCACAACGAAAACGTAATACAAGCAACAAAGAAACTAACAAAAGAAGTAAACATTGACATTATAATCGGAAATCTTGGCACAAAAGAGGGAGTTATTGACGCTCTAACTAAGATAGAAAACGTTGCAGGATTAAGAGTAGGTATGGGAAGCGGATCCGTCTGCACAACCACCCAAATAACTAGAACAGGAGCACCAACACCATTCGCAGTAGCACAAGCCAAAGAAGCATTAGAAGAATTAGGTCTTAACATACCAATAATAGCAGATGGAGGAATAAGAGGAGCAGGTGATATTGCTCTAGTCTTGGCACTAGGAGCATCAACAGCTATGATGGGCTACGTCTTCGCCGCATGCAAAGAAAGTCCAGGACCAATAACAATGATTGGAAACCGCTATTATAAGCTCCATAGAGGAATGGGAAGCACCAGCGCACGCCAAAAACGTTTCGCATTGGACAGATACTCACACCCATCCAAAGACATTCCAGAAGGTATAGAAACATGGATACCATACAAAGGAGAAGCATCAACAGTAATAGAAGAACTAATCGCAGGCCTAAAAGCAGCTATGGGATATGCAGGAGCCTCAAACATAAAAGAAATGTTCGAAAAAGCCCAAATAGCATGGGCATCACCACACATATACTCAAAAACATATAATGATACAATTAAAACTTAAAACTATATTACATTAAAAGAAATCTCAAGCAATCGCTTCGCAGGCCTAAACCTAACCTTCTCTATCTTAATACCTCCAATCTCACCAGTCGTCTTACAATGATTAGATTTACAAGCATTAACATTCCAATCTTTTATATGAAGTATCTTAACACGAGTAATACCAGGAGGCAATGGGAACAAATCATATATTCTGTCACCCCAAACACGTTCAGCTTCAGAACGATCCATTTCAAGCTCTTCAACAGGCTGATTCTCTAAAATTTTCTTATTAGTTAATTCCTCAATCCTAGAAACTTCCTCATCAGTAGGTTTCCTATCAAACTGTACAGTTAATCTACCATGCTTCCCCTCAACATACACACTAGCAGTCCACTTTGCCCCTAAAACCACTTGCACAGCCCCCTTCAACACATGAAGCGCAGTATGAGTACGAACACTATCATCAACCATAACACTCATAACATTAATAAAAAACAACAGCAAATAAATTTTTCCTCAAACTAAGGAAAACATTTAAATGATCTTAATACATATAAAGCGCAAATAATTTTTAGTTCATTATAGCATTTGCATGAAGCAGAAAAGCTTAACAAAACGATCTTATCACAACTAAAAATTTTTATTCTTTGAATGTAATAAGGTACTGTGGAGATTATGAATCAAAATACTGATGACTCTAAAGAAATACTTGTTTACAAAATCGTTGCCCTAATTAGCGGCATAGTTATGGCTCTTTCCTTTGGTTATGGAATTTATGAAATGTTCTTAGAATACATAACTACCGGTAGCTTTGTAATCGGTGCCGCAATGGTCTCTATAGAATTTCCTTATAAATATTTTGCAAAACCCGTAACATACTTCGCCGTCTCTCTAGTCGTTTTTTGGTACAGCACGATGCATCTCATTCATAAAAAAATTATTTCCCTAGATAAAGAAATCAAAGCACTCCTATCAATCATAGCACTTGGAATAGCATACATTAGCGGATATGAACTACTCTACAACTTCATGGTATGGAACGCAATAGTTGTTACACAAATGTTTAAAGGTAATATAAACATCGATCAAGCCATAATAGGATACCCAGACCCCCACCTACCATGGAATTTAGTCTTCGCCACCAAATTATTCTCGGCCATATTCGTTGTAGCATTGTATACACTCTATTACCTCTCAAAGAAAACCAAAACTGAATAAACTGCTTTGTTGCATAATTTGTGCGTGGTTTTGTGAAGCGTTTCGCAGTTTCCTCCAATCTCATAATACTTACTGATGTGTTTTGATGTATGCTAGTTAGGAGTGTTTTAAAATTGTGAGAGAACATCATCAAATTCTCAACTCATAAGAATTCTTAACATCAAAAGCACATCAAAACCACATCAGAATTATGCAACAAAGCAGATAGATCAAAAAAGCTATATAAGTGCCCTATTTTCATCGCTTTCTTCATCAGAATATGAAGACATAAATACCTTATTCACAAACAACATATATTAAATTAGTTAAGAGTATGTTTGATGGTATGCTTGTATTCTTAGTTTATTCTGGGTTTTGTTGTTCCTGGTCAGTCTCTAAGATTAGATAACCTCTATAGCCGCATTTTGTGCAAACATATCGTGAAGGATAAAGCCATCCAAAATTATGTTCGATTTTTATGGAAGAACTACCACAAATAGGGCACAGATATTTTCCTCGCTTACTGTTATGTTTTACACGCTTTAATACTTCTCTTAAGTTATTCAGCATCTTAATTACTCCACTACTATATTCTCTTTTGGATACCCCATGCTTACTAAAATCTCCTCCACTCTGCTTCTATGATCACCTTGCAGCTCAATACGTCCATCTTTATAAGTGCCACCGCATGCCAATTTATTTTTTAAAAGCTTTGCAGTTCGTTCCAGTTCTGAATTCTCTAATCCCTCTATTATTGTAACTTCTCTTCCCCAACGACGCTTCTCCAAACGTACTTTAATACGCTTCTCCTCCTTCTCTAAGATTTTTACTACAGACTCAACATCTAAGCTCAGGTCTAAATTAAGATCCGTACTATCCTCATTTAACTGATCCTTCACCATGTTCATATTTACATGTAAGTAGTTACGTAAATACTTTTTGGTTCAAACCTTAAACAATTCATAGAAAAAATAAAAAAATATTTAATCACCGTGTAGCTAAAGTTATATGCTTCTGAAACAAATTCTTAGTGAGGATATCATGAAATACAGACTCATGGATCTACTCGCATGCCCCATATGCAAACACTGGCCACTAGAATTAATACCCTTCACAGAAAACCGTTATAACTACGAAAACTTACCAAACAAAATACCATACTGTAAAGATTATTGCGGTCTCAATAAAGCGAAAATATCCGAATTAAAAATAGACCAGCTCAACTGTAAAGAATGTGTGACACACGAAATTGCTGAAGGAATCCTAATCTGTAATCAATGCGGACGCTGGTATCCAATAACCGAAGAAATACCAATAATGTTACCCGACCCACTAAGAAACGGAAAAGAAGACCTAGATTTTCTTAAAAAATGGACAGAAAAAATACCCGAAAAAGTACTAAAAGAAGGAAAACCAATACACCTCTAAACCCATCTTAAAGAGTAACACATTTAAAAACCATGAACACTAACATCAGAATCTTTAAAAATCCCTACGTATATGATAAGTGTGGTGAAAGCCGAGGTAGCTCAGCTAGGTAGAGCACCCGGCTGTTAACCGGGTGGTCGTGGGTTCAACTCCCACCCTCGGCGTCTTTTATCACAAAACATAGATACTGTCATCTTGTTAGGAAATATTTATTGCTGATAAGAAAATTCTAGCTTAAATAATGCTTGAGAACATAAATCCTAACACAATTCCATTACCAAAACATAAAAAACACTTAAAACTCAACATCAAAACCTGCGCTCCTCATCCAACACACTCAATAAAAAAATATATGGAAATAAAGAAATTATAGAACTATGTCAATAAAAGGCGTAAATCATATAGCAATCGCAGTTTCAAACCTCAATGATGCATTAAAAATCTACAATGAAATTCTTGGCCTTAAAATAAAAAACATCTTAGAAATAAAAGAACAAGGCGTAAAAATAGCCATGCTCGAAACCGGCTCAACATTGATTGAACTCCTTGAACCCCTTGATGAGAACACTCCAGTAGGTAAGTTCATCAAAGAAAAAGGAGAAGGCATACACCACATAGCACTAACAGTCGACAATATAGAATCATTCATACCAAAAATAAAAGAAAAAGGATTAAAATTAATAAACGAAAAACCACAAAAAGGTGCCGAAGGTCTTATAACCTTCATCCATCCATCATCAACAAGACGAACACTCATAGAAATCGTAGAGCCATACAAATAACGAGACTGTCCACTTAGTATGTAATAGTGATATTATAGTTAATGGCTTATCTGGGCAACCTTGCTTAAAGTAAGCCTGAGCGTGAAGAATTAAAAAACAACTAAGAACACAAGTAGAGGAAATAGAAAATTTCTTTAAACCTATTTCTATAACTACTTCTTTGTCCTTTTCCATACAACAAAAAGAATTTTAAAGATATTTAAGTTGAATCTAATCAAGACTTTAGTTCAAAGTATCCTTTTTGAGGTAGTCTCAGCTTGTCATGATAAAATCTTCTCACATCATTTATAAAGTAACACTTAAACTTTAACATGACATGCAAAGACTACCCTTTTTGATTATTAAGGCAGATAATTTACATTTCATCACATTAACATGAACAAATACTTCATAAAAATCATGGATTAGGAACCTTTTGAATGATATTTTTTAAGCTATCTTCTAACTTTTCACGCAATTCCTCCTTAGAATCACCTACAATAAACTGAGAGTTATAAAACTTACTTATATTCTTAACATAATCAGAAATTTTCCTAGCCCTATTCGCTAAAATAATACTTCTTATCCTACAATCCGTAGCCTTTATAAGAAAACTCATCACATCATTCTCATTTTCACTAAACATAAACATTACAGCCACATAGTTTGAATCCTTTTCTAACACTAACTCAAACCTTTGCGTAATACCTGAAAAACCCACACTCTCGTAATTCTCTATCAAATTAATACCAAACTTATCAGCTACGGGCTTTATAAGATCTTTCAATATAAGACTTTTTATCGAACTATCATTCATCAAAACATTATAATTAATCTTATAAGCAAAAACAGGAGCATACTGCGCATCAGTTATCGAAAACTCATTATCACACACCTGACACTTTAATGCCACATTAGGACTATTAGTCCTGTATGAACAACTTTGACACTCATACAACCTACCCAACTCTTTATGATCACTACCACTCAAAGAAAACAATCCCTTACACTTTGGACACTCATATATAGCCTCCCTCTTCCTATCAACAATCCTGAAAGAACCCTCAACATCCGTAAAACCACAAATCCTATGCTGCAACACCAACTTCCTCTGAAGATCATGCGAACCACACTTAGGACACTTTAACCTTACACGAACATTATTACTTCCACACTTAGGACACTTAATAAACCTATCAACAACAACAGGCTCAAAAATATTGAGAACAGTAAGCTCATTAAACACAGACTCATCAATCCTCATAGAACCCAAAACAGAATAACTAACACCAGAAAGGCTAACACGCGGCTCAATACTCTCAATATTTGAAAATAGGACATACTCCAAAAGATCCATAGCCTGACGACTTAATCTAATATGAACCTCTTCCATACTTTTAATCTATATTATGAGATGGTTTCAAAATATTTAAGCCTTACTCTCTATCCTTTATCTATGGAATTCCGTGAGCTTAGCAACGTTGAGTGGAACATCATTAAAACACTCCTACCCCCCAAA
>JBMFIF010000026.1:0-22222 GCA_049976445.1 Thermoprotei archaeon | reverse complement strand
ATAGCAGCTGTTAATGGTCCTGCTTATGGTGCTGGTGTGGAATTAACTTTAGCTTCTGATCTTGCAGTAGCTGTGAAAGATTCATATTTTTCCCTTTCTCAAGGAAGGATAGGTGTAGGTCCTGCATTAGCATTAGCTATAGGGTTACCTGTATTAGGTAGAAAAAGGTTACTCGAAATGATTTTGACTGGTCGTAAAGTAACAGCTGAAGAAGCATATGAATGGGGTATGATAAATTATGTTGTTAATAAGAATGATTTAGAAGGATGGATTATAAATATTGTGAAGGAGATGTCATTGACCACTCCTTTACTAACTCGGATTATAAAAGATGTTATGATGAGACAACTAAGTCTTATAGATTATGCGTCTATTTTTAGAGAAATTGCGCTGTTTTCACTTTCCGAAGAGACCCGCTCAGGTATAAAACGATTCTTAGAGAAACGTTAAAAGTTAGATGAACCCTTTCTTATACTAAAGAGCAAGGTTTTTGTTTTGTTATAATTTACTGTGTTTGACAGATTTTAAATATCTCTGTATAATTTTTATATTTCTTTTGTAAAATGTGTTGATTTTTTACTTTACTATAACTGTTTTCTTAAAGTTTTTCCATATTTCAGATTTAAAACGTTCTTCATTCCATACGTTTCCTCTTTCATGATAACCGCGTGATTCCCAATAACCGTCAATATATTTCTCTATAAAAGTTATTTTTGATAACCATTTTGCGCTTTTCCAATCATATAAGTGAGGAATGAATGGTCTAATGGGAAAACCATTTTCTGGTTCTAGTGGTTTATTATTCATCTTATAAGCTAATATCGCATCATCACTCTTTAAATCTTCTATAGGAACTACTGTGGTATAACCATCTAGGCATTCAAAGAATACATATCTCGCTTCAGGCTTGACCTTTACTAGGTCTATTATTGTTTTGAAACTAACGCCCTCCCAAATTACGTTTTGGATGCTCCATTTTGTTACACAATGAAAATCTCTGGTTATTTTTACTGATGGCAATTTAAGTATATCTTCATAAGTTAATGATACTGGATTATCAACTAGTCCATTTACAGTTAATCTATAATCATTAATGTTAACGTTAGGTATGCCGTTTATAGTGTATATTATGAAATTGCGAACATAAACTTGTCCTGGAGGCCTAGTCATAATTGTTTTTAACTTATTCTGACATAAATAATTAGTGCATTTATGTTTTCTCTTAATGTGAAATACTAAATATGGTCCCTTCTTTCTATAGAAGGGTTTTTTAAGATTATTTTGTAAAATGTAATGTTCTATGTTCTTAATGAATATAGCTTAAGAATGTATTTTGAATGTTCATTATTTATTATGAGTAAAATGATTTATTTTGATGTTCGTATAATTTTAATAGTCGAATTTTGTTAGGTTAAAGGTGGTGGAATTAATGGTGAAGGTCTTTATTGTCTCACATACACATTGGGATAGAGAGTGGTATCAGTCTTTTCAGGAATTTCGATATAGATTAATAAAGGTTATTGATAAAGCTATAGAGTTATTGAAAAGTGGTACATTTAGGTATTTTTTATTAGATGGCCAGACTGTGGTGTTGGAGGATTATTTGGAAATAAGGCCAGAGAGGTTGAATGAGCTTAAAGAGCTTATTAGTAAAGGTTTAATTGGTGTGGGTCCTTGGTATACTCAGCCTGATGAATTTTTAGCTAGTTCTGAAGCTCTTATAAGGAATTTATTACTTGGACATAGGATTGCATTGTCTTTTGGTAGGATTACTAAAGTTGGTTATGTGCCTGATTCGTTTGGTCATATTGCTCAACTTCCACAGATTTTTAGGGGTTTTGGGATAGATTCTTTCTTCTTTATGAGAGGGCTTGGTGATGAGTTTGATAAGCTTGGCAATGAGTTCTTATGGTATGCCCCTGATGGTAGTAATATTTTGGCTGTTTTTCTAGCAAGTAGTTATAGCGGTGGAGCTGTGATTGGTTCAAAGAAAGGTTTTATGGAGGAGTACAAGCCAAGACCAATGTATATTACCGATCTTAATTCTGTTGCAGTATTTGGAGATTACACAGCAGATCCAGAAGTGTCTTTAGAATCTGCTGAAAGACAGTTAAAAGCTCTTGTTGAATCATGGATAAAAGCATCAAACATATCAATAGTTCTAATTATGAACGGGCAAGATCACTTTCCACCACAAGGAAATCTTCCAAATATTTTAAAAAGTTTAAGTTCACGATTGAGTGAATATGAAATCATTCATGGCACATTAGAAGGTTACTTAGAATATGCTAGGAAATATGTGAATAACTTGAAAATTTTTAGAGGAGAACTTAGAGGGGCAAAATTTCATAGAATCTTTCAGAATGTTTATTCAACCAGAAGAAGCATAAAGTGGAAGAATTATATTGCACAAGTTTTGATGGAATATTATGTTGAACCATTATGGACGATTCTTTGGTTATTAGGTTTAGATTATCCTAGAGGTTTTATTTGGTTAGCATGGAGAAAAATACTTCAAAGTCACGCTCATGATAGTATATATGGAACAGTTTCTGATGAAGTAGCGGAAAATACTTTGTCAAGATTTGAGGAATCAATACAAATTGCTAAAACATTACTTTCAGAAGGTTTACGTATTTTAGGTTCGATGGTAGATGCTACAAAACTAAAAGATTATGACAAATACATAATTGTTTATAATTCGTTACCATGGAGTCGGACTGATATTGTTAGAGCGGCTGTGATTGGACAAGATATAAATTATACGGTTGTTAATGAAAATGGTCAAACTATTCCTGTACAAATTATAGATGAAGGTATAAATGAGTTTTCTGTAGGTGGAGAGAAAAAAGCAGTTATTTCTTTTATAGCTAGTGACATTCCAGCTATGGGTTATAGAGTTTATGGTCTTAAGAAAATTTCTGAACGACCTTTAATAAGAACAAGTAATAAATTAATGATAGAAAATGAATACTATAGTATTATAGCAGATCCTGAACATGGAGGATCTTTTAAGATCTTTGATAAAAAAACGGCCCAAAGCTATGGTCCATTAAATGTTTTCATAGACCAGAGGGATGCTGGTGATGCTTACAATTATTCACCACCAGAGTATGGTGATTATTTAGCCGTGAGTACTTATACAAAGGCAAACGTATATTCAGAAGAAGGCCCAGTATTTTCAAAATTAGTAATAAACCAAACCCTCAGAATTCCTAGAGATATGGAACACAGTATGAAATTCACAGATTTGCCAATAACTACAGAAGTATTCTTATATAAAGGAGTGAAAAGAATAGATGTTAAAATACACATAAATAACAGTTCTAAGGATCATAGACTAAGAGTAGTTTTTCAAACTGGAATAAACTGTAGAAGTCATTTTGTTGAAGATCACTTTTATGTTTTAGAGAGGCCAAATAAACCATACCAAGGTAAAGATTGGCCAGAAATTTTGATAGGAGATTGGCCTATGGGTGTTTGGCTAGATGTGCACGATAATAATAAGGGTTTTGCTATAGCAACTAAGGGTATCTATGAATACAGTATATCGGATGATGGTGAGATTTACTTAACACTTCTAAGGTGTATCGGGTATCTTTCTAAAAATGGACTGAAAACAAGACCTACTCATGCAGGCCCACCAATACCCATTCCTAATGCACAAGAGCTTGGAGAACACATCCTATATTACTCGTTAATACCGCATGAAAATTCATGGAACAATGCAGTATTACATAAGATAGCAAGAGAATATCATGCACCATTAATAGCACTTGAGATCGAGAAAAGTTCGGGAACATTTCCAACAGAGAACTCATTCATAGAAATACTCTCAAACAACGCAATATTCACATCATTAAAGTCAAGTGAAGATTCAACAGGCGCAATACTTAGATTTTATACCATTAATGATAGTAACATAAGGATCAAATTCAATGATCTAATATTAAATAGTATCTCAAACATGTACTTGTCTAATTTAGTTGAAGAAGAACAAACTTTAATTTATAGTGACAAGGAAATTATCAACATAAACTCGGAGCCATGGAAAATATTTACAATAAAGTTAAAGAAAAAGTAAGCATCATATTACGGAAAAATGATGCAGAAATGCCTCTATTATTTTGTGATTAATAGATTTTATTTTAAAACTTTATTTAGCTTAGTTAATAATTAATGATAGGATGCTTAAGGTTAATATTGACGAGAAGTTTGGTATTGGTTCACTGAGCATAGGTGATGAGGAGCTTATTTGGGATATTCAACCGATTTTATATATTAACGGAGTCGAGCTTGCATTATCAAGAATTACTAAGCCAAAAATTACGCATTTCTATGGAAAAGATAACGTTGGCAAGCATGAGGGATGGAATTTTAAATGGTATCTAGTTGATAGACGTCTTGTCGAAACTAAAATAAAATATTATCCGCGTAGTAATGTTGTAATTTTTGAAATGGAATCTTTACGCAAATTAAAAGGCACAAAACTTAAGGATAGTTTTCTTTTCACTACATATAATTTTCCTGCGTTTCGCATTTCTAATTATGCTGAGGTATTATATTATACATGGGGTTTAACAAAAAGTGGCGATTTTCCTGGAGGATTCTGGCCTGAAGGTCATGTCGGTGAAGGTATCGATGCTGTACCTGACAATGTACCTTTTACACCTTTTGTTGTTAAGGGTAAGAATGGTGCTTTAGCTTTTTCAGCTTTTAATATGTTTCTTGTAAGTCCTATGAGGAAAAAGGGCGATTATATAATGCGTGGAGTTCATGGTAGTATAAATGTTATTAGAAGAGGTTTTGTTACAAAAACTATTGCTGTGTATGGTAATAGTTTCATTGATGCAATTAATCGATGGGGTTCACTCTTACTAAAGGTTTATGGTAAAAAACCTATTAAACCGATGTCTCATGATGTACTTAAAAAGCTTGGGTATTGGAATAGTTATGGAGGATATTACTCAGAACTTTTTCATCCTATGAATGAAGAAATTATAAGGAATGTCTGTGCTACTTTTAAGAAAATGGAAGTTCCTTTGGGCTATATTGGACTTGATTTGTGGTATATTTTTGATAAAATTGGCCTTGCGAAAGAATACAAACCAAATCCACAACGTTTTTCGAAGAGTCTTGGAATGATAAGTAATGAGGTTCAGGTTCCCTTTGTTCTTCATCTCTCTGCATTCGACAAAGAAAATTATTATACCAATAAGTACCATTTTATAGGCGGGAAAAATGAGATCGCTTCAGTTCCGATTGATGCTAAGTTTTATGATGATTTAGCAAATATTTTTGTTTCTGAAGGAGGTATTGCTGTATGGTATGATTGGATTAGAACTTATCAAAGCCTTATAAAAGAACTACGCTCGAATCCAGAAATAGCTGAATATTGGTTCGATACAATGATTAAGAGCTTTGATAATAAAGGATTAGCAGTAATACTTTGTATGCCAACTATTGGTTTTATTTTATCATCAGTCAAGCATCAAAATATTATATCATTAAGAACATATAACGATTATCTTTTATCTCATAAAGGACAGTTAAAGCTTTTAAGGAAAGTTAAGGGTTGGCGATGGAAAATTATCCCTAAGAATATCTATATAAAACAAAATTTCATGGTTGGATTGCTTGCGAAATCTTTAGGCATGATGCCATTCTTTGATGTATTCATAACTAATCCTAGACATCCAGAGGGATTTGCAGAACCTAACGCGAAATATGAAGCTTTAATGAGAATTCTTAGTGGAGGCATAGTTGGTATAAGCGATAGAGTTGATCATATAAACAGATCAGTGCTGAAATTGTTGTTGACACCTGATGGAAATTTAGCTAAGCCTGATGAACCAGCTATAATATGGGAGCGCGCCCTTAATGATGATTTATTACTTGTCCACACGTATAGTAAAATAGGAAAATATTATTGGAAATATGTAGGTATTATAAATACTGGTCAAGAGGAACAAAGTTATAATTTTGATCTTGAAAAAGTATTTAAAGAAAAAATTTGCTTTATTTATGATTACTTCAAAAAATACGTTATCAATGGTTCTACGATTACTGGAGACTTAAAACCATGTCAAGTAGATTATTATATTATACCACCTACTATTAATGATATAACTCCTGTTGGATTCATAGATAACTTCGTTACAATGCCAAGTTATACCATTCAATCGTTGAGGAAAGAAAAAAATAATATTGTGATTAACGTTAAAGTCGTATCAATGAAACCACGAAGAATTGCATTATTTCCCGAAAATGTAAAAGTAAAGAATATTTATGGTGGAGTAATTTTGCGTCAAAATGTTCAAAATAATATTAGAATAATAACATTTAAACCAATAAGCAATTTAACAGCTATAAAATTTTATCATTAATTTTTAAATAATAATAACGCTAAAAGTTAAAATCTACCTTTTTTATATCAAATATGGAATAGCCCGGTCGTCTAGGGGACAAGGATGCGGGGCTTTGGACCCCGCGACGTGGGTTCGAATCCCACCCGGGCTACCATTTAACTAACAGATTTTCTCTCTTTGATTCGTTCTAAAGTCCATTTGATGCTATTACGTAATTCTCTCATTATTCTCTCGTTGTTAATATCCACATTCTTGATTATCAGTTCCTTTACGTTGTTTGATTCATCTTTAACAACTTCATATGATAAAGCTTCTGACTCACTTTTTCCGCTATCCATATCTTTGCTCTTCATTCCTTCAAGAACTCTACCTATGAGGAAACTTTTGAATGGAGGCATACCTTCATCAAATTCTAGACCTGGTACGATACGTATGGTTGTTTCTCCAATATACATTTTTCCCAGCTCGATACCAGTCTTGGATGTGATGACTTCTTCTTTTTCAATGGGTAGCGGGGGTGGAACAACTACTTCAGCTGAGGGTGCTTGTGGTTGTGGTGCCTGTTTTTGGAGTTCGCTTGCTGGTACAAAGCTTTGTTCTCCTAATGCTTTATCGATCAAGCTCAGTAAGAGTTTTGTTCTCTCAAGTTCTTTTTGTAGTTCTTCTACTCGTTTTTCAAGTTCTTTTTTCATATCAGCCAAAATCTTTATACTCTCAGCCAAAACTTACACCAGAGAACAAAGATATTTCTAGCAATTTAAATGCATCGCTTTTATAAATAAACAGATTCATTCCTTTAATCAAGATATCGAACATCAGCTTGTAAAGTATCTAGATCAAGAATTATGTAAGATGATTTATTAGTAAGGTAACCGCATAACTCACCTGGATTTATAGCTAAGGTTTTTCCTATTATATATTGTTCGACTACGTGAGTGTGCCCGCTAATCACTACATCGTATAATTGACTTTTAATTAGCGCTTCTACTAGCTGTTTTTCTGTTCCGTGTATTAGTGCGATTTTCCTCCCATTAAGTTCGATGTTTTCGAAATCTTTTTCTAGTTTGAATCCTAATGATTTTGCGGTTTCCCTAAGAAGATTTCTTTCTCCATCATTGTTACCATATACTCCAATGAGCTTGTATCCATTAAATAGTTTGAGTGTGAATGGTGCTATTATATCACCTGCATGAAAAATATAAGTTATTTTTTCATTCTCGATTTGTTTTAAAAGTTTTTTTATTGCAAATAGATTGTCATGAGTGTCAGAAATGACTAAGACCTTCATGGTTGTTCACCAGGTCCTATAACTTCTTCTATTTTCTTTAGCTGGTTATTATACATTTCAATGAGTTCAGTTTCTGTTGTAGCATCTTCTGGTCCCTTATCATCCCTGTATCTGCCAGTGAATCGTGGAAATCTAATAGCTAGTCCAGCGCCTTTTCTTATTTTTCCGCTACCTGCTGTATGCATAGGACTTATAGTTATTTCGTCGCCAATTACTTCTATTACTTTAGCTGGTACGAACCATACGTCTGCCTCCATTATGCTTTCGACGCGTGGGTGTTTATGAGGTATTATGTAAGGTTTCATCATTTCAGGTAGTTTGGCTAGATCCTCATCTGTGAATCCAGATCCAACTTTACAAACAGTCTTGAATACATCATTATCTGGGTCATAGCAAGCTACCAATAAAGCTCCGTATGTTCCTGCTCTTCTACCAGTTCCATAAAATGCGCCCACTATTACTAAGTCTACTGGCTCAACCATTTTAGACTGATATGATCTTTTGAGTTTTATCCAGAGAAATCCTCTAGATCCTGCTTGATAAATGGAATCATTACTTAATGATTTGCACATGAGTCCTTCACATCCTTCAGAGATTGCTTGGTTCATGAATGCTTCAAGGTCCTCTGGTGTTTTTATTATTTTTTGTTGTGATAACTTAGCTCTCTCTGAAATTTTAACAATTTTGCTTAGAATTTCTCGTCTTACTGTGTATGGTTCATTTGTGAGATCCTTACCATCTACGTACAATGCATCAAAAAAGAAAAGTGTGACTGGGTATCTTTTCATGGCCTCCTCTACTCCATATTTTCTACGTCTATGCATTAATTCTTGAAAAGGCATCATGTCTCCGGTGTCCGGATCTATAGCTACAGCTTCAGCTTCAACTATAGCTTCATTAGCAATAATGTTCTCACTAACAGTTTTTACAGCATCTGGATAATGATGAGTTATGTTTTCAAGTTTCCTTGAGAAAAGAACAACATTAGAATTTTTTTTGTGTGCTTGAATTCGCTCACCATCGTATTTATATTCTGCTGCGCATGTTCCCCCAAGTTTAGCCAAAATTTCTAATGGTGTTGAAAGACGCTCAGCTAACATTGGCCGAATTGGTCGGCCTACTGTGATGTGAAATTCTTTTGCGGCTTCAATACCTTTTAATGCCACAGCTTTTGCTACTTCTCCTAAGTTGCTTGTTAAGTTGTATGCTCTTTCGAGTATTGGTCTGTAATCTTTTGAACCTCCATACGCTATTGCTAGTGCGTCTAGTATAGTCATATCGGCTATTCCAAGTCTTAGTTCCCCAATGATGAATCGTGCTAGATATCGAGCTTCTCTCGGAGAAGCTTTATTGAGTAATCCAGCGAATAATTTGATTTTTAAATCTTGTGATCCTTCACCTGTAGCTTTTGCAATTTTATCTAGTGTTTCATAAACTTCTTTTACAGTCAACTTCTTTTGATTCTCTATATCTAAAAAACTTGTTAGCGCAAATGCTTTACGTTTAGATAATGCTTGTGCAGCTACTTCCCCTAAGTCACCTAATTTTTTATAAAATGATTCTATTTCTGCAAGAGGCAATCCTGACGCATGTGATATTGCTCGTTCAACCATTTTTTCCGCCATTCCTAGTTCGATACCTACATATTCTGGATATAATCTTCCTTGAACTAGATATATGACTTTATCAATAATTTCTCCAGGAACACGTCTAAGCAGATCTACAAGAAGATCAGTCATTTCAAGTCTTTTAGTAGTTCTTTCAATTTTTTCAAACGTTTCAACTAAGATTTCAAAATTCATCTCGTATAGTATTACTCAAATCAAACAAATAAACTCATCTTCATTCTAATTAGTGTTATTTAAACAAGTTAAAATCTATAGATCCGAATACCCATATTATCAGGTTGTGATACTATAATCTCTTCTGAAGAATAATAATTTATTAGCTCTTCTACTATGATTTTTAATTTTTGTAAACTTACGATACGAATATCCATATTGCTCCAATTATATTTAAGATTTACATCAGAAGTCCATTTAAGTATTTTTGGATACTCTTCATCAGGATTATATACATTGGCCTCATTAATCCACATTGGAAAATCTCGTAGCGCCTTAACACCGATAATAATTCTCATATCATTCTTAATTGATGTTGAGATTCGATCTTCCAATTCTCCATCGTTATTGATAATAAACTTACTTACTCCTTTAGAAAAATTAAGATTGTGAACCCATGCTACATTTATTAATTTTGTCATTGATTTTATCACTTTATCATGTAATATTTTTACATTTAATGAATTGGTGGAGAGTGCATCTAATGCTAGGTTCATTCCAAGTATTATTGAAGATTGCACCCCAATCTCCCAAAATGGCGGAGCATCAACAGCAATAACAATACCAAAATTCCTTCCTATCGTATCATAAAGTTCTTCAAGAATTTTTTGTATTGGTTTGCTCAATTGACAGTTAATATCCAATCCTTTAAAGTTTTTATAAATGCCTATAGATGTCCCTCTCAGCATTGAGATTGAAACTATGTAAATTTTGTTGTGTTCCTTTTTATAAGCTATAGGTACATAATATGGCACATACACACTTAATATTGGTTTCACGATTAATCCTCCTTACTCGCTAACACCATTTTTGATAGGGTAATGACACCTTTATATTTATTAACCTCTTTACTTATTTTAATTGCTTGATCTGCATACGATTCGTTATATAATACTTCTTTTACTAAATTTTCTAAATTATCCGCATTTTGCAAAGGAGTAACGATACCTAATCCTAGCCTCTTTATAATTGTAGAATTCCCCATTTTTTCAGTATGCCCAATTGGTGGTAATGCTATTGTGGGTATACCGATTTTCATAAGTTCAGCAAGCGTTGTTTGTCCACCAGTTGTAATTGCTACATCGGCAGCTCTCATATACATGTAAACATCTTCAACAAAAGGATATGAGTAGAAATTATTCAACAAAGGAACATAATTATTCAAACCACCAATCTCTATTACAGTATAACCAGCTTTGGCCAATCTTATTAAATGCGGTAATAATCTTGCGTGAGCAATATTTCGTTCAATTTTACTTCCTGAAAAGATGGTAACGATGACTGGTGATCTAAGTTTAAGCATTTCTTTAGCTTCATCCTTTGACGGTAATTCTCTTAAATCTAAAGGTAATAAAGGACCTATTAACTTAAAGCGGTTCTTATATCTTTGATGAACCATTATATTCGTTCTGGAAATAGTATAGGGCGGAGGAAAATCTGCAACAACAATCTTTTCACTTCTCGCCCAAAGAAAACTGAACATTTCAAATGTAAAACGTTCACTAATCTTTTTTAATAAACGAGTAGTAGATCGCATAGGACGCACACGAGGTATTGAAATGCTTAATTGATTTAATACTGTTATTGTAGGAACATCTGAAATCCATCCAGCCAACGTTGTAGAGAGACGAGAATCAGAAACAACGACATTAGGTTTAAAAGAGTTTAACCTTCCTATCTCATAACCAATTTGTTTTATAAACCTATAAAGTGAAACAAGCCCATACCGCATAACTGTATTATGAAAATCAAAGTAACCGTCCTCATTAAAAATTAGGTCTATTTCAGGTGATTTATATACACAATAACTACAATACATTTTAGAGAGATATTGGTACCCAACACCATAGGTCGAAAATATAATATCCTTTATACCAAATTTTTTTAGTGTTTCTGCCAGTGCTTCCATCCTTCTTACATGTCCAAACCCAATACCGCACGGAGCAATGTATATTCTTTTATGCATTATCCTTCCATCTCATCACTTTTCATTTTTCCACTTCTCAATCATGAGCCTGATAACCTTGCCCTTCGGTTGGATTTCAGTAAAAATCTCAGCTTGAAACGTATAAATTTTAGTATTTTTCATAACCCATGCATCAGGAGGTAGGCCAGCTTTCATACATGCTTGTCCGAGAAATGTTTCCACATCCCAATCATACTCAACAGGAACCTGCGGCAATAATAAACCAGACATAAAACCTTTCTGAATAATAAGCCCATCCCTACCTATTTTAATACTCTTTACTATTTCTTCAGGTGTACCTTGAATAAGCTTAGGCTGTGTAAGTACACTAACCTCAAAAATTACATCATCAAGCTCTTTCTCTTTCAAAGGAGGAAATCTTGGATCTTCAAAAGCGGCACTAAGTGCAGATTCAATAGTAGCTTTTAATAATGGTTTTATTGGCAATGGAAAACCAATACAACCACGTAATTCCTTAGCAACTCCGACAGAAGCTTCACCACTACTAATTCTATAAATAGTTGTAAAAACACCACGCTTCTCCATAAGCTCCAATGGAGCGTCGTCAGGAATAGGTAATTCACCTCCAGTAACAAAATAGTTTTCTACTGCTCGACGAACAAGCCTTACAAGGTATTCACCATGCTTAAGACTTAACACACCCACGACAACTCAATAGAAAATAAGAGAAAGAAGAATAAAAACATTAATGTCCTACATTTTCTAGTATATTCTTGAAAATTGATCCTCTCTCCGACTTAAAGAATGAGGTTAAGATAATAAACATGGATCTTAAGGTAGCAGTTTGGATAAATTCTGACAGAGGAGGCTGTCCAGACAAGCCATCAATTATTACATAATTTCTACATAATAAGTGGACAGTCTCCTGACAGGGAAACGAAATGTTTATTTTATCTAAATTAGTAACAAAAGTTAAGGTGTATACCTAATGAACGGTATTGATGCATACATATTAACAATACCTTTCTCTGTAGTGCTTGCATTATCTATTGCTGCCTATCTCTTATGGTACATATCAAAACAAAGTTCAGGAACTGAAAAAATGATAAGAATAAATAGGGCTATAAGAGAGGGGGCTAGAGCATATTTAAAAAGGCAGTATAAAGTAATATTAGCAATATTATCATTAATAACAGTAGCGATCTATTTAGCTATTGACCGTGGTATACATAGTGGAATACCATATGTATCATTAAGTTTCTTCTTAGGCACGATTTCTTCAATAATAGCTGGTTATGTTTCGATGGAGGCAGCGACACGTTCAAACGTTAAAGTTGCAGAGGCAGCAAGAAAAAGCCAATCTAGGCCATTGCAACTAGCTTTCTATGGTGGACTCGTGTTAGGATTGATGGTTGTTGCTATGAGTCTCATAGGCGTTACAGGTTTATTCTACCTTTACTGGGCTCTCAACGGATGGGGCAATTTACAACGAATTCCAGAGCTTATAATGGGATATGGTTTTGGTGCAAGTTTGGCAGCTTTATTCATGCAGTTGGGTGGAGGGATATATACAAAATCAGCAGATATAGGAGCTGATCTAGTTGGTAAAGTTGAAGTGGGCATACCTGAAGATGATCCTAGAAATCCGGCAGTAATAGCTGATAATGTAGGAGATAATGTAGGAGATTGTGCCGGAAGAGGCGCCGATTTGTTTGAGTCAATATCTGCAGAAAACATTGGCTCAATGATCATAGGAGCAGGACTTTATGCACTAACAAAGAATGCGTATTTCATCTTCTTCCCTATAGTGGCTAGAGCTGTAGGACTTATTGCAACAATAATAGGAGCTTTAGCAGTAAGACCTAAAGAACCTACTAAACTAGTAAATGGTGGTAATGGTAGTGTAGTATTAGAGAGAGAAAAGGAAGTTTTAATAAAGCCCGTTTCATCACTCAGAAACGGCTTAGTAGTATCAACAATTTTAATAGCAATACTCTTTTACTTTGTAATAACTGGAATGCTAGGACTTGAAGCAATCTACTTATATTTTGCATCGCTTGCTGGATTAGCGGCCGCTTTGTTAATCGAATTAGTTACAGAATACTATACTGGTGATCATAAGCCTGTAAAAGATATTGCAGAAGCGGCTAAAACTGGTCCGGCAACAACATTACTCATGGGCTTATCAGTAGGTATGGAATCTACAGCGCTTCCAGTAATAATAGTAATAATAGCGTTAGGAATATCCTATATATTTGGAACTTATTATGCTGTCAAAATCGGAATACCAAATCATACGGGTGGAATTTATGGCACTGTTACTGCAACTATAGGTATGCTTTCACTTACAGGTATTATATTAGCAATCGACGGTTATGGTCCGATCGCAGATAATGCAGGCGGAATAATTGAGATGTCAGGTGTAGAGGAAGAAGTTGGAAAAACTGCTGAGGTGCTCGATGCAGCAGGAAATACTACAAAAGCGTTGGCAAAAGGTTTTGCTATGGGAAGTGCTGTGATGGCATCACTTCTACTCTTTCAAGCATATGTTGATGTAATAAATCCAGCACCAGGAAAGGAATACATTATAAATCTCATACAACCATCTGTTATAATGGGCCTTATAATAGGTGGCATGATAGTATTTCTCTTTGCATCACTAGCAATAAGGGCTGTAGGTAAAACAGCATCAGATATTATAGAAGAAGTTC
This sequence comes from Thermoprotei archaeon, assembly GCA_049976445.1. GTDB lineage: Archaea > Thermoproteota > Thermoprotei > Gearchaeales > WAQG01 > JAVZOV01. The sequence goes on along the minus strand of JBMFIF010000026.1, from coordinate 8,087 downwards.
GCAGACAATTCAGAGAAATACCAGGATTACTCGAAGGTAAAGCAGAACCACAATACGGTAAATGTGTAGATATAACTACGAAATCTGCACAGAAAAATATGGTAACGCCCAGTCTAATAATTTTAATTACACCAATAATAGTTGGCCTGCTCTTAGGACCAGAATCGGCTGGAGCTTTCTTAATAGGGGTTACAATAACAGGTACAATGCTAGCATTCTTCATGAATACAGGAGGTGCTGCATTTGACAATGCCAAAAAGTATTTAGAAAGGATTGGTCTTAAAAGAACAGAGCAGCATAAAGCAGCAGTAGTAGGAGATACTGTAGGAGATCCATTAAAGGATACTGCAGGACCAAGCATTCATATTGTACTAAAGTTAGTTAATAATGTGGCAATTGTAATGGGAGCGTTATTTGTTCTCTATGCACTTCATCTGTTATGAATTTTTATAACAAAAACTATTTTTTACATACTTTATTAATAAAACATAAAAAACAAATATAAATACTTTTACCATATTAAGTTCATGGCATCAATATGAAAAAATTTCCATTCAATTTAGGATTTGTAATACGTTTTCCTGAAGACAAAGTTTACGGATTTAGTATTCTAACTGAAAATATAATTGGTGTGATTGGTGATATTGGAAGAACATGCGCTGAAAATAATATTAGTATTATAAATTTGAAGACTAATATAGAGGCGTTAAGAGATGGTATGGCCCACATATTTATTGCTGTTGATATGTCAAAATCAACTATAGAGTTATCTGACTTCCAATCGAAGTTACTTTCTTTGAAAGGGATAAAAGAAGTTGATATTATTGATCCTATATTTCCAGGAATACTTATAGATACAACTCATTATCCGATCATATTGTATAACGGTATCAAGAGTATTATAACGAGTGAGTTTATATGGTGGGGGATTTTTGTAGGATTACGTAAACAGCTTGGAGAACCTGTAGCGGGTGTAACGTTATGGAATATGGGTTATAGTACTGGTAAAAAGTTATGGGAGGTTTTCTATGATATAAGAAAAGCATCAATTAGGGATGTAGTAGAGCTTTTAAAGCATATTTTAATTGCAACTGGTTGGGTTAGTGACTTTGATATTATTGAGTACAGTCCCACTAATAATAGGGCTATTATTAGGGTAAAGGATAATTTGGAATGCAGTATTGTTGGTAAAACAGGTAAGGCTGAGAGTCATTATGTGAGAGGTATACTTGCAGGATTCTTCTCAAGCCATTTTAAAGTAGAATGTCAAGCATTTGAGACCATGTGCATATCAAAAGGTGATGAATATTGTGAATATGAAATAATGCCGAAACAATTTTAAGTTGGTTCTTATTTTAATAATTGTGTAAGTAAGATGAAAATTTTTGTTGGCACTTCTGGTTGGATGTATGATTGGAACCCTGATGGATTTGATTGGTATATTATGCAAAGTGGGTTAAATGCAGTCGAGTTAAATGCTAGTTTTTATAGGTTTCCTTTCAGGAATCAAGTGAGCTCATGGGCTAAAAAAGGTTCAAGTATAAGATGGTCTATTAAAGTTAACAGATTAGTAACTCATATTTATAAATTCAGTGATAAGGGGTTTGATGTATGGAATAAGTTTAAAGAGTTATTTGATCTTATGAATTCTTTAATAGATTTCTATCTATTTCAACTTCCTCCTTCGTTAAGATTTACCGATACTGTTAAGAATAGATTAAAAAATTTTATTGAAAAGAGTGATATTTCATCAAGAATTGCTATTGAAAGTCGTTCTATCGATTGGTTTACTCATGATGGTGCGAAATTTATTAACTCTCTTGGATGTGTCTTTGTTTCTGTTGATGCTCCTAATCTTCCTCGTAGTATATTTGTGAATGATGGCGTTGTTTATTTGCGAATGCATGGCAGGTATTCTTGGTATATGCACAATTATAGTGAAGATGAACTAAAAGAAATTGTGTATAATATTCTTAAGAGTGAACCAGATCGTGTTTATGTTTTCTTTAATAATAATCATGATATGCTCAACAATGCGAGACTTATGCTTAAATTGTTCTCAATTTTAGAGTTACGATAACTATATTACAACAAAATTATTATTCTATATATTTTAGACATCTATATATGTGAATCTTAAATTAATACATTTGGTATGAGAGTTGAAGTAAGATTTCATGGTAGGGGTGGTCAAGGAGCTGTTACAGCAGCAGAATTATTAGCAAAGGCTGCTATTAAAGAGGGTAAGTATGCTCAGGGTTTTGCTGCATTTGGCCCTGAAAGAAGAGGCGCTCCAGTATTAGCATTTACAAGGATTTCTGATGAACCTATTGAAATACGTTCACAAATCTATGAACCCGATATAGTTGTTGTCCTAGATCCTTCATTGATTTCTAATAAATCTGTTCTTCAAGGATTAAAAATGAGAGGTGTTCTAGTTTTGAATACTAGTAGGAAGATTAACGAAGTTTCACAAATGTTTAGTGGATATAAGTTAGCTGTTGTGAATGCAACGGAGATAGCTCTTAAACATATTGGGTCTGCTATTACTAATACTGCGATGCTTGGTGCGTTGGTGAAAGCTACTAATATTGTAAAACTTGAATCTGTATTGAATGAGGTAGGTTCTCGTTTTGGTAAAAGTAATGTTGATACTGTTATTGAAACTTATGAGAAAACGGAGGTAGTTGAATGGGCTCAGATCTCCCAAGTTGGAATGAAGTAGAAATTGGAGCTACCATCTTAAGACCTGGCTCATCAGAATTAAATATCACTAGTACATGGAGGACTTTTAAACCTGTTATAGATTACAATAAGTGTACTGATTGTGGATTATGCTGGGTATTTTGTCCTGAGCCCGCGATCTATAAACAGGGCAAAAAGTATTACATAGATTATGATCATTGTAAAGGTTGTGGAATATGCTATCAGGAATGTCCACTTAAAGCTATTATGTGGGTAAAGGAGGAGGAAAAATAATGCAAAAGTTAAGGCAAATTAGACAGACACTTTCAGGCAATTATGCAGTAGCGTATGCAGTAAAACAAGTGGATGTCGATGTGATTGCAGCGTATCCTATTACACCGCAAACTACTATGGTAGAAAAGCTCTCAGAATATGTTGCTACGGGTGAACTCCAAGCCGAATATGTTCCTGTGGAATCTGAGCATTCGGCTCTATCAGTAGTTACTGCAGCTGCGGCTGTGGGAGCACGCGTTTTTACATCGACCAGTTCTCAAGGTCTTTTACTTATGCATGAAATTCTTTTCATTACCGCAGCACTTAGACTTCCTGTTGTGATGGCTGTGGCTAATAGGGCGGTTTCAGCTCCGATTAATATTTGGAATGATCATAGTGATGCGATGGATCAAAGAGATACAGGATGGATACAAATATTTGCAGAATCATCACAGGAAGCATACGATACCATGATACAAGCATACAGAATTGCCGAAGATCCTAGAGTGAGATTACCAGTAATGGTGAATTTTGATGGATATATATTAACTCATACTTATGAACCAGTAGATACATTACCTGATGAGTATGTAAGGGAATTCACTCCACGAGTAAAACCGCCTTTTAGATTAAATCCTGATGAGCCAGTAAGCATAGGTACTCTCGCACCACCAGATTATTATTATGAAGTAAAGTATCAAGAAGTTAACGCTATAGAAAATTCATTACCAATTATTGATGAGGTATCAAAAGAATATGGCGATTTATCAGGTAGATATTATAGTAGTGTTGAACCAACTTTTGCTAAAGACGCGGATATTGTTTTAATTAGTATGGGAGCACTTTCAGGTACAGCTAGATATGTCGTGAGAGAATTAAGGCAACATAATATAAAGGCTGGTCTGATTAAATTACGTTTATTTAGACCATTTCCAATTAAGCCAATAATTGACTTAATAAGCGACACAAAAGCTGTAGGAATTATCGATAGAGCTGTTTCACCTGGAGCAATAGGTGGACCAGTTTTTATGGAGATTGCAGCTATTATGAAGTTATATGGGATTGATGTACCAATAGTAAACTTCATAGCAGGGTTAGGAGGTAGAGACGTTACTCCAAATGATATAAAATATATGTTTGATGAGCTTCAATACACAGCTACATCAAGAAAATCGAAAAGGCCTGTTTATTATATAGGTTTACGGGGGTGGAATCCATGATATACAGAACTGTTAGAGATTTACCAACAGAAGAATATTTTGCTCCAGGTCATGGCTTGTGTGCAGGTTGTCCAATAGGAATCTTAGCAAAGATTGCTTTAAAAGTTTCTGGAAAAGATAGTATAATTGTTAACGCGACTGGATGTGGAGAAGTATCAACTACGTTATATCCATCTACAGCATGGAGAGTACCATGGATTCATTTGGCATTCGAAAATGCTGCTGCTACTGCTTCAGGTGTAAGGGCTGCTTATAATGCAATGATAAAGAAAGGGTTGTTCAATAAAGATGTAAATGTAATAGTACTTGCTGGTGATGGTGGAACTGCAGATATAGGTCTGCAGGCATTAAGCGGAGCATTAGAGCGTGGTGACAGATTTCTCTATATATGTTATGATAATGAGGCTTACATGAATACAGGTATTCAGAGGAGCGGAGCAACACCATTCGGAGCATGGACAACAACTACACCGTTAGGTGCAAAACTAAGTGATCGTGAAGTTTTCAAAAAAGATTTAATCGGAATCGCAATAGCACACAAAGTTCGTTATGCTGCTACGGCTGTGCCCTCTTATCCTTTTGATCTAGCAACTAAGATAGAAAAGGGTCTTAAAGCAAACGGCCCAGCTTTTATTCATGTTCTTATACCATGCACTACCGGTTGGAGATTTGATCCATCACTTACGATTAAAATTGGCAAGTTAGCTGTTCAAACTGGACTTTGGCCACTTTATGAATATGAAAATGGTACATTTCGAACTACAGTTCCAGTACAGAGAAGAAAACCAGTAATAGAGTATCTTAAACTTCAAGGAAGATTCAGACATCTACTTGATAAACCAGAACTAATAGCTGAAATACAAAAGTATGCTGATGAATTAGCTCAACGTTTTGGTCTCGGACCTGTAGAACAAGGATAAACGTTATAAAAATAAATGAATTGAAATAATTTTTCTTATGATAAACTTTTATTGGAACATATTCTAAAATAAAAAATATTATCTTAATCTTAAATCCTTTTAGCCTTCTAAGATAATTTTAAAAAACTTGAAAATCTTATCTTGCAAAGCAAAATCATATTGTTGACATTAAAAATTGTTGAATCTAACTATCTATGTATGTTAAAGTTAATTTTTTAGTTCTAATTCATTAACATGGTGTTTAATATGCCTATGCCAGATATAGGTAGTGAAGCTCCAGACTTTGAATTGCCAAATCAAAGAGGTGAAATTATCAGACTTTCTAGTTTAAGAGGAAAATATGTGGTACTCTATTTTTATCCCAAGGATTTTACACATGGTTGTACTTTGGAAGCGCAAAGCATAAGAGATGTGTATAATGAATTAAAGGAATTAAAGAGATTAAAAGATATGGATGTTATAGTTCTTGGTGTTAGTGCGGATTCTGTTGAATCTCATAAAAGGTTCGCTGAGGCATTTAATTTACCTTTTGACTTGTTAAGTGATCCTGATAAAAAGGTTATAAATCTTTATGGCGTAAAAGGCTTGGTCGGTGCCAGACGTGTAACATTTATAATAGATAAGAATGGAAAGATAGTAAAAGTATTTCCTAAAGTTAATGCTGCACAGCATGGTAAAGAGGTACTTAATGCATTACAAGAATTATCAGTTGGTTCATAATATTTTATATAATATTTTTATATAAAATTTAATGATTAATCAAAATGTTTTTATTTAGCCAAATTCTTTTCATGTGTGATGGAACATGAACGTAAATAAGCTTAGTATAGGTTTTGTATTGATTTTTATAGGATTAATGTTAAGTCTAGCAGCTACTTCACCAATTAATGAAATAACTAACCAATTTATACTAGTGAGTAGGCGTTTGGAGATTTATCAAAGAATTGTAATTGCTGAAATAATAGCATTTGTAATATTTATAGTAGGGCTCATACTAATCATAAAAAATAAATAAACTCTTTATGTATTATGTTTAAAAAATCTTGATATTTTATTTAAACATTAGGATGATAGCATTCTATAGAAATGGTATATGAATCCGAAGGTTATTAAGATACTACCTAATGTGACTAGTACTATGTTTTGTAAGTTTAGCATGTAAGATATAATAGTTACAATAGTTAAAAAGACTTGTAGTGTTACAAAGCCTATGAGTCCTGCAAGAAGTGTTTTTGGATTAAGTTGTTTGGATTTAGCTGGATTACCAACTGAGCGGGATTGTGGTTTTACTGATTTTCTTTTTTTGATTATAAGAGTATGTATAAACTGCAAGAGCACATATGACTATTAATACTCCCCATACAGCAAACATTGTGATCGGATCTAAGAAGAGTAGTGTTGTTTCCTCACCAGGTAGAGGCATTAATGGTATCCATGGATATGTTCCTTGGAATCCCCATATTGTAAAGAACGCAAATTGAACAAGCCCTGTAACACCTATCGCTATTACTAATGGTCTATCAGAGATTTTGAATCCTCGGCTTTTGTCAAGAAATGGTACTATTGCAGCTATTACAATATAAAGTGTTGGTATGAGTACGCCTACTAAAAATGGTGATAATCCAGTTCTCAGGAAAGCATATAATGCTGTGAGATACCATTCAGGAACAGTTACCGGCGCTGGATAAAACGGATTAAATTGTGATCCTAATTCTACTGGATATAATCCTGCTATTATGAATATTATGCCAAATATCGCAGAAACCATTGGTATATCTAATGTGAGATTTCTTGGAAAGTGAAATACTGCTAATAAAACCATTATGAATGGTAATAGGAATATGTGAAATGCGTAAAGATGAATTACCATGCTAGATAGTGATCCTGGTCCAAAGAGTAAATTTGCTAAAATGTCTCCCAAAAAAGGTGTATTTAATGCTAATCCTCTACCTACGTTCATAGCTAACTGCGCTCTTACGTTGACAATAAGATCATAACCACTATAAGCTTCAAGAATAGTTATCAATCCAAATATAACACCTGTTACCCAAATAAGCTCGTTCTTTAATTTATAACGACCTGAGAAGAGTTGGTAGGATAAATGTAAGATTGCTAATAATACCATGGCATTTGATGCATGATAATGTATATTACGCAATATGTATCCAAATGTTATAACATCATTTATTGTTTTGACACTATTCCAGGGTGATGTGAATGTCCTATTAGTAAGGTTTAGTTCAAAAGTTGGAGTATAATAAATTGTAAGTAACGCTCCTGTTATTCCTAACAAAAGAAAATCCATGAATGTTAACATGCCTAAGTATGCTAATGGGTTAGTAGGTTTTTTAGGAATTATGAATTTCACACCATTGAAGAGCATACGTTCCATTCGATCAGTTATCCAATTTAAAAAACCTTTCTTTTCGCTACCCATTACCATGCACCTCTTAGACTAATATGGGTTCTTTAAGGGGCTGATCTTTAGGTCTTCCTAAAACAATTTTTCCGTTAAAACCGATAGCATATATGTCACTGGTCGATTTCACAATTTTAAGTATAACTTGAGGTAGTGGATTTAAATTTAATAATTTAGCTGGGCCTGCTAAGGGAAGAGCATCGGTAAGACGATAAACACTTCCATGACATGGACACTGAAGTACTGGGCCAAATTCTGGATTATTAGGATTATAATTCACAAGACATTGAAGATGTACACATGTTCTATTAAATGCTCTTACATCATAATCACCTAGATTACCACTTTTATCTGGTGTTTTATGCACAATAAGCATGTTAGTATAATATGCATCAGGTTCTGGAGGATAAAGAAATATACTCGTTACAATGGGAGGATTCGCTTGGTCAGCCAGTTTAGTTAAATCATTTAAGTTCCCAATTTTTACTTCATTTTGGAGACTGTCCACATAAGCTTTATGTGAGTTTGCGGTACTACTTGTGGTGAGGTGTCGGTGAATATCTTTGAATA
>JBMFIF010000025.1:0-22483 GCA_049976445.1 Thermoprotei archaeon | reverse complement strand
GTTCTGTTGAGCGTTTCTTTAGTTTTTGCATAGGTCTCGTGCTTTCTTTATGTGAATTCTGGTGTTCTTTGGTTTAAATAGTGTTGAGCTTTTCATGAACCTCTTCGCTTATTGGTATGTGAACTGGGAGTGATGTCTTATGTGGACAGTCTCAAGGATAGAAAGTAAGGCTTAAATATTTTGAAACCATCTCTTTCGAAAAACTTACTATATTATAAGAGCGTTAAAATTTTACAAAAATAAAGCTATTTGTTTTCTTTAGTTAGTCTTGCTTGTATGTTTTTTATTTCTGCTATCGGTAGTGTTTTGCTTGGTTTTTCTTTTAATATTCCTTCAGGCCTGAAAAGAAGAACGCTCATGAAGATTAATCCTAATACAATGTATTGGATCCATGTGGGATCTATTCCTGGAATAATTGTAAGTAATCCTTGTCCTTTAGCATAATCCATTATTTTTCTAATTGTTATAAAGACTGTTGTACCTACAAGTGGTCCTAAAGCATTTCCTGAACCTCCTAGTAATACGATAAGCCATACGAAGAATGTCCATGAATATCTGTCATACGTAGATGCGTGAACATCACCTGTATAAAATGCGTAAAGAACCCCTGCTATTGATGCTATTGCTGATGCTATTACTAATGTTTTAATTCTTGCATTTGCTATATTAATTCCGTATGCTTCTGCAACATTTTCATTTTCTCTAATTGCTTTGAGTGTTCTGCTGAGTGGTGAATTAAGTATTATTCTTGAGTACAAATAAACAAGTATCATAATAACTGCTATTAGTAGTGCGTATGATACTGATCTGAAGAGCCCGCCTCCAAATGCTATAAGAGGATCTGGTAATCCCATTCCTAATGTTCCACCTACTAAGTTCGGATAGTAATAGGCAATTAATTTAAGTACTTCTGCCATTGCTAATAATGTCATACCTAAGTAGTCTTCACGTAAACGTATTGCTGGATATGATGCAACGAATCCAAGAACTATGCCTATTACTATTGATATAGCGATAGTGACTAGTAGTATGGATAATGCAAATATGATATTGTTTTTGAATGTGTTATTTATAATTGCTACTGCCTCATAATTCTGACTTATAATGTCTTTATTCGGATCAATTAATATTAATGCTAATCTACTTCCTACAGTACCGGCTACAATAGCCCCACCTAAAAAGCTTAAAACTTTTCCGAAGTTAGGTATTCCAGCATACCCATATTCAATATTAAGACTTATTGATAATATTGCATATATGCCTATATATACTAATAAATCCATTAAAAATGTGATTATTCCTATGTCTATCATCATGTCCACCTTAGGATTTTCTTCCAATTTATACTCATTAATCCTTTAGGTGCTATTAAAAGTGTAATTACCATTGCTAATAAAGAGAGAACTTGCTTATATGTTATGATCCAATTTCCAATTATACCTGAAAGTATGTAAGTTCCGAGTATTTCAATAAAACCTACTAAATATCCTCCAATTAGTGCTCCATATATGTTCCCAATTCCTCCTATGACTACTGCCACAAACATGCTTAAAAGCAGATTTGTATCAAAGTATTCAATAGTTCCACTTGACCATAACGGTATTAATGAACCAGCTATGCCAGCTAATGAACCAGAAAGAAACCATGAAAGAACATATGCTGCCTCTATATTAAGACCTATAGTTTGCGCCAATTCTGGATTTTCTACAGCGGCTCTTAATGCTATACCAAGTTTTGTTCTGTTTAAGAATAAATAAAGAATTATTGTTGTTCCTATAGCCAACGTTAATGAAACAATAAACACACCAGGCAAATCTATAAAATTAAAGTCAGAATATTGCAAAGAAAATCCTCGTGCATCAGTTCGTGAGACAAGCGTCAAATAGTCAGCAACAATGTTTAATATTGCTACTAAAATTATATCAAAAGTGATTGTTGACATCATTAGCATAACTAACGAAGCCCCTCTTTTTCTTAAAGGTTTAACAAGAACTTCATAAAGTGCTAGTGCTGCTAATCCACTTAAAATGAAACTAACTGGTATAGATATGTAGGGAGAGACTCTCACAATTCTTACAAAAGTAAAACTCACGTAACCCCCTATACCTGCAAAGGCTCCTTGTACAAAACTCGGAACTTTAGTAGTCATATACGCTAGTGCCAATCCAATAGCTGAAAGAGCTAGTATACTAGCATATGTTATTGTACCTCTAACGAGTATTGGATCTATCATCAAATTCTCCTCACAAACTTTCAATATTACTACTTAATAAAGTTTATTTCAAATTTGAAACTTTAGTTACATGAATTTTTAAACATTACATAATCTGAAGTTAATATTGTAAATTTTAAACATTTTCAAATTGAAAAATTATTATTCTAATTTTACATCTACTATAAAATAAGCTTATCTATAGATCTTAAAATTAGCAGAGTAAACTATTTAAATATGTAACACAGAAATAGTGTGTGCGATGCAACATGGCGCAAAGAAAATTTTTAATAATAGCTATGTTACTACTAGTACTAATTATAGGATATGCAGGAAATAAAGTGTCTGCCGTAAATCAACCTGTAAATGAACTTAGTGGCACAATAAAACTAGGAGCTTTGCTTCCGCTTACAGGTGATCTGGCCTCTTATGGTCAAAGAGCAAAAGTAGCAGTACAAATGGCCCAAGATGATATAAATAATTACGTAACTTCAAAGGGCATGTCTGTAAAATTTGAGTTTGTTATAGAAGATACTCAAACAAAGCCAGATGTTGCTCTCCAAAAATTACAAGAACTTAATGCGTTAGGTGTGAAAGCAACAGTTGGACCTATGACTAGTGCGGAGGTCAGAAATCTATTATCATATGCAACTTCAAATAAAATATTGATGGTATCACCATCTTCAACTGCTGCTGCACTTGCTGTGCCTAACAGAGGTTATCTATACAGAACAGTTACAACTGATCTCTTCCAAGATAGGGCAATAGCTAAAATGATTACTCATTTTGGTTATAAATATGTTGTAGTATTATATAGAGGAGATGCTTGGGGTGATGGAATAGCTGAAGATTTTCCAAATGCATTTGCAAAAGAGGGTGGTACAGTTGTTAACAAAATTAGATATGATCCTAACACAAAGGATTTCACTAATGAGCTTTCTACCCTTAATACTTATGTTACGAATGCTATAAATACATATGGTAAGAATAATGTTGCCGTTCTAACGGTAAGTTTTGATGAAGCTGCCACAATATTAAATCAGGCAAAGTCCTATAGTACACTTATGAGTGTTAAATGGTTTGGTACTGATGGCACGGCAGATATAACAAAAATATTAACTGATGCCGGCGATACTGCTTCAATTGTTGGTTTATATAGCACAATATTCACTCCTGCTGCATCTACAAAACTTGATCAATTCATTAGCAAGTTTAAAGCTATAGCTGGACAAGAACCTGATTCATACTCAATAATATCTTATGATTCTGCATGGTTAATAGCTCTTGCAGTAATTCAAGCTGGCGTATATGATGGTGAACAAATAAAGAATTTATTGCCAACTGTAGCACAAAGTTATGAAGGGGTAAGTGGAAAAATTGTATTCGATCAATATGGAGATAGAGCATCAGGTGATTACAAAATTTCCTACGTAGTGAAAGATCCCACGACAGGTAATTATAAATGGGTAGTTTACGGAATATGGCATTATGATACTGATACGATAACTGTAAAAATCACAACAACTACTACAACAGTAATGACCACCACAACTACTACAACAACTGCTACTGGAGCTGGAGGTTTTGATACGACTACTTTAGCAATAATAGGTATTATAGTAATTGTAGTAATCGCTGGAGTAGCGTACGTAGTGTTAAAGAAAAAGTAAGCGATTTAAAAATTTCTATATTTTTATATTTATATTTAAGATCATCTTCAAATGTTTAACACTTAGTTTTATCAATCTTGAGATGGAGGAGCTTAAAAAAGTAATCACTTCATTTTAAAGTCGTAAGGTTTTTATTTTAGTAGTTAATTTTTGTGATGTGCTATGAGTGGTGAAAGTTCATCTAGAGAAAGTGTTATGATGTTACGTACTGAAGGAGTAAGTAAATTTTTTGGAGGACTTGCAGCTGTAAATAATGTTTCTATAAATGTTAAGAGAAATTCTATCACTCTGATAATTGGTCCTAATGGTAGTGGTAAGACTACGCTTATTAATATTATTTCTGGTTATTATAAGCCTGATAATGGGCATGTTTTCTTTGAAGATCAGAATATAACTGGTTGGTCTCCTCATAATATTTATAAGATTGGTTTAGTTCGTACTTTTCAGATACCACAACCTCTTCAAAGATTAACCGTTCTAGAAAACTTGCTGGTTGCTAGTCGTAGTCCTGGTGAAGGATTTTTTGTTGCATTGGTTAAGAGCAAATGGGTTAATTGGGAAAAGGCAAGTATTGATAAAGCATTTAAAGTCTTACGATTTATTAATTTAGAAGATTCTTGGGATTTACCAACTTATGAACTGGGTGGTGGTCAGCTTAAGCTACTGGAGCTTGGTCGCGCATTAATGACTGATGCTAAGATGATTATGTTGGACGAGCCTATCGCAGGTGTTCAACCTTCTTTTGCACATCAGATATTTAGTTATATTCAAAGTATTAGGAATGAACTTAAGAAAACGTTTTTGATTATTGAGCATAGGATTGATGTTGCGCTTAAGTATGTTGATTATGTCTATGCTATGGATTTTGGGAAAATAATTGCTGAGGGTTTACCTAATGATGTAGTTAATGATGAAAAAGTAATTAAATCCTATATAGGTGAATGATGTGTTAAGTGTTGATAAAGTTTCTGCTGGTTATGGTAAGTTTCAAGTACTTTTTGATGTGAGTTTAAAAGCTAACGAGAAAGAGATAACTGTTATTATAGGTCCTAATGGGGCTGGAAAAACCACTCTATTAAAAACTATAATTGGATTTACTAATGTGTATTCTGGAAGAGTAATTTTTATGGGTAATGATGTTACACATATTCCACCTCATAAAAGGGTTAAATTAGGGTTGGCGCTGCTCCCACAATTTACTAATATTTTTGCTAATCTTACTGTGTATGAAAATTTAGTTATGGCTGGATATGAGTTAAAAGGTAATGCTATAAAAGAAAAGATCAATGAAGTACTTGATATATTTCCTGTCTTAAAGGGTTTTATGAACAGAAAGGCTGGTACGCTTAGTGGTGGTGAGAGGCAAATGTTAGCTATGTCAATGCTTCTCATGAGAAACCCAAAGCTTGTATTGCTTGATGAACCTACTACTGGATTATCACCTAAAATGGTGTCAGTTGTACTTTCTAAGTCTGCTGAACTAAGAGATAGGCTTGGTATTACTGTAGTTCTTGTTGAACAGAACGCTAAGAAAGCATTAGAAATTGGTGATAAGGTTTATGTTTTAGTTAGTGGCAAAAATAAATATGAGGGTGATGCGAAGGATCTACTTAATAATCCTGAATTATCAAAAATATATTTTGTCAGAGAGTAAATAAAAAGTATTTTATTTGGTGGATGCAGTATATGTTTTGTATTCGTTTGCTGTCATGAGCTTTGATATTTCATTGGTGTCTGATATTTTAATTTTTACTATCCATCCTTTTCCATAGGGATCTTTATTAATTAGTTCAGGTGATGTTGTTAGTTCAATGTTTATATCTATTATAGTTCCTGAAACAGGAGTGTATATTTCTTCAGTTGCTTTTACAGATTCTATTGTTCCTATTGTTTCACCTGCTTTTACAATTTTTCCTTTTTCTGGTAGTTCTACATAAATAACGTCTCTTAATTTCTTCTGGGCGTAAAATGTTATTCCGACTGTTGCTGTATTATCTTCAACTTTGACCCATTCATGTGTTTTTGAATATCTATAATTTTCAGGTGCTTCTATATTTTGTGACATCGATTTTTCCTCCGATAAATATTATCTCTTAATAGTTATATTTTTATCTTTGATATTGTTTGCAATAAATGATGAAAGTTGGATTTATTGTGAATCCTATTGCTGGATTGGGTGGACCATTAGCGTTTAAAGGCACTACTATGGAGATTGCCAGAAAGGCTCTTTTAATGGGTATTAAACCATGGGCTCCTTTAAGAGCTAAAAAGTTTTTAGAGCATTTAAAACGTAGAAATTATCATGATGTGATATTTATTACATGTGGTTCTGTTATGGGAGAAAATGAGCTAAAAGAAATTGGGTTCTCCTATAAGGTTGTATATAATCCACAGGAACCTACTACTCAGTATGACACGATCAATGGTATAAAGGCGTTTGAAGCTGCCGGTGTTGATGCGATAGTATTTGTTGGTGGTGATGGTACCGCTAAAGATGTGTATACTGCTATTAATAGTCGTATTATTGTGATTGGTGTTCCAGCTGGTGTTAAAATGTTTAGTGGTGTTTTTGCAGTTAGCCCCGAAGGCGCAGCGAATCTTCTTATTGATTATTTTAATGGTTTAAGTAATATAGAATTGGCAGAAGTCTTAGATATAGATGAAGAAAGGTATAGAAATGGTGAATTGAGGGTTTCATTAATTGGTTATATGCGCACGATACGCTCTCAATTTGTTCAAGGATCAAAACTTCCAACTCCTCAAGATGAATATGAAGAACAAGTTTCTATTGCTAAATGGTTTAGTGAGAACATTGATGAGAATGCTTTTTATATTATGGGTCCTGGTTCTACTACTAAAGTTATTGCAGATTATTTAGGTATTCCTAAAACTTTGCTTGGTGTTGATGTTTATCATGGTAGAAGGATTGTTATGCTCGATGTTGATGCTGAGTTTCTTAGAAATTTTGTTAAGATGAATTTAGGCTCTAAAATTTTTATCGTGGTTTCGCCGACAGGTTCACAAGGATTTATTTTTGGTAGAGGTAATGTTCAAATTCCTTCTGATGTGATAAAAACTATTGGTAGGGATAATATAATTATTGTAGCTACTAAGAGTAAAATTTTGAGAACAAAAATGTTTTATATTGATACTGGTGATGTTGATGTTGATCTGAGTCTCAGTGGTTATATGAGAGTAATTTCAGGATACAATGAGGAAACGGTTATTAAGGTGAGAAATGGTTATAAGTACGAATGAATATAATGGATGTGAATTCCCATGTCTACTAGAAAGATCAGAGAAAAATTCAGAGACTTATCTTCAGCTGTTTCTAAGAGATTAAAGAATGTTCCTCGACCTGGTGGTCATGCAGTACTAATATTTGCAATTTTAACACTCTTGTATATTGTAGCGTTTATGTTAAGAGTTACTCCAGCTCAGTACGGTATTTACTTAAATGAGTATGATCCTTATGTGCATTATTATCAGGCGCAATGGATTTATGAGAGAGGGTTGAAGGGATTTTATGATTGGTTTAACTGGAGTAATGATACGTCATTTTGGTATCCTATCGGTAGGAACTTTGGTAGTACTGCTCAGCCAGGAGTGCCATTTACTGGTGCGTTCATTTATATGATAATAACGAGTCTCGGTTTTCATCCTAGCATGTTATCTGTTGTTACATTAATACCTGTGGTCTTTAGCTCTTTTACTGTAGTCGCGTTGTATCTTTTAGGTAAAGAGATTCATAGTGATGGTGCAGGTATTATTGCAGGCCTTATTTATGCTGTGGCTCCATCAGTAATACAGAGAAGCACTTACGGATTTTTTGATAATGACCCCATTGCTTCACCGTTCATAATATTATCATTTTACTTCTTTATAAGAGCATACAAAAGAGGTTCATTGATAAATGCTATTGTTGCTGGTATTTTAATTGGATATGTAACGTTTATATGGGGAGCATATGTATATGTTGTTAATCTTCCAGGACTTTTTGTTATTGTAGCAATGATTTTAGGTAAGTATACTAGACGCCTTGGGTATTCGTATTTAGTTACTATGGGTCTTGGATTATTAGCAGTAGAACAAGTTCCTAGAACTAGTGTTTTTCTTAAGTCTGGTGTTTCTATAATTACGTGGGTTGCCATAGCAATGGTTGTTATTTATGAATTAATTTACAGGACTGAAATTATGACACGAAGGACAATACTGAAGGTAGCTGCTATAGGTGTTATCGCTTTTGCTGCAGTATTTGCATTACAAAGCTTTGGTGTAATATCTCCTATTGCGGGTAAATTTATAGTTGCTCTGAATCCATTTTATCGTGAGGTCGCATCACCAGTTACAGCATGGTTTGAATCAGTAGGTGAGCATGTTACTGCAACTTGGTACATATTTTTCCTGGATCTCAATGTACTGGTATTTTTTGTACCTCTTGGTTTTTATATAATGTTGCGACGTGGTTCTTTGGATGATATTTTTATGTTTGTTTTTGGGATAAGCGCAATGCATGTTGCAAGTTCTATGGTGCGTCTTACGATGTTTAGCGTACCTGCGATGGCTATTATAGGTGGTGTAGGTTTTTCAGCTACTGTGTCAAGCTACTTTAATATGATATCTAAACCGGTTATTAGGAAGAGGAGTAAGCTACCTGAGATTGATAGGTCAATAATCGGTATTATAATAATTTCTCTGATGGTTATACTTATTTTATCTACTGCAGTTACACCGTACACATTTGCATCCGCTAATCAACCTCAAGCGATAGTTGCTGCTGAAGGAGGAAGTTTTAATACTGATTGGCCTGCTGCATTGGCATGGATGAAGGCTAATTTGCCTGAAAATTCTGTGATAGCTTCATGGTGGGATTATGGTTATTGGATTACTGTGAATACTGGTTTTCCGACATTAGCTGATAATGCTAACATGAATTTTACTCAGGTGCAACAAATTGCTATAGCGTTTATGAGCAATGAAACTACAGCACTTCAAATTTTTAAGAAGTACCATGTCAATTATGTTGTAGTGTTTGAACGTTTCTTTGATTTGGGCACGCTTAATCCACAATATCAAGGTATTTTTATACCATTATCTGGTGATTTTGAGAAAAGTTATTGGATGGCTCGTATTGCAGGTTATAATGATAGTGAAATCAATCAATATTTCATCAATTATGTTTCACTTGGAGGTGGTAGGTCAATACCTTTACCTACCGGTTCAAAAGCAGATCAAGTTACTCTGTATAGGTTGTTATTTAACAGAATACCTGGTGTTAGAGAGATGTATTATAACGTAAATATTCCACAACCAACTAATTTTAAACTAGTTTATGCATCATCACCGAATGGATACGTGCTTGTGTATAAGGTAATATATAGTAATAATAATTAAATTTTTTGATTTATTTTGATTTTTATTCCTTTTCGTTGTACTATTGAGTAATATTTTACCATGTTATATTTGTCGTTTGGTGAAAATTTTAACGGATGTGGTGTTCTTAATTCTGTTGAGTTACAGTTAGGACATTTGTTAGATATTGTATACTGTCCGCATTTTATGCATTTAAGTATTTTGCTTTTCATCTTAACTACTCTCGATCCGTTTGAAATCGCATACGCTGGATGTGGATAATGTTTTCATTATTTTGCATATTTCGTTTTGGAATATTTGGAATGCTGTTTCTGCAGTTTTATAATCAGGTGCAGTAAATGTTACACGATAATATGGTGCGCCCTTGCTTGTTATTGTTATTTTTACTCCTGCCCTTTCTGATGTAATTTTTGCTGTGAGTAAGGTTTTCTTGATTTTTTCTATACCATCTGGGTCAAAGCACATTAATGTAGCTTCTCCCACTATATTTACTTCTTTTGGTTTTACACGTTCTATAGCAATTTTATATATTCTTTCTGCTATTGGGTCTTGTATTTCAGCTTTCTTTAGTATGCTGATTCCTTCTGATGCCGATTTTTCAAAAACTGAATACAAATCTCCGAACTTTTCTTCCAATTTAGGTATTAATTCGTTGAGTATTTTCTTTGAATCTGGAATATCGTTTAGGGATAATTCTAATAGTTTTAATGCTTTTTGTTTGCGCTTCCATTCTATCATTTTTGATACTCGCTCATTGTTGGATACTCTTTTTATTGAAATGTCTACATGACCTTTTATTGGATCCACTCTGATTACTTTGCATACATATTTACGTCCTACTTTTATGAAATCCGTAATATTATCTATTCTCACTGATGCTATTTCTGTGAGTGGTATGAAAGCTTCTGTTCCGTATTCATCAAGTTTTGCATAAGCACCTTTATCTAATGTTCTAGTTATTGTTGCTATTACAAGCTCATCATGATTTGGAAGACGTTTTTCGTGAACAATACTCATATTTACTCCCTATGATTAAATAATTTCTATTATTTAAGGTTTGAACTGTAGCTGAAGTTAATAAGTAAGGAGATTAATTTTTACTTAGATGGAATATTTTGCTTTTTATTAAAGGTAGATATAATAGTAAAGAATCATCAAAAATGAACTATATATTGTATGTTGGATCTGAGTTTTAAATGAGAAAACTTTCCTGATGTTATTTAATGGTTTTATTGGATTAATACTCACCTGTTATTGTTCCATAAACTTCTCCCTTTCCTCCAGTAGGCTCTGCTAAAATGCGTCCGCAGACGTTACAGTTTACTGTTGTTGATGGGTGACTGAAGATGATCTGTTCATTATTGCAATCTGGGCATTTTACTTTTAAGAATTTAGATTTTGGTGTTGGGAAAAGTATTTTAGTTTTCTTCATTTATTTCACCCTTTTATTTGTACTATTTCAAGTTTCTTTAATCTTATTCCAGTTTTATGAAGTGTATAACCGCATTTTTTACATACTAATTTTATGACTTGTTTTTTAGTTACTTTTGCGAATCTTTTCTGTTCTGCTGTTCTTTTACTTCCGTATCCTTCATTTTTTCTTAAGAACCTTCTTTGTCCTTGTGCTAGGTTGCGTCTTTTTCCAGCTTTATAGAGTATTACTTTATGTGGTGTGTGCATCTTACATTTTGGGCAAAATGTTGTTATTTCATCCGGTATTTTCAAGTTTTATCCCCTCCTCTAATTCATCTTGAGCTTTACGAGCCACACCACGTGTGATGAGTGTCATAGCTATCTCCTCTGGCAGGTATACCACATCACCTTTTTGAAAAGGCCCATATATAAATCCGTCTGTGTCACTTATTTCAGATATATCATTAAAAATTCGTATTAAGAGAAGCCCACGTTGGCGAGCTGGTAATATTGGCTGTTCTACTATTTCTTTTTTGATTGGTTCTGTTTCTTTTTTAGTTATAATCCCTATTTCTTTACTTTCTTCTGGAATGATTTTTGTTGGTTCTTTTAAGTGTTTACGTATCATTTTGATTTCTCTTATTTCTTTTAATTTATTAATCATGATCATGATATTTTTTAATTCAATGGATGCTATTTTTGAGCACAGGGGATTAGGATCTTCAGTTTTCTTTTTAAGTGATACTATATATTTTTCGATTTTTTCATAAAAGTCGTTAGGTAATTCTTGTAGTTCTTCGTTTTCAAGCTCTTTTTTCAATTGTTGAAAGATTTCTTGGTACATTAGCTCCACCCTACTGGTTTAGCATATCCATTTAGTATTAAATATACTGCTGTTGACAATGGTAGTGATAATGGCTTATTTTTTTCAGTAACAGTTCCGTCAAAATAATAATCATCTATTGTTATTTTATTCACGCGTGGATCAGTTATTATTATTTTAAAATCACCATTTTTGAAAACTACTGCATCTTTTAATGGATTAAACTTGTTTAGTTCTGAATAGTTTACTAATTTTGCTTTAAATCCTGTAGACCCATGTAAGCTTTCTGGTAATCTTAATAGACGTCTTACATCTTTAGTTACTCTTTCGTCAATCCATACTTTTTTTCTACTTATTGCTTCGTTGATTAATAGTTTTATAGTCTCTGGTTGAAGACGGTCTAAGAAGCGTAATCTAAGTAGTGCATTTTCGTTAGTAAGTAAATCGAGTATGCGGTCTCTTGACTTTATTATATAATCGATGTCTTCGTTGTTGATGCCTAGTTCGTTTAGTATTTCTTTAGTATATCCTGAGATTATTTCGTATAGTCCTCTCATTATTCGTCCTCTCCAGCCTTCAGAATTTAGTGTATAGAAAGAGAGTATTTTAGGGTTTTTGTTTTTATTACCTAGTTCGTCTAAAACTTGTTTGATTATTTTTTCAGTAGTAGGTAATGAGATGTGTTCTACGATCATTCCTCTGCTTTCTACGTTTAATTTTTCATATTCAGAGTTTTTTACTCTGACGTGATAACCTCTGTGTCCTGAGAATGAGATGATTAATTCGTTTGGTGATAATCCTAGGTCAGAGATTAAGAATTCATCTATTAAAAGTTGTACTTGTTCTTTTGCTTCATTGAGGCAGTTATCACAAATCCAGTTCCAGCTCTCTATTGACTCACTTCCACACTTTGGACATTTAGGTGGTGCTATACCTTTTCCTGTAAATTGACATGATTTACATTGCCACCAATCATGCTCATATTTGCATTTTGTGGGCACGTGATCTATATCAATATCAAATGAGAGTTCAGCTCCGAGCCAATTTTTTAGATCCATGTTTTTCTCGTCTGGTTTTTGATAAAATGCGCTGGAAAAATACGCATCGGATGGTACTAGATTGACAATAAATTCTTTAAGCTCATCCAATGTTTTAAATGAAAGATGTCGTTGCATTATATTATCAAAACTGCGAAACCCAAATTCTCGCTGTTCGAATCTATCAATTGCTGTATTATCTAAAGAGAAATCATCTCTATAATATTTCATGAATAAATTTCTAATAAAACTATTCCACTCTTTTTGATCCATTATTTTCGCCCTTTTTATATGAAATTCTAACGTATTGTAATGGATGTTTAATTTTAGTACATATTGGATCGTCACCTGCATAACATAAGTTCGCAGCTTTAAGCGTGCTACAGCTTGGCATGCTATATGCTGTTTTTGAACCTCGTAATCCATATATGTGTTCAACTTGGTATCTAGTTATTCTTTCGTTGAAATCTGATACTGTTGTAAAGAGTTTTATTACATCCTCTGAATCCCAGCCAATGCTTCTAAGAAATGTTACTATAGAGAATCTAGCTAGGTGTGGAGGGTTTTTTCCAGCTATAAGTTCTCCCAGCATTACTCTAATACATGGTGGGTAAAATGTTTCTTTTATGTTTTTTATTTCAGTTGTTGGATAACTTCGTTTGAATTTTTCCTCAGATATTTTTATTAGCTCGTCGATGTATTCTGTGGCTCCAGAATAATTAATATTAACTATTGGGTTAAATAGGCCTAATATGTGTTGCTTTACTCCTTCACTGAGAAGGCGGGCATAATTTGATGGTAATAACTTAACGTATCCTCTCGATAACATTTGTACTGATAATGGCCAGTTTTCACCAGTTAATGATGCAGCAAATGAAACGTAAGTAGTAATACTTATTAGTAGATATTTTGCACCATTTATCTCTTCTATACTGGTGTCCCAGTTTAGGGATTTTCCTATGTTGATTAGTTTTTCTGGTGTTTCTTTTTTAAATAATTTCTCAGCTCTTTTTGATTCTGCAACAGCGTATCTGTATGCTAATAGATCGTTCCCAACTATTGATATCATAAGTATTGCTGTTGGAAATGAAAGTATTTCCTCATCCATTAATGAGGAATCTATTTTTCTATAAGGTACTATACCTTTATTGATGGCATTGAGTATGCGCTCGTGTGCACGTTTTAATATTGGTTTAAATTCTGGTGTTGAAAAAACATCTTCTATACTTAAACCTTTATTTTTTACATATTTGCGGGCTTCTTCAATAAAAGGGTATTTTATTAGATCTTCTGTTTCAAAAATACTAGACATGGTTAAACTTCTGTCCTTGGTGCAACGTAGAACGTTAGTTCTCCACCATTTATTAGACTGTAATAGAATTTTGCGGGTTTGCGCGATGCGAAGCTTACTTCTAATACTTCTGATAATTCTGAATAAGCAACCATGTCAAGTAAATAGTTTGACGAATATGCTGAAACAACTTCTTCAGCTTCTACGTTTAGATCGATTAGCTGATCTCGTGAATATTCTGTAGTTCCGCGACCTTTTTCACTTCCTGATGAAACTATAAATCTATCTTTTGTAGCTTTAAATTCGATACTATCACTAAATGTCGAGACTGCTTTCACTGCATCGTACAGTTCATCAGTAACAATTTTCAGGGTTGCTTCGTATTTTACTTTTGGTACAGGTATTTGTTCTAGTGCGAGGTCTAATAATGGGAGTTCAAATGTTCTGACAGATGATTTAGCAGTAAATGTTAATTTTATGATATTAGACCCTTCTGGAACTTCTAGTTCGAATTTTGTAGTACCTCTCCTCCCTAATTTTGAAATCTTTATTAAATCTTTCACTCTTACTCCTATATTTACTTGGCCTGAGATTTCATATTCTGTAAAGAATTGTTTAGGTAACTTTACATCAACCATCGCACTTCGTGCACTGTCTAAACTTCGTAATGTTAATGCTTCTTCATTTGCAATAAACACAGCCTCATCTATTACTGTTGAAATAGCATCTAGTATAGCTACAAATATTTTAGGATCCTCAAGCGACAATTTTAACAACTCTTTCACCAAGATATCTTTAACAAATAAGTATAAAAGCTTTAACAAAAATTATTTAATCATATTCATGAAATCAGTTAACCATAACTGAAAATAATATTAAAATAATACTTAATAATAACTTTAGAAACATTTTATGATACTGAAAACATTGCGTTTAAGAATTTACTTTATTGTTTAATTACTTATAATCTCTCCATGTATGTCCACATTTTGTACATTTGTAAAACGTGGTTGGTGGTTCATCAGCTGAACGTGTCTGTATCATCCACCAGTAAGCCTCATTATTACCGCATTTGGGGCACTCTACTTTGGTTTTTGGTAATGTGGAAACATCAATAGTACTGTCACTTATTAATATATCTTTTTGAACTTTTGATGATACAGATGATATTATGATCTGCTTTTCTGGTTCTTCCATATACCCACAATTAAGACATACAAATCTCACCTTTCCACCTTTACGTTCAGGCTTCATTGTGCTTCCACATTTTGGACAGAACTTCATTCTTACTTAGCCTCCACGCATTTTGCTATATATCACACAGTAATAAATATCTATTTTTCGAACAAAATAATTTACATTAAACTATAAAAATTCATCCTTCAGGGGAGAATACCAGTATTAAGGATAAAATTTCTTCTGTTTAGCTAGTTTTTACTGATACTTTGTCTCAGAAGTTGAATTATTATTTTACTTTTAGTGGATTATTGTTTGTGTGATAATTAAATTATTAAATAATGTTGTTATGTTATTATCTTTTTTAAAGTGAACATGATTTTATTTGATTTAAGTGATTTTTTCTTCATAAAGTTCGTTTAATAGTGCGGAGTTTAGTGAGTTAAGTATTATGTTTGCGTATGAACATGCTTGAAATGCTAATGATTCTAATTTTGTGTGTATGTTTTTTTGCCTTAGTTCGCTGGTTTTTAATGATTGTTTACCTAGTTGCACTATAATCTGATTTAGGTCGTTTTGTTCAAAGTATTCATCATCAAAGAGTATGATATGAGCTTGTATATAATACTTATCTTTAAGTATTCTTTCTTTTAATGTTGTGGAATAGTTATTTTTATCAATTAGATAAACCGTAATTCCTTCTATTATAAACTCACGGAGTAATACTCCTACTATTATTTTTTTATCATTTATGTTCCTTGCTGAAAATCCTAAAGCTCGTAGTCCGCGTTTCATTTGCTCAATGCTTTAATAAATTCTTGTTTTAATTCTTGTAAAGAATATTCGATTTTGTTTAAAGCTTCTTTAAGTGCATTCTTAGGAGTTATTGTTCCATCTGTGAGTATGTACATCTTTATTATTGGTTCTAATGGGTGGGGTTTATTTGCCCATGCGTTGAGAATTCTTTTATCAGTTAAGAGTTGCTTAACTATGGCATAGCAGAACCCAATATCAACATCTTTAAACTCTAAGAGTATTGAGTTATTTCCTTTTTCTAAGATCTTCATCTCCATACTTTACACCCTACCTTATTTTGAAAATTTGTAGTATAATATAACTCTAGCGTTTTGATGCATAAAATTGTCAGATAGAGAGAGTTGATCATATTTTAATGACTTTAGGTTACGAGTAAACTTTGAAGGATAGTTGAATCATTTTAGGATAAGTTTTATACTATTTTAAGAAAGGATGAGTATGAATTGGTTCATACTAACCTGATTCCACTACCCTTTGGAGAAATAAAGTTTTTAATTACAAAAATGAAGATTTTATTGTATTTTTCTGAACCAATTTGGTTCTTCTGGTTTTCTGTTGTCAACGAACCCACATTGAGAACAAACTATTTTCTTTCCTTTTATTACTAGTTCTCCAGGGCATTGTGGACATAATGCATATATTAATCCTAATTTTTTGTCGTTAATTTCTAGAACTAATGGTATTGTGTCTGCTGTTACTTTTGCTCTTATAATATCATAGTTTCTGATTTCTAATGGGTTTTTTCTGCTTCTTAAGAGTAGGAGTCCATCTAGTTCTACATCGATGATGGATTCTCGAGATTTTTCGATGCCTATTATTTTTACATTGGCATGATCTTTATTATGGTCTAAAATAACTGCTATTACTATGTCGTTAATTTTTGGTATTAAAGGTTTTTTAATTGGTCTGAGTCGTGCTATTCTTGAGGATAAGTCTAATTCAACTTCACCTGTGCCTATAGTGTATATGTATCCATTATCTTCTATTAGCCCTTCACCTGGTAGGAATTCTTCTATCACACCAACAGGTGTGCCAGGCATGTATATTCCGAGATTTTTTATTTGGTGTGTTTTGCGGCTCACTTTTTCTGCACCACAGCTTTATAAATTTCAACTTGCACCCTATATAATCTTTTTTTGTGATGCTTCATGGTCATTTTGAGTAATATTATGGATTTGAATATTTTCTCGACCTTGCACATATTTTTTTCATAAAATTTTAAAAGAAAATCTGAGTTGGATGCCTTATGTATTGAATATATTACATTGGCAATCTTTGAACTGCTTTTAATAAAAATTCTATCCATATGTCTTTTCTGAACACCAAAGGGAGGATTCTGTATAATTGTATCAGCATATCTTATACAAGGATATGAATAATCACATACTATTACATCGATAATAGCTCCTAAGTTAAACATTTTTATATTGTATTTGGTTATCCGAAGAACATTCTGATCTATATCAATGCCAATTGCATAATGAGCACCGAGCAGTGCAGCACCTATTAATAAACGTCCTGGTCCGCATCCTGGATCTAATATTATCCTGCCGGATATATCATCTAATGACATCCACAGAATTTTTGCAGCATCAGAAGCTGTTAATGAATATTGTTCAAATTCTGGCCTAGGATTCTCGTAATCCTTTAATCTCTCAAGCATAATTTCTAAAGAACGTTTTTTTATTAATCCCATAGTAATACTCAACTATTTTTATTATAGGCAATTAGCATTTTAAAATTTTATGTCCTTTAATTTGACTTTCTTTTTTCTCTAGAGAAGCTTTCAGTTGCAATATTTATTAAAAAGAAAGTGCTTATTTTTAAAGAAAAGATATGTTTCAAAGCAGGGGAATATGATGACGTATAATCACAAGAATGCTGTGCCATATAGACCATCTGATGATAGTTTTCTATTGCTTGATAGTGTAAAGAATCTAAAGACTGGAATAGCTGTTGATGTAGGAACTGGGGCCGGGTTTATAGCAATTAACATAGCGGGTAATTGCGATTTTGTGATTGGGACTGATATTGATTTTGGTTCTATAAGGGAAGCTCGTGATAGTATCAGAAATAAAAAGATTCATAATATTGATCTCATAGTATGCGATCTGATTTCTGTATTAAAAGATTCTTCAGTCGATTTGGTTATTTTTAATCCTCCATATTTGCCAAGTGATGAATATAAAACTGATATTGATATGCAAACGCTTCAATTTTACGGTAAAAGTGATGTAATTGCTAGGTTTATTATTGATGCGAGAAGAGTGCTTACACATTACGGATTATGTTATGTAGTTTATTCATCATTAACTGATGTACAAGAAACGATGAAGAATGCGCGTACTTTGTTTAATAGTGTTGAAGTTGTTGCTGAGAAATCATTCTTTTTTGAACGGCTTTATGTCGTTAAATTTTCTTTAGACGAGCATTCTGTTACTAGGTCATGAATTTTTCTGAAGCATCCTATTAGGGTATAAGCTTCTCTACCTGTAAGAAAGCTTCTTGATAATAATCTAGAAAATACTAATTCTGATGTACGGATTTTATGTGTTTGGATTTTAGTATGCTTAAGAGTTTCAATGAAGAATTTTTCTATCATTTTTCTCTCATCTCTTTTAGCTAATCTGTACTTCTTTGCTCTTATCCTATTTCTAGTGAGTTCATAAAGTATTACTGCTACTGCATGTGATAGATTCATTACAGGGTATTCTTCTGATGTTGGTATTGTAGCAACCATATCGCACAATGCTATTTCTTCATTGCTTAACCCGTGATCTTCCCTACCGAAAACTAATGCTATACTACCATGATAATTAATTAGGTTGCTAAGTTCTTGAATTGGGACTGCTATTCTTAATACGTTATAATCTCCCCCTATTACTCCAGTTGTTGCTATTGATAAATCTACATCTTTGAGAGCATCATTAAGTGTCTTGACTACTTTTGCATTCTCTAGAATATCTGCAGCATGAGAAGCATATTTTCGAGCTTCTTCGCTTAATGATTTAGGATTCACAAGATATAAATTGTTAAACCCAAAGTTTTTCATAGCTCTTGCAATCATTCCAATGTTAAATTCATAAATTGGTTCAACAACTACTATTCTGATCATTTCAGTATATCTAGATTCTTTATCTAGCATACTTCCCATAAGAGAACGGGCTCTTTTATGTGATTTATTGATCTGAATTATGCTCATAGTTGGATCAACCTCCTGCCTGTCCATAAGGAGTTATTTCTACTCTGCATAATGCGTGATTCAAAAATCTTCCTAGGTTATGTCCTTTATTATAGTTGTTGAACTTAAATATCAAGATTCTTAAAATCCTCATCATTGCATAGTATTGGAAACACCAAACATAAAAACTTTATCTCACACTAAGGATAAAAAACTCTTCTTAACAGTCTAAAAACAAGATTTTTTATTGGTGAGAAAGCTTATTTCATTAGTTTAAAATTCTGGAAAAATAATGAAGCATAGAGTTAAATTTAAATAAAAAATCTATCATAATCGTGGTGATAAATATGTCTTATTCCGCTCCATCACAACCTCAAGTAATCCAAAAGGATAAGGTTCGCAATGATGTGATGAATAGATTATTAGAACTTGGTATAAAAGCCGAGTTTGTATCAAGGTGTAATGCTAATATAGAATATATGGATAGTTATGTTACATATTTTTATGCTAATGACTGGAATGTTGTTAAGGCTACATTGGAAGATTTTGTTGAAACAAAATTTAAACCCAGCGGTGCACAGACTATGTATGTATGGTTTACATTGGAAGGAAATTATAGATATCTTCATGTTGGATTCTTTACAAAAAACAATGAGCAATTAATAATATTACGAAAAATTACGATAGGTGTTTCACTGTATTAAAAAATCATAATAAATGCTTATAAAAATGATATCAGCAAATTACTTTCCTTAAAAGAAAAATGAATGATAATATAGAGAGAATATTGATCTAATTTAACGATAGTACACGGAGCAGAATAATATACAATGTTAAGAGAAAGAGCAGAAGAAATGTTAAGAAAAGTAAATAAATAGAGAAAAATAAGTAAGATAGAAAGATGAGGGCCCATATTTCAAAGAACGTAGTAAATTACGAAAAAAATATTATACCTAGAATAATAGTTAATGCCGAAGAGAATCCTGATTGGTTTTACCCTAGAACTAAACGATTCTTATTACGAATACCTACTGCAGAGCTGGGTTTTTCATGTTTTTCAGTTAGAACAATAATAAACTTTACAGAATATATAGTACCTAACAGAGATTATAGCTATGAGGGTTTTAATGTACTGCTAAACGGTGATAATTGGAAGATTATTGACGGTTTTGCACTCTCTGTATTTAATAAAGATAAATTTATAGCTCCAAAACCTATTAATTTGATTATAAAACCCAATAAAGTAGTGTATAACTATGCCATTAATAATAATACTATTTCATTGACATACGAGTTAATAGATCTTATTGAGGCTGCGCAATTAAAAATTGATATAAGAACTAACGAACTAATACGTGCTAAGATTGCGCCTCTTATAGATATGAGACATGTTTATGATAACTCTGCACCTGGCGAGCATAGTATAAAAGAAATTGGTAAAAATTATTTGCTCATAAACCGAAAGAATCATGAACTAAAAATCATGCTTAATAGTAATAAAACTTCTTTTAGTAAGGAAGAAAATTCCTTGCAATGGATTTATAAATTAGGTGATGGTGCTCGTGAAGAAAGTGAAAAAGGTATGATATTTAAATCACACGTTAAAACATTATATATACCAGGATTTTTTGAAGTGGAAGATAATGAAATCGCCATCAATGTTATAGTTTCTCTGGTCAACAACAATTTGAAGGTAAGAAAAATATATGCTGTTAGTGATACAGAGTTAGAACGAGTTTTTAATAAATTTTTAGATGTTTCTTTGGGTATTGAATATTTTGATAATGCTTTATTTGGTTTAATTTCAACATTGTACACTCTGGGAATACGCGTAAAACCCTTTAATATAACTCTACCGGAGGCTGGTGCGTGGTGGTTTAGATCAGTATGGATTAGAGATTTGATGGAAGTGATTAGTAATAATTTCATGGCACTAACAAGATTAAAAGGAGAGAAATGGATCATAGAGGTACTAAAGACGATGCCATTAATATTAAATAAAGAGATAGGTCTTCTTCCGATTACTATTATACATAAAAATAGATCACCCTGTTCCTATACGATTGACGGAACGCTTAAATGGATTATTAATTACCTTAATTTTCTTTCAGAATACTGGAATCCAAAAGAAGCATTAATTCTCCTGGACTACATAAGTAGCATAATAACAGCATGGAGTGATACAAAAAATATGTGTACACAAATAGATGAAACAACAGGGCTTCTCAAAACTGTAGCATGTCAAAGCTGGATAGACACTATGATATATGCAAATGTAGATGGTTTTGTTTACCACGTACCTGGCAGATTGAGCAGAAATTCAATAAAAGAGTTAAGGAGAAAAAGGGAAGATATCGAGAAGTATTTATCATTACCAACAGTTTTACTCCCGGAAATTAATGCAATGTGGTTAAAAATGTTAGATCAAACTTTATGGCTTACTAAAAAATTGCAGTCAGAAGGTTACCGAGTAGATAACATTTCAGATATTCTTAATAAATTGTTAAAAAGTGGAAGAAAGAATTACATAAAACTTTTTTGGAACAATAGTATGAATAAATTAAATAATGCAGTTATATTTGAATACGATATAAAAGATACTACATCTTCATCGGTTAATATTGTGGCTGCATCAATTGTACCGTGGATATTTAACAGAAGTATGCTGAATAAGATTTGGACTATGATGAAAAATGATTTACTGATTTATAGACGCATTTCATTAAATAACAAATGGAAACCATTTGGAATAATAACTAGGACCATTGGTAGTAGAGTGTTTAAGGGAGATGAGGAATATCATGGATATGTAATATGGCCTAGAGACACACCATACTTGATTGAGTTAGCACATATATTAAATGAGAAAGAATTCATCGGTGATGTATTACTGAACTATCTAGATGCATCAATATCAGAATCGACGATATTTCATGCAAGAGAACTGTATGCATTACCTGAAGGTAAAAATCCTTATCCTAGAGAAACCTCAGACAATCCAGTACCTGTAAAAAATCCATCACAATCATGGAGCATATTCATAGATCCATACATTAAATTTAAAGATATCATAATAGAAAGACTATTGTCTGATTAATGATTTTTAAGTTGATCTAATTAAGGTTAATATAGCAAAATTCAAACAAGCTTTGTCATCTAAGCTTAAGAAGATTCTCGAGAAATATAGTGATGTTTTTGGTAATGCTTCTAAAAGTATGATGTGGCTGCCTTCTAACTTTAACTATGAAGAGACTTATCCAAGCTTATATGTGTTCTGAGAGATAATAGGTTTATGAGTCTTTTAGGTTTGAATCGATTACAAAAATGAAAACCTTGCCCTTTAGTGAGATGAAAAACTGCTTTGTCGCATAATTTTGATGTGGTTTTTATGTTGAGAGTTTGATGATGTTTTCCCACAGTTTTAATGAACACTCCTAACTAACGTACATCAAACTACATCAGTAAGTATCATAAGATTAGAGAAAACGTGT
>JBMFIF010000024.1:0-22885 GCA_049976445.1 Thermoprotei archaeon | reverse complement strand
ATTAGTGAAAATAAGGTAGGGTTAAGGATTGCTAAAAGAGACTGGAAATAGAGAGAACAACCTCTCATCTAACGATCAATTTCATATAAATGACAAAAACATAAGGGACTTAACTTAAATCTATATTGGCAAGAACAATACTTATATGATGTTAAATTTGAAATACTAGTGGTGAATAATTTGAAAGCTGTGTTTTTGACTGGAATTCGTAAACCTTTTGAAGTGAGAGAGATTGATGTTCCGGAAAAACTTGAACCTCATGAAGTTCTCATAAAACAAAAAATGACTGGTGTGTGTTACCGTGACATACTTACTGTAGATGGTTTTTTCCCAAGAGTTAAAATACCTATAATCCCTGGTCATGAAATAGCAGGAACAGTTGTTAAAGTTGGAGATGCTGTAAAGAATTTCAAACCAGGTGATTATGTTGCATCGCTCATTTACATACCATGCGGAACATGCAAATATTGCAAGATGGGGATGGAGAATTTATGCCGTAACAGGTTAACGTATGGTGAAGATCTGAATGGTTCCTACGCGGAATACGTAAAAGTTCATGAGAATAGTTTAGTAAAGGTACCTCCAAATGTGCCTGTTGAGGGGGCTGTAATTGGTGCGTGCGTGACTGGAATGTTATATCATGCATTAAAAGTTAAGGGTGGATTAGTGGAAGGTGAAAAAGTACTGGTTACTGGTGCAGGTGGTGGAGTAGGTATTCATGCAGTACAGATGGCTAAAGCTTTAGGCGCAAAAGTAATAGCAGTTACAACCTCAGAATGGAAGATTGATAAGATAAGGTCTGCAGGTGCTGATGATATAATAATTTCAAAAGGAACTTTTAGTGATGATGTAAAGAAATTAACTGACGGTGAAGGTGTTGATCTAGTACTTGAATCTGTGGGGCAACCAACATTTGAGCAAAGCTTCAGAAGCGTACGTTGGGGTGGGCGCATCATTGTTGTAGGTAACGTGAATGTGCAACCAGTTAATCTTAATTTAGGGCCACTCATATTGAGGGGTGTAACAATTTCAGGAAGTGTTAGTTCCACAAAGATAGATTTATTGCAAGCACTCAGATTAACAGCTGAAGGAAAAATTAAACCCATAATCCATGATGTAGTACCATTAGAACAAGTACAACAAGTTCATGATATGATGAGAAAAAAAGAAACTGTAGGACGGGTATTGTTAAGAACAGAATAAAAATTATTGATTCTTTATGAAATTTTCTGTAAGTAGTAAGAATTTTTCTATATCTTGCTTTGTGTGTGCATAAGATAGGAAGAGATGTGGCTTTGTCGGTGACTGATAAAGTATCCTATTATCTACCATGTAACGAAACATCTTCTCAGCTAAAACACTATCCTTTGTTCTCTCTGCAGCTAATCCATTTATAGGCTTTTCTTTTGTAAAATGAATTCCAACCAAAGATCCTAGACCGGTAATGTAAGCCTTAAAACTACTCCTAGAAAAGATATCCTCTAAACCCTTTCTCATCAAAACTCCAATCTCATCTAAGTAGGCATAGATTATATCATGTTTATTTTTAAGCTCTTCTATCAGGGTATATCCAGCTCTCATAGTTAGCGTATTTCCTACATAGGTCCCTCCATGGAAAACTCTCTCCCAGAAACGAGGCCTTTTAGTTTGATCTAAGAGTTCCATGATATCAGCTCTACCGCAAAATGCCCCAGCTCCAGGAAAATATTGTCCTCCAACAGCTTTACCAGTTGTTGTGATATCAGGTTTAACATTATAATAATGTTGGGCACCTTTGTAAAATCGAAAACCTGCGATTACCTCGTCAAATATTAATATTATTCCTCTTTCATCACATAGTTCTCTTAATCCTTTTAAGAATTCTTTCTCTGCTGGTATATTACCTGCTACTCCCATAACTGGCTCAACTATTATTGCTGCCAGTTCTGATTTGTTAATTCTTTTTTGTACGCCATCTAGATCATTGAACGGTAATAATATTGTATCTTTTGTTGCTTCTTCTGTTAATCCTAATGATGCTGGTTTATCGTATGGATATGATACTCCTTTATGAAGAGCATCATAACCTCCATGCCATCCTCCTTCAAACTTACCGATTTTTGTTCTTTTAGTATATGCTCTAGCAAGCCTGATAGCATACATGTTTGCTTCAGTACCACTGTTTGTTGGTCTTACCATATCCGCATCAAACCAATCACACACAGCTTTAGCCCACTTAATCTCCCATTCATTACTCCAACCTAAGTGTATCCCATATTCTAATTGCTCCTTGATAGCATTTATTATTGGTTCATAGTTATGACCTACTACAACCGCTCCATGCGCCATCCAAAAGTCAATGTATTCATTACCGTTAACATCCCAAATCCTACTACCTTTTGCTTTTTCAACATAAATCGGATAAGGTTCAAAAAACCTTATCGCATAAGTAACGCCGCCAGGCAAGAATTTCTTCGCATGCTCAAATAACATTTTAGACTTGTCAGACATAACAGATCGTTAGTAATATAGGATTACACATTAATAATCTTTAGCTTACTATTTCTGTTAAACTATTTATACGGAATTTTAATTGTTAAACATGTCAGATAAATAATTTTTTAAACTAGTTTCGATAGACTTTATGTAGAACTATTGATAAAAGAAGGACAAACTTCGCCCTTCAGGACGGGGAGGAGGTCAGATGAGAAATAGTGTAAGAGTAGTTAAGATAACAAAACCAATCCCTTTAGTTGGACATATAGCATTCGGAATAATCGATAGAGGCACCAATATACTTCAAGTTAGGCCTACTAGTCTGTGTAATCTTAATTGTATTTTCTGTAGCGTTGATGCAGGGCCCTTCACGCATTGGAGAAAAACTGAATATGTAATAGATGATGCAGAATGGTTAGCAGAGTGGGTTATAGAAATTGCCAAATTTAAAGGTGGTCATGTGGAAGCCCTCATAGATGGTGTTGGAGACCCATTTACATATTCTAAACTTCCTGAACTGATATCATTATTAAGATCAAGTAATCATATAAATAGCATCGCCATCGAGACGCATGGACAATTTCTAAATAAAGAACTTATTAATAAATTAGCTAATGCAGGACTAGATCGCATAAACCTAAGCATAGATACAACAGATCAGGAACAAGCTAAAATTCTTGCAGGGACTTCCACCTATGATGTAATGAATGTAATGAAGATGACTGAGTATATTATAAAGGAAACACCAATAGATGTGACCTTAGTACCTTTATGGTTACCTGGCATAAATGATAATGAAATCATGAAAATTATTGAATGGGGCATGAAAATAGGTGTTGGAAAGAAATGGCCACCCTTTGCTGTACAAAAATATCTCACTCATAAATATGGTAGAAAAATAAAAAGCGTAAAGGAAGTCTCATGGGATGATTTCTATAATTGGCTTCATTTATTAGAAAAGAAATATAAAGTAAAGTTAATACCTGATCCTAAAGATTTTGGTTTTGAAAAAAGGCCCACACTACCAATACTTTACGAAAAGAATTCTACAATAAACGTGGAGATAATAGCTCCAGGCTGGTTAAAAAATGAATGGATCGGCATACCTAAGAATAAGAACAGAATAATCACTGTCATATCAAAAGAACAACTAGAAGAAGGACAAAAAGTAAACGCCCGTATCATTAGTAACAAAGATAACATTTATATCGCACAACTCCTTTAACAATAAAATTTAATAAATTCTCTTATTTGAAGTCTTCTACGACACTCTCCCTGTCTGAAAGGTCAAGGCTTTCATTTTTGTAAAATATATAAGGGATTTAGTATTATGTATTATGGGGATACTAGAATGGGGTTAGATCTTCGGATGCTGAGTGAACCTGTGGAATTGAAGAAAAAAATGAAACAAGTGAAAAATATAGCGTATTCCGGTTCATCCCTGAATGAGGCCTCTTACGACAATCTTGCTGTGTGGAGTTTTAATGATTTACCTAAGTATTTTTGGGAAAACTGGAAGACTGAACTTAAAAAGCATGGTTATACATGGCAGAAATTCCTTAGTGTTTTGAAACTATCCACAGGGGACATAGTACTATGGGCTCTTAAGGACACCTTGCAGTGGAATGAGCTATTGAATCGCATCATAAAGCTTCTGGAAGCCTATACGGGTGATTTACATGGTCAACATCAAAGTAGTCTTTGGTAGTTCTGAGGACATGCATGAGTTACAAGATAACACTATACATCTAGTCATAACCTCACCACCGTATTACAATGCACCATTTGATTTTCCTGGATTATTCAAAAGCTATAGTGAATTCTTGGACTTATTAAGGAAAGTGGGAAGAGAACTTCTGAGAGTTTTACAACCAGGCAGGTACATGTGCTTCGTTACTCAGGATGTAAGAATCGATGGAAAACTTTATCCCATTGTAGCAGACTTAATCCATGTCATGGTTCATGAAGTGGGCTTCGAGTATCAGGAGAAGATCATATGGAGAAAACCTGAAGGGTACATCAGGATAAGCAGAAGAAGCGGAGTTCTAGTGCAGCATCCATACCCGATGTACTATTACCCGGATAACATATACGAGGAAATAGTAGTATTCAAGAAAATGGGCGAGTTCAATAGATCGAGTGTACCACAGGATGTCAGGAAAAGAAGCAGAATCGACATGACAAAGTTCCAAGCAGAAAAATGGTACCTCTCGGTATGGGATATCAAGAATGTGCTTCCATCTGAGAAGTGGAGCAAATATACAGCGGCTTTCCCTGAAGAACTTGTTGAGCGTTTAATTAGGCTGTACAGTTATGTCGGAGAAACAATATTAGACCCATTCCTCGGGACAGGGACAACGTGCTTAGTTGCGATGAGACTTGGTAGGGATTGTATAGGTTATGAATTAGACTTAGAGTTAAGAGAGATTATTGAGGAAAGACTAGGTGTTAGTAATCCAAGGCTCTTTAACACGATAAACTTCAATCTAATGATTAGGGAAGATGCTAAGCGTCTCAGATCAAAAATAAGAGAAAACATAGAGAAGAAATTGAGTGAAAAGGATAGAGATAATGACAAAAAAAGCTTAATGTTATTTTGATGTTCTCCTTTCCAACATCCTCTCATGTTCTTCTTCACTAGGTAGTTCACTTAGATAATCTCGTATGGTTAGTAATGCGTGATATAGAAGATTTCCATCAACAACTATGCATTGTATAGGCTTTTCATGTTTACACTGAACTATTTTACCCCTAGCCTTACCTTTCACTAGCTCTTTAATGATACCTTTAATAGTTTTAGGAGTATTAGAAGCTAGTTTAAACATTATTTGAGGTCTCTTACCTAGTATTTTTGCAACACCAATTTTCAGTCCTGTGTTTACTTGAGGATCTAATTCGAGTCTTAATTTAAGTTCATTAACTATAGACTCATGCAAATGAACAAAGTTAAGTTTAGATCTAGTTTCTTTTGTTTTCATTTGAAGATACCTTAAAGCTAATGGAAAGCACCCGAGACATAAGCTGAAATATTTAATGGGTATTCCTACTTTTGCTTTATCACCTACATATGCATAGTATGTTATTTCTTTACCATTTTGCTGTTTCTCTTTTCTTACTTTTAGTTCTTGAGAGGGTGGCTTAATAGTTCCAAGAGTATCTTCGAGAACTTTAAGAAGTTCATCAAGATCACTCAAAGGGATGTAAAACATAGCCCAGTTATTCCATTTATTTGGATTTATTCCTCTAATAGATGTTCTCTCTCTAAGTGGTAACCTATTATATCAAGCTTAAAGTAAATGTTCTTCTCATCATCCATTCCAATATCGACATAGACTTCTTCAGGTGAAAAATAAAATGCTCTCTTATTATTATAAACGTTTTCAGTCCAACCCAAACTCTTCGCATTTAACTCCAGCCATTCTGGCGGAATTACTCTCTCAATGGTTATGGGTTTCGGCGTTTTAAGCCATCCTCTAAAGTTAGCATAAATTATAGGAACAGGAGTTTCTATTTCTTTATATTTTCCTGCTGGAACTTGAAAACCGCTTGCTATAAGCTCTTCTTGAATCTCCAGTGAGGCCGCAAAATAAATTTGTAGTGAATCCACTTCAAAGCTTTTTATCCAAGTAATGTTTTTCATGTTCAAACAATACATATTTTTACACTCTATTTTAGTATCAGAGTAGTATAACAAAATAAACATTACTACAATTAGTTGGAGATATTTTCATAGTAGTTTTATCAAAAAGTAGACACCGTTTATAGTACCTCATCTAACTTGTAAATATGAAGTAAACATTAAGTTACCTTACTCTTCTTTTTGGTTCAGAGAATCATTATTCTCTTGAATTCCTATTCTAAAGGTCTTTCTTTAGAAACTTCGTTGGCCAATTGTAACCTGTACTTAACTTAATTCAATATAAACAGTAGAGTTGTTTTTACAAGTTTCTTTTCTCTAAGTATTCGCTTGAAATATGAGTTGAATCTTATTTTTCATAAAAATTTATGAAATTAAGTTTAAGAATAAATCTTTGTGAAAATTAAATAAAATTATGGTAATAGCGTGTCCCAGAGATTGTTATGATACATGTATTTTTAATGAAAATTATCGTCCACTAAACATTTTTCCAATAAACGGTTTTACATGTGCACGAGGTAGATCAGATCTCAAAAGAAACAATGTCAATAGAATAACATCAGCATATATTGATGGAAAAGAAGTATCTTTGCATGATGCTGTCTCATATTTAGCTAAGAGACTTATTGATATATTAAAAAGGGATCCTGCAAAAATTCTGCATGTTGAGTATGATGGTAATCAAGGATTACTTACATGGTATTATCCAGCTAGATTTTGGAATGTTATACATGCATCGTCAACGGACTATTCAATATGCAGTAGTGAAGGTCACGCAGCTATAAAAGCGCATTATGGCACAAGCTTTGGAGCACTACCTGAGGATATGCTTAATGCTAAAGCTATAGTTTTCTGGGCTTTTCCTGCGAGCATAAGTTTTATACATGGATGGCATCTCGTTAAAGATAAAATTAAAGTTGTCATAGATGTTCGAATAAGTGATACAGCCAAAAAATCTGAAAAAACATACTTAGTAAAACCTGGTACTGATGTACTACTTGCAATAGGCATTATAAAAAGAATACTAGAAAAAAATTATCAGGATGAAAAATACACAAATAAAATCAAGGACTTTGACGAACTAGTTAATTACGTTAAAAAGTTTAACATTGATTATATAAGTTCTGTAACAGGTTTAAGTAAAGAACAAATAGATGAGTTAGTCGATTTTTATCACGACTTTAAACCAATTACTCTGATAGGATTCGCACTAGGTAGAAGTGTGAATGGTGGTGATGCGATAGGAATGATTTCATTAATACCGGCATTATTAGGTATCGAAAGAGGTTTCTATTATTCTAACAGTCAAGGATGGAATATTGATTTTGCATACCTTAGAGGATTACATTTAGAACAACCTTCTCGAATCATCGGAATGGCTGATGTGGGTGATTACGTTAGTAGGAAAGAAATAGAATTAATGTTTGTATGGAATTCAAATCCGATAGTTTCACTTCCAATGAGCGATAGGATCATAGAAGCTGTGAATGAAGGAAGACTACTCTTAGCAGTACATGATCCATTCTGGAGTGAGACAGCAAAGATTGCTAATATTGTTATTCATGCACCAACGTTTTTAGAAAAATATGATGTAATCTACAGTTATTGGCATCAATATTTAATCTATAATGAGCCCATAATGAAGCCTATAGGGATAACAGAAACCGACCTAGTGAAACTCCTTTCAAAAGAAACAAGGATCACACACCAGCTAATTGAAGAAGATCCATGGCAAGCAATAAATACTGCATTAAAAAATACTGGAATAACACTGAGCGAGTTAAAATCAAAGAAAATAGTAAAACTCAACCCTCAAATTAACTACACTATCACAGTAAAACCATTACCAGAAAATATTGAGATGCCCAGGTCATTAACACTAGTCTTCACATCCCATCCACTCTATACAAATAGTCAATTTAAAGAAATATATGGAAAACCAGAACCAATAATTTACACACATAATATTGAAGGACATGTAATCGTGAGATCAAAATATGGTATTGCGAAAATGAAAGCAATTAAAGATCCTAATACTCCAGAAAACATTGCTTGGATCTATAAAAGCGCATTAATGGATTTAGACGGAAAACCAGTAAATTCCTTAATTGGAAATAGAAAGGGTAAATATGGAGGAACACCGCTCTTAAATGGAACTGAAATTATTATAGAAAAATTGCATTCTCCACCTCAAAAATGAGAGGCGCATCATTAATTAAGGTATTTAAGACTATTAGAAATTCATCTCAGAGTTAAAGTTCTGGGCTTTTCTCTTCGAGCTTTTTGTAAAGAGATACTGATTAGAGAAATTTTCTTTTTAACGGTGTTTTATCGAAGTCTTGGTCATTTGATATGATTTCTTTCACTTTGTTTCTTATTGCAACAGCTAAGTGCAAAGAATCCTCATAATCTAAGTCATATTCTCTCATTAGGCTAACAGCTTTAGATACATCTTCTGAAGTTAATGGTGATACTATTAGGCCGGGAAGACTTGTTATTGGATTCACAATTTCTTCAACTAATTCTTTATCTTTTAGGTTTCTTCCTGTTAAACCAGCCATTATTACAGCGACTTGATATAGTGTTAGGCTGGATGTTATATATTTTCCTTTTGGTACATTCTCAATTTTCTTTATCCACTGATAAGCTATTTTGCCAAAGTCAGGATGATTACCGAGCCAGTATACAAATACGTTTATGTCTACGTAACTTTCTGGAACCACCATTTTCTCATAACCTCGACTACGAATTCATCTAGGTCTTCTGGCCATTGTGTTATCTTGAAAACTCCGAAGTATTTATCGGCGATAGATTCAAGAGGTTCAATGACGATACTTTTCTCATCAGCCTTAATCCTAACATAATCCCCCTCCTTCACTTTAGCCTTCTTTCTGAGACTTTTCGGAATCACCACTCTGCCTTTTTTATCTACTTTCACGATCTTCATAAAATTTAGCCCACTAAATATTTTTATTCCCACATATTTAAATATTCCCACTAAAATTCGTGAGCTTAATTATCTTTAATAAAAATAACAAATTCTGTCCTTTAGAGTAGGAAAGAGATCAGAGAGAAATAGAAACAAATGTAGAAGAAGACTCTAAGCCTATCCTTTTAAGCTCAAAAAACTAGCCCATACGTTAATGAGATGAAAATAATTTTCACTCTATACTGAACGCTGAAACTTCATGTCGAATGACGTGTTTTCAATGAAATAAGTGAGATAATGATGAATGATAACTCAAAGAAAAGACTGGAAGTTTTTTGGTTTGAGTCATGAAGAAAATGTTGTAAAAGATGAAAGCCTTGACTTTCAGGAAGGCCATATATCCTGTGTGAGTAATTATACTGGCGATGCTGAGGATGCGGGTTTTGCAGGTATTATGTCTGCTTTAATGTTTTCTTCATTATATGCCTTCGACATTGCTGACATTACATTTTTTAAATGCTCTTCATCAGTTAATGCTATAACACTTGGGCCTGCGCCGCTTATTGTGAATCCAAACGCTCCAGCCTCTTTAGTGTATTTCTTTAATTTTTCATATGCAGGAACTATTAGTGCTCTTACAGGTTCTATTATATCATCCGTCATGCTTTGGCCTATTAATTCTAATGAATTAGTATAAAGTCCGGATACAAAGGCAGCCATACGACCGAGACTAGGTGGTAACATTTCTAATGACAGGGTTTTAGGAATTATCACCCTCATCACTTCAGTCTTGCGTGGCGGTGTTTTTACGTGTGGTACACCGAGCACAAAGTATCCTTTGGGATAGAATCTTAATGCTCTTAATGGATTTAGACTATAGATTATTATAAGGCCTCCTAATAAACTTGCAGTGACATTATCATAATGTGGTGATCCTGCAGCAGCCTTTTCTGCAAGTCCAGCTATCAATGCTAATTTCATATCATCAATTTTTAAACCTAGTTCTAAACTTAATGCCTTCACAGTAGCTACTGCAGTAGCTCCGCTTCCTCCTAATCCAAGTCCTAATGGTATTCCTTTCCAAACTTTTATATGAACATCAACATCAACTTTACTCATAGTTAAAAGAAGTCGAGCACTTAATAATGCCGTGTTATCTTCTAACGGAATATTTTCTGAGTATGGTCCATAAAATTCAGTTATTATCTGTCCACTCCCAGGTTTCACAGAAACCTCAACTTCATCATAAAACGCATCTAATGCAACTGCTGCAACATCAAAACCAACTCCTAAATTAGCAGAACTACAATATGCTCTAACCTTCATTAAAATCACCTTTCATCAAATGCAATATTTCTTCTTGATTAGCTTTTATTATGTTAAATCCATCTAATGCAGATGACGGATCTTTCAAGGCATGGCCGGTTACAATCACGACTGTTAATTCCTCTTTATTGATTATATTTTGTTCAATAAGTTTTTTTAACCCAGCTATACTGGCCGCTCCAGCAGGCTCTGCTCCGATCCCATCTTTTTTTGCTAGTAATTTTTGTGCCGACATAATTTCATGATCTGTTACTGTTATAAAAAGACCACCAGATTCCTTTATAGCTTTCCATGCTTTAGGCCAATTTACAGGTTTGCCAATTCTTATTGCTGTTGCAATAGTTTCTGGATTTTCCACGAAAAGTGGACCCTCTAGCTTTTTCATCCACGCTGTAGCTAATGGTGACGCACCTTCAGCTTGAACACCAACCATTTTTGGTAATTTATTACATAGTCCTAATGTTTTTAGTTCTTTAAAGCCCTTCCATATAGCTGAAATATTACCAGCATTTCCTACAGGAACTACGACCCATTCTGGACAACCTAGTTGATCATATATTTCGAATGTTATTGTTTTTTGTCCTTCTAATCTCCATGGGTTAAAGGAGTTTAACGGATAAATCGTTTTATTGTTAGCTATATCAATAACCATTTGTAATGCCTTATCAAAATTGCCTTGAATTTCAATAATCTTAGCACCATGTAATGAGACTTGTGCCAATTTTCCTTGTGCAACAGCACCTTGAGGAAGGAATACGTAACATTGCAAACCAGCCCTAGCCGCATACGCTGATGCAGATGCGGCAGTATTACCTGTTGATGCAACAATAACAGATTTAGCTCCTGCTTCTTTTGCTATTGTTATTGCTACTGTCATGCCCCTATCTTTAAAACTACCAGTTGGATTAGTACCTTCAAACTTAATGTAAACATTATTAAACATGTTTGAACGGATAAGTGGTGTACCACCCTCATCTAAAGATATAGGATTTTCTACACGAGGTAGAAGTTCTTTATATCTCCATACCCTAAGAGGACGTTTCCTCAATTCATCCCATGATAATTTCGCTTCTGAATATTTTACTTCAAGAAGACCACCACATTTTGGACATTTAAATAACCATGGATTTGGTTCAAAAACTGTCTCGCAATTTATGCAAATAAGTTTGTTCCCAATTTCATCACGCTCGCCCCAATTTCCTGATTCATCACGCTCACCTAACATTCACTTTTACAAAGACAAATATTTAAAAATAACTCTTAATTAGTAGAAAATAAATAAAAATCTTAGAATTTTAGATACTTAAATATTTTACTTAAATCCTTTTCTTTTATTGAAATATCTGCTTTAAGTTCTACAACTGGCGCAGCATTAAATGCTATTCTGGTTTTTGCAATATTAAATAATGTTAGATCATTTGCACCATCAACAACAGCGACATCTACAATGCGTTTACCTATGTAACGTGTTAAAGCTGCAGCTTTATCTGAACTGACCTCAAATAGTATTCCACTAATTTTTTCTTGACTATCAAAGAATAACTTGTTGCTAATAACTACGTCTAATCCTAGCTCCTCTTCAACACGATTAGCCAAAAACTGAAATCCTCCCGTTACAGCAACTATATTAAATCCAAGTTCCTTTAATCTAGCACAAGTTTCCTTAGCTCCTTTCATAAGAGGAAGTTTCCACGCAATTTCTTCCGCCATTTTCCTGTTTATTTTACCATTTAGCATTTTAAGACGCATGATTAATCCTTCATCCCAATTAATCTCCCCTAATAATCCTCGTCGAGT
Source organism: Thermoprotei archaeon (assembly GCA_049976445.1). GTDB lineage: Archaea > Thermoproteota > Thermoprotei > Gearchaeales > WAQG01 > JAVZOV01. Next base: position 10,721 of record JBMFIF010000024.1, on the reverse strand, counting down.
AATCTCATCAATTGCTTTACCAAGACCAACCAAATTAGCTAACTCAACTAAATACTCACCATCAACAAGAACACCCTCAACATCAAAAACGATCCACCGATTTCTTGATACATTCATATGTAGTTTAAAGAACTCGTTTTCTTTGATTATCCTATCGATTGGTTATCCATCACCGATCACTATTATTTTTATCAAAGAGATATTTAACTTTAACTTGTCATGCCTTAGAGACTACCCACTTATTATGTAGAGATGATGTTGTGGTTGATGGCTTATCTGGGCAATCTTCATGCCTTGGTACTGTTAACTTTAGGTATTAGCTAGATAAGTTTAACTTATTAGCGGTTGTTGATGTTATTTTTGCTAATGCATGAAGTTTTCAAAGTGAGAAAGTTTGTAAACAAACTCTTATCTAGTTAATATTTTAGAACTGCTGATTAAGGTGTTGAAGAAAAAATAATTATAAAATATCATTATGTCATAAGCTATTTTTACTGATATATTTCGATGTATTCACGTGTTACTATAACTAGTAGACCTAACTTTGGTTTAAATCCTTTTAATAGTATTGCTATCCTTTTTGCTAGTGTTCGTAATTCATTTTTTGTTGGTTGGAAGGAGATGTGGATTACACCACTTCTTACTCTCAATAAGGTGTGAGGTGTAATGAAGTCCGAATCTCTTGTTAGTATTATTCTCCCGAGCTCATTAGCTTTCTCTATAAGCTCTTCATCGCTAACACCTCTTAATCCCAGATCCTGTAATCTAGTAACATTTACTCCATGTTCAATAAGTAGTGTTACTAACTTTTTTGGTATATTTTCGTCAGCTAGAAGTTTCAGCAACTACTATAACCTTCTTCAACGATTCAGCAGCATATTTTAAAGCTTCGTAGATAGCTTCTAATGGAATTTCAAGCTCTTCAGCAACTTCTTCTGGTTTCCAGCCAGTAGCAAGCATCTCAAGTATATCATCAACTGTAACACGAGTATTTTTAACAGTAGGTCTACCACTTCTTCTCTCAGGAACAACCTCAAGATATTTATAACCATGCAGCAGAGGCATACAATAACACCTACTTCTACACGACTACTATTTATTTATACTTTATTTAATTATTTATTTGATCTATATAAACGTCACCATTACTCGGACTTAACTTAACAAAATCAGAATAAAATGAATGGATGGTTCTCAAAATATTTAGCGGTTGTTGATGTTATTTTTGCTAATGCATGAAGTTTTCAAAGTGAGAAAGTTTGTAAACAAACTCTTATTCAATCAATTTCTTCTAATAATGAACTTTTGAGTATATTTCATGTTGGATTTTAATAGCTTTCATTAATATGAGACCGTTACATTTATATATTTTGTTAAATAATTGTTAACTTTAGTGTATAAAAAATGAGGCTAACACCAGATGAGTTAAGATATTTGGTCTGGCTACTGAAGCGAGCATCATTAGACGAGAGTTTTGACGGAGATGCAATATACGCAAAAGAACTATTGAATAGATTATTAACAATGTATTGGAGGTGTGATTATTGTGGTGTCGAAATAGTTTCAGAGAGAACAAGCAAAATGATAAAATTAGTAAGTGAACACATGAGTACAGTACATGGCATGAGTAAAAAAGATTCTGAAATGCTCGCAAAAAATTATTTTAAAATAACTTAATTTTTTTATTTAAATATCTTCTGTGACGCTTTAGCAACAATTTCCTTATTTTCTTTTGTAGTATATATTGCAAAATTCCACGCTCTTTTATACGCGCTTGAGAGCGCTTCAGAGAGTGGTGACAAACTTTTAATATCTACTATATTATTGTTTGTTAATATTTTGACTTCAGCCTCTTCTAATATAGGTAATTCCGGTATATCTATCAGAACATCTTGAGGATTGACACCAGCAACGTTTGCAATTTCTTCTTCCAATTTATTTCTTAGTGTTATATTATTGCGTGCTTGGAGTAACATTTTAATTAGATCTTTACTCGTTTCGTCCCAATCCTGATAATAAGCTCTTTTAAAGAGTTTTCTCTCACTTACTAGTTGTGCCAGTCTTTTTTGTTCGCCCTCAGATTTGATAAGGATTCCCATTAACTCTTCATCACCAATCTTATAAAGATCTTCTACACGTAGTACATTATTTTTAAGTGCATATTCAATAGCTCGTGAAATCATTGTTGATGCGATTCTAACAGTCTTATGATTATAAACAATGTTATACATAAGATAACGTGCAAATAATACTGACTCTGCTGGTCTTAATCCCTTCCTTGAAATGGTCAGGGTATTGTTAAAAACCTTATATTCAGTAAATATTCTAGTATCTATAACACCATACGCTACACCACAATAATATGCATCTCTTCTAAGATAATCCAACCTGTCAGCATCAATTTCTCCCCTAACTATATGAGAAAGAAACCCAACTTTACCTACTATCATATCGGAGATTTTATCAGGATCTAAACCTTCACTCTTTAGAATATCATTTATTTCAGTATGTTTTATAATTTGTCTAGCTACTAGTTCGTGTCCTTCCGATCCTAAAATAATATCACCAACAGAGTGCGATAAAGCCGTATGGCCTATGTCATGCAAAAGAGCAGCAGCATATAATGATTTTTCCTCATCTTTAGCAATCTCTAAACCATTTATTTTAAGCGTTGAAAGAATTTGTTCAGCGACATATCTAGTACCTATTGAATGCTCAAACCTAGTATGCTGTGCACCAGGATATACCAAATAAACCATTCCTGTTTGCTTAATTTTTCTCAACCTTTGAAACGGACGTGTATCTATTATTTTTATATCTAAATCTGTAAGAAGTATATTCTGATGAATTGGATCTCTAACCACTTTCATATAAAATAAGTCACAAAAGATATTTAAATACCTTAATTTTGTTTTTCTGAGAAACTAAAGAACCGTATAAAAATTCAACGCTTAAAAATATTACAGAGAGAAAGTATGATCTAACAGTAGGTCTGTTTAATTGATTTATCAATTTATTAAAAATATCATTAATTTTGTGAAAGAATTCCTTAAGCGATAGAAAAGGTAAATAATTTATATGTTTAGGGTTGTATTTGTATAGGATAATGACATTGCAGAAAAATGAAAGTACAAGGTTGGATGAGATCGAGAATGAACTTAATGCAGTTAATATAATTAAAATTCTTAAAAATAATTTTCTAACATATTCAGAGATAGCACAATTAACTGGGATATCACCAAACCTTCTTAGTAGATATGCATCAGGAAAGATGATACCTAATAAAATTAAGACTGAACGTATATTGAGATTAGCAACAACACGATGGGTCATATCTAAGGTAGTTCAAAGAATAATTCATGATTATTTAAATAGTGATGGCGCAATAAATCTGACACCTGACTACTTAAGGTTAATATCGGTTTATGTTAAATTTATGTGCAATAAAAACATCGACAAAGTGATAACAACAACTTCGCCTATTGCAATCATAGCTGCATACATTTCTAACGCATTAAATAAACCATTAGTTCTCGTTTATGATGAAAAATACATACCTAACGATTCCTCGATAAAGGTTCAAAACGAATATGGAGAAATGTTTCACATATCTAAGAAAGCATTAAAAAATGACGATCGCGTAATTGTTTTTGAAGAGAATCCAAATAACATCAATCGTCAAATTCTTCTTTATCAATTATTATTAGTTACTGGTGCTGTAATAGATCGGATATTTTATTTATATTCTTTAAATAAGTCAGACGTTAAAAAGCTCATGAACCTTTTGAGATTTAAAAATAAAAACCAAATAGTTATACTTTATGAAGCATAGATTTACTCTTTTATGGTTAGAAACTTTACTCTTAAGATGAAGAGGATATTAAAATTTTTGGTATATTTTCTGAATATGGTGGATAGATTATCCCTTTTTCAGTTATTATTCCAGTAACATTCTCAGGTGGTGTTATATCAAATACTGGATTATAAACTTCAATGTTCCTTGGTGCAATACGTTTACCTTTAATGCAGGTGACCTCCCTAGGATCACGCTCTTCTATTATTACTTCATTAATATGTCTTGTCATATCAAAACTTGATGTGGGAGCTACAACATAAAACTCAACATTATGAGCTTTAGCTAAAACAGAAAGGGTATAAGTGCCAATCTTATTTATCACATGTCCATCACGTAAAATTCTGTCAGCTCCAACAAAAACTTTTGTGACACCTTTATTTCTCATCACTATTCCTGCTGCACTATCAACGATTAACTTAAATGGCACACCAGCATGCTTAAGCTCCCAAGCAGTAAGTCTTGCACCTTGAAGAGCAGGACGCGTTTCATCGACATACACCATTATCCTCTTACCCTGTTTATGTGCCCTTATTATAACACCCAAAGCAGTACCTATATCTACAGTTGCCAACATTCCAGTATTACAATGTGTAATTATTACATCACCATCTTTTATTAACGAAGCACCGTATTCACTCATCGCTTTATTTATCTTCACATCCTCTTCAGCCATGTTTATGGCTTCATTAATAACTGCTTTCTTTACTTCTGAAAGACTATTATATGATAAAGCTTTTGTTAATATTCTGCCTGCTGCCCATGATGCGTTTACTGCAGTAGGCCGAGCATTTGAAAGAACTTGAGCAGCATGCTTAAGTTCATCCATGAAATCTTCATAGCGAACAGTCTTACTGTGATATGCCACAAGTGCTAATCCAAATGCTACTGCAACACCAATAGCTGGTGCCCCTCTTATCTTCATAGATTTAATTGCATTTGCTAACTCAACGTAATCACTAGTTTCAACAATTTCTAATCGAGTAGGCAGTTTTGTTACATCAATAAACCTTACTTTACCACTAATCCACTCTATACTTCGCATAAAACCTCACTCATTAATTAAAAATGTAGGAATTTAAAGCTTTATGAACAAATTAAATTTTAAAGAAAACATTATGTTACTATTTCTTCAAAAATCCTAAAGCAACAGCTAATTCGGCATTAAGTATAGTATTCCCGCTCGCTCCTCTTACAGTATTGTGACCTGTAGCAACATATTTTATTACATTAACATCACCTGTTTTATATAACCTGAGTCTTCCCACACTTACTGCCATGCCTCTCTCTAAATTTCTATCAAGTCTAGGCTGAGGCCTATCGTATTCATTACGTAATACAATAGGCTTTTTAGGAGCCATTGGAAGATTCAACTTTTGAGGAATGCCAGAAAATTCTTCATACGCTTTAAGAATCAAATCAAACTCTACATCCTGTTCGACTAATGCATGAACAACCACCGTATGACCATCTATAACTGGGACTCTTGTAGTAGTAGCCTCAATCCATAAATTACGTTGTACGATCTCATTATTATTGATACTTCCTAAAATCTTTCTTGGTTCAGTAGAAAGCTTCTCCTCCTCACCTTTTATGTAAGGAATAACATTATCATGTATACTCATTGAATATAATCCAGTATAACCAGCGCCTGAGATAGCTTGAAGAGAAACCACGTTCACTAGCTTTAATTCTTGAACAGTATCTATAAGGGGTTTTAAACTAAGAGAAAGAACATTAGATGTACAATTAGGTGATTTAACAAGAATACCACCAAATTTACTCGGTAAAACTTTCAATAACTCTAAATGTGAAGGGTTCACCTCTGGGATCACTAGAGGCACACTAAGTTCCATTCTATAAGGACTTGTATCAGAGAATACTGAAAAACCATTTTTTACAAACTGCATCTCTACCTCCTTAGCAACCTCGGTAGGCAAAGCAGAGAAGATAATATCAATACCTTTAAAATCTTGCGGTGCAGCCCTAGAAATTTTAAGATCAGCAATATCTGAAGGCATTGGGTCCTCTATAAACCATGAAACTGCAGATCCATATTTCATACCAGCTTTCCTATCACTTGCAGCAACCTGAACTAAATTAAACCATGGATGTTTACTCAAAAAACTTACATACCTTTGACCAACTATTCCAGTTGCACCAAGTACTGCCACATCATAAGTCATCATTCATCACCCCACATTCCTAATATCACTTTATGAACTTTACACATCACATCATAAACATTCGACGGCGTTTTTAATACAGCATGCACTTCATTTAAATTAAGAACGTTCCATTTATTGAGATTGATAGCATTAAGTAAATATTTTATATCCTTATTAACTCCTCGTCCTATTATGATTAATAGATCGTTATGATTAGTAACTATTTTTATATAATCAGGTGAATATGAGCCAGTTATTGTTGTTCCTATAAAATTCTTGTTAACAATTTTTATTACTCCACTAAAACCACTAATATAATCAAATGTCTTTTTATGCAAATTTTTAACTTTATACTCTGCGGCCACACGTGCTTCATCCAGATCGATTAGTGGAACAACTCTCGCATCAGGTACTATTTTTGGATCAGCAGACATTATCCCAGGAGTTTCAGTAATCAAATATAAATTATTTGCTTCTAATGATTGAGCAACAAGCACAGCACTTAAATCTGAAGCCCCTCTACCCATAGTCGTTATATTCCCTTCAGCATTAACACCTATAAAACCAGGAATAACAGGAATAACGCCGTTGATAATCACCTTCTCAAGAGACCCTTTAATGTTAAAGAGAACATATGGCATTAATGGTGATGCATTACTATATTCAGATGTTGTTATTAAACCGATATCGCTTGGTCCAAAAACTCTCGAATTATACCCTTTAGACCTTAGCCAGCCATTGACTATTAATGCTGATGCTCTTTCACCAAAAGAAAGTGCCTTATCTTTATAAGACTGCGAATTAATACAATTTTGTATAACATGAACAAACTCTTCTGAAAGTTTCCTTAAACCTTCATAAGCATCATTATCTAATTCCAATTCCTCTAATGCATTATAATACGGCATGAGTATTTTCTCAAGAATATCTTTAGAAGGATTCTCACATGCAGAAATGATTAAATCTGTTATTCCCTTTATAGCCGAAACCACTAGAATTAATCTATGCCCTTCAAATTGTTCAAGCAACTTTTTCAGAATTTCATCAAAATCTTGGGGAGCTTTAAGAATAGACCCCCCAAGCTTAATAACGGTTACTTGTTTTGTTACCACCCTTAATTTTGTTATCACCCACCGTTATCACACCTCGTTATTCATTAGTAATGAATAACTATAAAATAAACTTTTTCATAACATATGCGACATTAAGCTTAAGTATACTCTTTTGCGAGTTTCCAGTGGAAACAGAGGTTGTTTCGTGAAAATCACGTGAAAAACTAATCTATATTTCAACTAGAAAATATATACTAAAACCAAGGTTTGATGATTGCCAGTCCCATATGCGACAAAATGGAATATAATGGAATATTTTAGTTGTAGCAGGTGCTACACAGTTTCTTTATATAGTTAGTAGTCTCAGCTTTTCATGATAAAATTTTCTTACACAACCATTTATAGAACAGAACACTTAAACTTTAACATGACATACAAAGACTACTGAAATTTATTGTATCCTATGCCAGCATTGTCTTCTGTTCATACATAACTCCTACTTCGATTCTCCTTTTTCTATTTTTGACTTATGAAAAGCCTCATGATTTTCTCGCTTTTCGGTATTTTAGTAACGTAACTATAGTTAACGTTATGATCACACCTATCATAATGCCTACTAACATTTTTGTTGTAATCAATAGATCCTCTATCTGCACTATGATAGTCGTAGTCGTTGTTAAAATCTTATGAGAAGTTATGGTTTGTGTAGTTGTTAAAAACTTGTATTCTTTTGTCGAGACAGTTATCGTTCTTTCTGATACTTCTGTAATAGTCTTAGTGGTTGTCATGACTGTTTGAGTAGTTATGGTTTCCGTAAGTGTCGTATATGCTGTCTTTGTAACAGTAGGCAGTTCAAGTTCAAGTACGACAATATCCCACACATCCAGACGAGGGATTCTTACATTGAATGAATGATCTTTAAATGAGAACTCTAATTTTATTGTGCTATTGAAATCAGGTGATAAGAGATAGGCTGTACGAGGTGTGAGCGGCTTCGGTATATTTAGGCTCAGGTTAATCCAATTCACAGCGTCTAAGTAATCTTTTTGCGAATCGTAGCGGTAATTGTAGTTGACAAGATGTATTATGAATCTCCCCCTATTGGGTTGATATTGAACTGTTACCAGAACGTTCTCAGGTTTTTCAGCAGAGAAAATAAATCTATCCTTCAATCCTTTCATTATTGCTTTTTCCATGTTTGCTTTCAAAGTGGTATCAGGCTTACCATTCTTAATTGATTCTAAATATCTCATACCCATCCAATTATCAACTATGAACACATTTGAGTTATTCAACACTTTCTCGATAATACCCACATTCCTAGGGTTATTCACATCGTCATAACTAGCGAAATTTATCGTAGTTATAAGTTTTCCTCCCCTTAATAAATAACTTAAAATTGCTCTGAAATCTTCTTCAGAGACGTGCGAGGTCATGGGAGCGATGATTAAGTCGTAATCGCTAAGCCTACTTATTGAATCAGTGGAAAAGATTTCTTTCATTCCGAGCATCAGGACATCGTATTGTATTCCAAGATTCTCAAGCAGTCTAGCCCAACCCCAAAGTTCTTTTTGATAATCATTTCCAAGCCCACCACGGAAAACTCCTAAAGCCGGTATATAGTTCCAAATCGCAGTAGGTAACGAGACTAATAACGCAACATTGCTGTAAGGCCTTACATTTGTAAAGAATTCCCTGTTGTTAGCAATGAACCTATAATACTTCGAAACATTGGTCCTCTCAGACCCTACGATTAGTCTTTGCGGAGGCCAACTTTCTCCGTACCATCCTGTACCTAAAGGTACGAGTCTCACACATCCCGAGGCAAAATGTTCAGCAACTTGTATCTTAATAAAGTTTGAAATATCACTGGGTGGGTTGCCGGGGGAATATGGATTCGTGAACTGCATGATATGTTCACCTATCCATACTTTTTTGGAATAGTTTCCAGCAGGAAGTGCCATTTTACAGATGAAGGAGTTCGTTTGAAGAGGGTATCGTATGAATTGATTTGTTTCAACATAAATGATATCGACAAAAGGTGTAAGTGTTATATGAGGAATCCAGCTGAAGTACTGATTGACAGTAACTAGAATGCTCTTACCATTTGATTTGGCGTAGGATTTAAGGTTCTCAATATAACTTCTAGTGAAATTATGCATAGCTTTATACCAGTATAACAATGCAGCCTTAACTAACGGATCTCCCATAATTTCGTCCACATTTTCGAAGTGAACAATCTCATAGGGCCAACTCGTTACAAACTTCTCTCTAACTTTAATATAGTTACCACTCACCCCTAAAAGCTTATACTTTGAGACCAAATAGTCTCTTAAGCAGAAGTTTTCTATATTCGTTACACCTAACTTTCTAAGCTCTTCCGGTATAAACTTACTCTTGAGATAGTTAATGAAACCTCTTCCTTCCCAAGTGTCTGCACACCCCCAGCCGCCTCCCCAAAAGAACACGAACATTCCATCTGGGTTATCTATGAAGAAGGTATCTGCACCTCTATCTATAGCATTCTTACCCCATTCTGCAAAGAAACGCAACCAGTAAGGATTCTGTGGTTGCATGGTTGACGTGAAGTCAACCCTTTGGTAGAGTTCTATCTCATGAGGCTCGCCGAAAATCCTGAATACTGGTAAACCTGAGAAACTCTTAGATGCTCCTACTGAATAAGGGTCTGGGGAAATTGTACCATTGGGATACTTCCACTTTTCATCAATGAGAACCCTATAATAGTGAAGGAATCCTACTTGTTCGTCATAAGCCGAGTTTACGGAATCACCAACATGGAAGCCATACGCAACCCCTGCTGGAAGCCCTGCATCATGTATCGCATCGATTAATCTGCGAATATTCACATCCCACTCATCAGGGTATTTTAGCCAGGGTCTATAATCTATCCACGCGCCTACAGTGTTGTGAAGAGCTTCAAGCGCATATTCTCTCTTAAGATCTGCTAGCTTGTCATAGTGCCAAGGTATGGAGAACATACCATCACCTATTATAAGCATTTCATCCCAAGACATGTTAGTTGGTTGGGCATTGTTCATAACAACAAGCCTATTTGTTAATGACATCATTAGTATAATAATAATCAGAACTATCGTTATTCGATTAACTTTTTGCCTTAACACTTCTCCACCCACAAATTTTCATACTCAAAACCTAATAACCTTTTACCCTAAAGAAAGGAGCAACGAATACTATCTAATAAAGGATAACTTACTCTTCATGAACCTCTTCACTTATTGGTATGTGAACTGGAGGTGGTGTCTTATGTGGACAGTCTCGCACCCATTATATAATGCTATTGCCTCAACGATAAAAAACATTTTTAGGTCAAGATGAATTATAAATTTCTCTTTTTTAAAACTAACTGACCTCCTCCCCGTCCTAAACAGTAGTTCAAAACTTTTTAGTGCAGGACAGTATTACAAAGTTTATGCAAACCATGCGCACAATCCTACGATCTAATAATGGCAACAAATACCTATCACATATTAATGAACCTCTCGACAGATCGATGAACACACACGCACGAAACAAAGAATCCGTAAAGAAAACCATAATCCTCGCATCCACAACCAACTCATACATAGAAGGCACAGCCTCCCTCCTAAAACTATGCGGACAAACCAT